>JACDQK010000325.1 GCA_015657645.1 Novosphingobium sp.
GAAGCCGAAGCCTATGCCAAGGCCGTGGTCCAGGCCGATTTCGAGGAAGCCGGCGACGAAGACGTAATCCGCAAGCTGCTGGGCGACCTGACCAGCGCCGGCGTCGAAGTTTCGGAAGGCGACATCCGCACCGCGCTGGAAGCCAAGCTGATCGAAGCCCGCCGCGCGTTGATGGGCTGAGGATTACTCCATGCCCATGCCCGCTGCCGAGATTGAAGCGATCATCCGCGCCGCCCTGCCCGATGCGCAGATCACGCTGACGGACCTGGCCGGTGACAACGATCACTGGGCGGCGCACGTCGTGTCAGCCGCCTTTGTCGGCAAGCCGCGCGTGGCCCAGCACAAGCTGGTCTATGCCGCGTTCGGGGGCCGGATGGGCGGTGAACTTCACGCCTTGCAACTGACCACTGCCGTCCCCAACTGAGGCGGCAAGGAGCTTCAATAATGTCGGACACCAACACCCGCCTTGCCGAGATCGTCAATTCCAACGACGTCGTGCTGTTCATGAAGGGCACGCCGCTGTTCCCGCAGTGCGGCTTTTCCAGCCGGGCCGTGGCGATCCTGGAGCGCCTGGGCGTTCCCTTTGAGGGCGTCGACGTGCTGCAGGACATGGAAATCCGCCAGGGCATCAAGGCCTTTTCGGACTGGCCGACGATCCCTCAGCTCTACGTCAAAGGTGAATTCGTTGGCGGCAGCGACATCATGATGGAAATGTACGAGGCCGGCGAGCTCCAGCAGCTGGTCACCGACGCCGGGATTGCCCCGCAGGCCTGAGCGATCAGGCCGCGCTGGCCGAACGCAGCGCCGGTAGCTTGCGGTCGATCGCTGCGGCCGGTTGCGGCCGGCCGAGCAGATGCCCCTGGAACTGGCGGCAGCCGGCCTTGAGCAAGTGATCCCACTGCGCCTCGGTTTCGACCCCTTCGGCCACCACGATCATGTCGAGCCCGCGCGCCAGGTTGACGATCGCGTCGATCAGCGCTTCCGAGCCGCGCCCAGCACCGAGCGCCGCGACGAACGAGCAGTCGATCTTGATCTTGTCGACCGAGAAGCGCTGCAGCACGTTGAGGCTGGAAAAGCCGGTCCCGAAATCATCTAGCGCAATCGTGAAGCCCATTCGCTTCAGCGCATCGATGTTGCTGATCGTCTCCTGGTCATCGCCCAACAGCGCGGTCTCGGTCACTTCGATTTCATAGCTGCGCGGATTGGCGCCGGATGCGGCGATGATCCGCATGACCTGGGCCGCAAACCCGCGTGCGCGCAACTGGACTGCCGAGACATTGATCGCGATCTTGACCCCGCGCCAGTGCCGGGTCTCGGCAAAGACCTGCCGCAGCACGTGCTCGCCCAGCACCATGATCAGCCCGCTGTCCTCAGCCAGGGGGACAAAGACGCTGGGCGAGATCGCACCGCGCTCCGGGTGGTTCCAGCGCAGCAGCGCTTCATAACCCTTGAGCGTGCGGCGGCGATCGAAGTGCGGCTGGTAGACCATCGAGAACTGGTCGGTCCCGACCGCCTCGCGCAGTTCGACTTCGAGCTGGAGGCGGTGGCGCAGCGCCTGGTCCATATCAGGGCTGAACCGGCTGACGCGCCGGCCGCCGGTTTGCTTGGAGCGATAGAGCGCCACGTCAGCCCAGCGCAGCGCCTCGCTCGGCTCCACCCCGGGCTGGTCGATGTAGGCGAGACCAATCGAGCAGGCGACTTCGATCTTGCCATATTCGCTGACCACCCGTTCGGACACCGCGCGGACAATCCGCCGCCCCAGCACCAGCGCGGCGGCCTCGTCGCTGGTCTCCAGCAGGACCACGAACTCGTCGCCGCCCAGCCGGGCCACGCAGATCGCCTCGCTGCAAGCCTGGCGGAGCCGCTCGGCCATGGCTTCCAGCAGCGCATCGCCGGCATTGTGGCCCAGCGTGTCGTTGACTTCCTTGAACCGGTCGAGATCGACGCAGAGCACCGCCAGCGCGGTTTCAGGGCCTTCGACCCGGCGCAGCGACTGGCCCAGCCGCTCGAACAGATAGGCGCGGTTGGGCAGCCGGGTCAGGCTGTCGTGGAAGGCGGCATGCTTGGCCCGGGCCTCGCTGGCGATCAGGTCCGAGGCGACCGCCGAGCCGCGCTCGATCACCCGCCAGGCCAATGCTGCCAGCATTCCCAGCAGCAGGATCAGCGGGGCGGCCAACTGGGTCAGCAGCATGGTGCCCGGCCGCTGCGGGACCCAGGTCACGGCGGCGATCGGCGTCCCGGCGCGATCGCTCAGCACCAGCTTGCCATCGGCAGCAGAGATGGCTTCCGGAGACCGCACCACCAGGTCTTCCAGCAGATAGCGATTGGCAAAGGTCTTGAGCATGGCCTGGTCGATCGGCTTGACAGCTACGGCGACCGGAGCGCGCGGCCCCTTTGGCAGGTCCTCGCCGAAATCGGGCTGCACCAGCGTCGCCGAGACGATGTAGGGCCGACCATCGACCAGCGCGATCCGGCTGGCCTGGATTGAGGGAATGATGATGTTGTTCTTGCCCGGCCGCTTGCCCGGCGTGGGGCGCACACGCTCCTTGGCCCGCACTTCGGGCAGGAGGCTTTCAGCCGCGGCCTGGAACGGGGCGTAGGTCGCCAGATCGGCGCGCTCGCCCTTGGCTGAGGCATAGATGGCGCGATTGTCCGGACCCAGCACATAGGCATTGCTGAAGCCGTAGAAGACGTTGAGGTAGTTGCCGATGTTGAAATCGGCCCAGTCGGGATCGAAGCGATTGTCGAGGTTGGCGATCGCGCCGTCCCATTCAACCTGGGTGGCGACCACCCGGTTAAGCTCGGCCTTGACCACGGCAAAGCCGTTCTCGACCATTTGCTCCTCACGCTCGGTCGCCGCGCGGTCAAAGCGCTGGACCAGGAATACCGACAGCAGCACGAGCACACCAAGCGCGCCGGCCGCCAGCCCGGCCATCGGGCCGAACAGCCAGGATCTTGGCTTTGCCTCGTAATCGGCATTCGCTGGCGACAAGTACCCGCTCCACAGGTGCCGCGCCCCGGGGTTCGGGTCGCGCACCAGCGCAGGGCTAGCCGCAAAAGGTCAAGCAAGTTTTACGGCAGGGTTAGGAGCCTGTTCACCACACGCGAATGCGGCGCAGTGCGATCAGGAAGTGGTTGTTTTTGGGGGGAGTTTCTCGGGGAGGCGGGGCCGCGGAGACCGGTGCGGCCCCGCCTCATTCGAGACTGCTTTGGGGGTGCCAGATACTATGCAGCCCCCGTGCCAGTTTTGCGGAATGGCCGATTTCCGCCGCCTTTCATGGTCACCGGAAAATTAACCATGCCCGGCTGTGTAAAGTCTGCCGACAATCCCCAACCTGATAGAAAAGCGGCTTGGCAAAGCGGCATGGGGCGGGCACGTTTCGCCGCGATGAGCCTGGACCTTGAATATGATGAGAGCGGGGAACAACCGCCCGCCACCCCCGCCGCCACGCTGGTGATCTTCCGCCGCGATGCCGCTGGCGGAGCGCCGCAAATCCTGATGGTCGAACGCTCGGCCAACATGAAATTTGCCGGCGGGGCCGCGGTCTTCCCCGGCGGCCGGGTCGACGATGCTGACCGCGAGCTGGCCGCCGCACTGGGCGCGGCTGACGAGGAGGCGGTCCACGAACTCGCCGCCCGGATCGCCGCCGTGCGCGAAACGCTGGAGGAAACCGGCCTGGTCGTCGGCATCCGCCAGCGCCCCTCGCTCGACGAAGCGCGCCGCGCCCGGGAAATCCTGCTGGCCGAGGGCACGCTGGCCCCGACGCTGGCCGCGATGGGATGGGAGCTCGATCTCGATGCGCTGGTGCCCTTTGCGCGCTGGCGGCCCAAGCACCGGCACATGCGCATCTATGACACGCGCTTCTATCTCGCCGATCTCGGCACCGGGGCGGTCGACCTGCTGGTCGATGAAACCGAGAACACCAGCCTGTTCTGGACCAGCGCGGCCGAAGCGCTGGACCATGCCGAAGCCGGCCGGATCAGCGTGATCTTCCCGACCCGCCGCAACCTGGAACGGCTGGCCCAGTTCGGCAGCTTTGACGAGGCCGTGGCCCACGTCGAAGAGTTCCCGAGCCAGATGATCACCCCCTTCGTCACCGAGGAAGATGGGCAGAAGTGGCTGCGGATCCCGCACGACGCGGGCTATCCGGTGACCGGCGAAGTACTGGAAAGCGCGCGCGCGGCTGACCCGCGCCACAACCCTGATCCACAATAAAAAGCCCCCGCACCGAGGGGCACGGGGGCAAAGTTGCCGGCGGAAAGGCTCGCGCCGGTGGGTCGCAGGAACTGACTAGGGGATTCGCCGGAGCAGGGCCGTGACGCAGATCACGCCTAGGCAGAAATTTGCCGGAATAAGGGTCGGCCAGCGGATCAAGCGTGAGGATCGGTCGCCTGGCGTGCGGACGGAGGGAGTGGACGTCGCGGGGCTAGCTGGTGGTGGGGGTTTAGTGCATTTAGTAAACTGGCACCGTAATTGTGGTACCGTAATTCCCAACTGGCACCGTAATTCGGAATTTGTACCGGAAGTTGCTACTCTTTTATAGCCTGGCTCACCGAAACATTCAGTCTGAATGCTTCCTCATCCTTTCGAGGTGAGTCTTTGCTTAAAATATCGTCAGGCCCGCTGTATCGAATGATGAAGGTCACATCAGCATTCTCGACAACGCATACAGTGCTGCCGCGGTACCTTGGAGTGCTGCTAAATGGGGCGCCCCATTCTGAGAAATCCGGTGTGAGATCGGTAGCTGGTATTTTGGGATTGTCGATCACTTGCGCCGGGTCAGTGCTGGACTTCGTCCCCAATCCCTTTTCCGCGACCGCGCATAAACGGATTGCGAGATCGCGCGCAGCCC
>JACDQK010000326.1 GCA_015657645.1 Novosphingobium sp.
AGCGCCGGACGACGTCGACGCCCATGCCCGATGTCGCCCCGGTGATGAGGGCCGTCTTGCCGGCCAGTCGCTGTGTCATAACACCAGTTCCCTTCAATAGACCGACGGAAGGCCGGCGCCCGGTACGTCCACCTGCACCGTAAACAGTCGCCCGGTCGGATTGCCCGCCATCACCGAGCGGTCATAGCTGTCCGAGGCAGTGATCAACAGCGTGCGGCCATCGGCACCGCCCAGGGCAACGGCAGTGGCCAAGGTGGTGCCCATGTCGACCTGCTCCAGCACAGTGCCGCCCTCGGCGACCCGCACCACGCGGCCATGGCCTGCGACCCAGACGGCACCGCTGGCATCCAGGCACATGCCGTCCGGCATCTCGCCCGGCAGCGCGGCAAAACAGGTCCGTTGGCTGAGCGTTCCATCGGCGGCGAGCGCGAAGGCGTGGATGCATTGATCAAGCGAGTCTGCCACCAGCAGGCGCTTGCCGTCGGGCGTGATCACCATGCCGTTGGGGAAATTCACCTCCGTCGTGGCCACGGAAACGTGGCCATCGGCATCGACGCGGGCCAGCACGCTAGGTTGGGCCGCGATCTCGCCGCGAGCATAGGCGACGAAATCGAAACTGACCGTATCGATGAAGCAGACGCCCGCTGGCGTGCAGACCATGTCGTTGATGCCATAGGGCGCAATCTCAGCGAGCGAGGCAACCATTTCAACGGCAGTGTCGAGCTGATCAAGGTGCACCCGCACCAGCGAGCGGCTACGCGCATTGGTGACCAGCAGCGTCTTCTCGTTCTCAAATGCCGTGCCTGAAACCCAATCGGGCCCTTGATAGACCTGCTCGCGCTGGCCATCGGTGGAGACCGCAAACACCTGGCCGCGATCGATATCGCTCACGATGAATTGCCCGCGGCCGGCGTGCCAGCGCGGTGCTTCAGGGAATAAGAAGCCTTCAGCAAACAAGACGGGGGTATGCTTCATGATGACGTCCCTCAATATTGGCGTTGGAGAATGGTGACGACGGCAGCGCCTTCTTCGATGCCGAGCAGGCCGCCGCTGTTTTCCTGCAGCGCGGTACGCGCGCCACTGACCTGGCGGGCGCCGGCGGTGCCGCGCAGCTGCTGGGTCAATTCATAAATCTGGCCGAGGCCGGTGGCGCCGATGGGGTGGCCCTTGGATTCAAGTCCGCCCGACGGGTTGACCGGGATCCGCCCGCCGATCCGCGTCTCGCCGCGCTCGGCCAACGGGCCGCCGTCGCCCATGGCACAGAAGCCCAGCAGCTCGGTCATGAAGATCTCGCCAAACGCGGCCGCATCATGCACTTCGGCGACATCGATATCGTCTGGGCCCAGCCCGGCACGGTCATAGGCGGTCAGCGCCGCGCGCCGGGCCACATGCGCTTCGAAATCGGCAAAGCCGCGCGTGGTGGCCGAGGTCAGCTCGCAGGCCTTGATCAGGATGGACGGTGCCTGTCCCTGCAACTTTTTCAGCCCAGCATCGGTGCACAGCAGCACCGCCGCCGCGCCGTCAGAAAGCGGCGAGCACATCGCCACGGTGAGCGGATAGCCCAACGGCCGTGAGGCCAGCACCTCATCAACCGTCATCGCCTTGCGGAAATGGCATTTTTCATTGTGGACCGAATGATCATGATTCTTGGCCGCCACGATTGCCAGCTGGCGTTGCGTGGTGCCGAAGCGCACCATGTGGGCGCGGCACAGTGCAGCATAGATATCCATGAAGCGGGTGCGGTGGCCGTCGCCCGAGGGGCCATCGACGCCGGTGCCCAGCCGCAGCAGCTCATTAAGCGCTTCGTCTCCGGCGCTTACGTCCATGCCGCCTTCAAAGGCGCGCATGACGGCGGCGCGCTGCGCCTCGCCGTCGAAGACCATCTTTTCCACGCCCACGGCGAGCACGATTTCGGCGGCACCGGAACGCAGATGCTGGCAGGCCAGCCACAGCGCGGTCGATCCGGACGCACAGGCGTTTTCGACATTGACGATCGGCACGCCTTCAACGCCTGCGTGGCGCAGCGCGATTTGGCCGGGGATCGACAACTGGCCTTCAAGCAGGCCCTGCAGCGTGTTGGAGAAATAGGCCGCCTGCACGGCATCAGGCGTGGCCCCGGCATCGGCCAGACAGGCCGCGACGGCCTCTGCGGTCAGCGATTTAACCGTCGCGCCTGGGTTGGGGCCGAACTTCGACATCGCGACGCCTGCGATATGGATGGTAGTCATCTTCTGCGGTTCCTCAAATGGGCAGTCGCGGCTGTGTGACAGCGCCGGTGGTGCTCCTTAAGTGGCGGTCAAGATCGGCGGCGAACACCGCCGGTCCGCCCCAATGCTGGGCCAGTTCCGCCTGCGCCATAGACAATACCTCCCTCTCCCGCTGAAGCAGCGAGCGAATTGACCTCTTCTTTTGTATTTGAAATCTTGGCCTTAAGTCATGGCCCGGTCCCTGCGGGCTTTTCCAGGTCACGCAGCACCAGCCTCGTCACCTCGATCAACATGTCCCGGAAATCGGCGCGGCTGAAGCGTGTTTTCTCCAGTCGTTGTTCGGCATGAATACCGACCATCATCGCCAGAATCGACGCTGCGGCAAGGTAAGCACGCCGCCCGTCGGCATCCGTTTCGCGCATCAGCTCGGCAGCGATCAGTTGGCGCAGATGCTCGTGAAAGTCGGCATACACCGGGCGGGTGGTCGAGTTGTCGCCAAATTCGACCAGCATCCTCGCAAAAAAATCCGCTGTTGTAGAGTTATCGAACGCCCGGTCGAGGCGCTGGATCAGATCGATGGTCCCGGAATTTTCGGCGGGCACCAGATTTGTCTTGGCGCGCGCCAACGCCTCGTCGAGGCAAGCTTCCAGCAAACCAGCTTTGGTCTTGAAATGAAAGAAGACCGTCGCCTGACCATAGCCGGCATGTTCGGCAATCTCCTCGGTCTTGGTCCGGGCAAAGCCCTGCTTGCCGAAGATCAAAGTTGCCGAATCAAGGATCTTGCGTCGCGCCTCTGCAGAATTCTTGGAAACACCGCGAATCCGCCCTTTTGCAGGCGAAATGGAAGCGGATTGCGGATCAGCAGCATTCTTCATGTCCCCCTCAATGTCACAAGCACCCAGACTGAGCAACCACTTATTTGAGTCACGACTCAATTAAAGCGTCAATCCGGACATGCCCATCGCGCGCGGCGGTGATCAAGTAAGGATGGGATGCGACGAACTTGCCGCCCATGGCTCAGGGTTACAATGTGTGTCCCAGGTTCTGGTGGCATTGCTGACACACTCGGACTGAATGAACGGCTGGTTCCGACCAGCTTGGCGCATGGCTCGAACGACAGCAATGTCAGCGGAAGCCGCCGGCGGCTCTGTTGGACGATCCGGAATGGCCGCTTTACGCCAGCAAGTTGAGTAAGCTGGCGCCATCACGAGACATCAATTCTCGCCTTATCCTGCTGATCGGCGCTTTACCCGGGCCGGCTCCCCGAAGACTTGCCGGTGCCAGCGGCTGAACGCGCCAATTGAGCTGTAGCCCAGCAGTTCGGCGATATCGGTGATCCGCATGCGGGGATTGGCGAGATACTGGGTTGCCAGTTGCATGCGGGCGGCATTGAGCAGGGTGCTGAAGCTGGTGCCTTCGCTATCGAGCATGCGCTGCAGGGTCCTGACCGTCACGCCCAGCGAGGCTGCGCAGTTCTGGATCGAGGCGCGCCCGGCCGGCATCAGCAGGCGGATCAGTTGTTCGACTTCCTCGCTCGCGGTGCGCTCGACCGGGTTGATGGCGGTGTCGAGCAGTTGCCGGGCGTGGCGGGCCAGTTGATCGTCGGCCCGCGGGTTAGGCCGATCGAGGTCGGCCTGGCACAGGATGATTCCGTTGAGCTCGCTATCGAACTGAACCGGGCAGCGAAACAGGCGGGTGATGATCGCCAGCTCTCCCGGCGGCGGGGCCTGGTGCGAGAAGCAGACCAGCCGCGGCGCCCAGTCCGGCCCCAGCACCTCGCTGCACAGCCGCATCAGCACCCCCAGCGCCAGGTCGGAGGATTGCCGCAGCGGTTCGGGGCGGCGCAAGGCGAAATCCTCGCGCAGGATGGCTTCCCCGCCCGCCTCCTCGAGGTGCAGCACCAGGGTCGAATTGATCCGCGCCCGGAACTCCCGCAGCGCGATCAGGGCTTGGCGCAAGGTCGGCTGATGGGCGATCAACAGGCTGGTCGCACCCAGGTTGGCCATGGCCCGCCCCTCGGCCATGCGCAGGCCCAGCGTTAGGCAGCCGCTGGCCGCAGCGCTGCGTTCCAGCAGCCGGATCGCCGCCCGGGCCGGGATCAACTGCTCCGGGTTGACCAGCAGATCGGCGGAGAGGCCCTGTTCGCGCAGCAGCGGCCGGGGATCGACACCAAGGCCGGCCATCGTCTCGAAGTAGCCCGTCAGCGCGGCCACGCGGACCAGTTCGCTCATCGCCCGCCCCTTGTCGTCAATTGGCAAAACAATGTCATGAAATGTGAAAACTGCAAGCGCAGTCTGATCTAGCTTCCAGCGAAAGAGCTTGGGAGAGCGAGTGGTCATGGCGAAGGCGGTGCGCTTTTACGAAACCGGCGGACCCGAAGTCCTGAAGGTGGAGGAGGTTGCAGTCGGCAGCCCTGGCCCCGGCGAAGTGCTGGTGCGGCATGGGGCGGTCGGCTGCAACTTCGCCGATACCTATTTCCGATCCGGCTATTACCCGGTGCAGACGCCCTGCGGGATCGGCGTCGAGGGCGCGGGAACGATCGCGGCCGTTGGCGAAGGTGTCGCCTCGGTCGGGGTCGGGGACCGGGTCAGCTACAACGGCGGCCCGCTGGGGGCCTATGCGACCGAACGGGTCATGCCG
>JACDQK010000327.1 GCA_015657645.1 Novosphingobium sp.
CGACCCACGGCGGCAATGGGCATACCCTGGGGTTCCTCGCCGCCTCTCCGGCGGAGGTCGATGCATGGCATGCGGCTGGCCTGGCCCACGGCGGCACCGCGATCGAGGATCCGCCGGGTGAGCGCCATCCACCCGATGGCCGGGTGCTCTACCTCGCCTATCTGCGAGATCCGTCGGGTAACAAGCTCTGCGGGTTCCACCGGGTCAAGTGATGGAAACGGTTTCCATCAATCGCAGCCACGGCGGCACGCAGGGGGTCTATTCCCACCAGTCCGCCAGCACTGGCACGCCAATGACCTTCTCGGTGTTCGTGCCCGACCATGCGCCGGGGACGAAGCTGCCGGTGCTGTGGTACCTCTCCGGTCTGACCTGCACCCACGCCAACGTCACCGAGAAGGGCGAGTTCCGCGCCGCCTGCGTCGAGCACGGCATCGTGTTCATCGCCCCCGACACCAGCCCGCGCGGCGAGGACGTGCCGGACGATGAAGGCTATGACTTCGGCAAGGGCGCCGGGTTCTACGTCGATGCGGTCCAGGCGCGCTGGGCGACGCACTACCGCATGCGCAGCTATATCGAGCAGGAACTGCCGGCCCTGGTGGCCGAGCATTTCCCGGTCGACATGGCGCGGCAGGGGGTCGCCGGCCATTCGATGGGCGGCCACGGTGCCCTGACCATCGGCCTGCGCAATGCCGATCGCTTCCGCTCTGTCAGTGCCTTTTCGCCAATCGTCAGTCCGCTCAACTGCCCCTGGGGGGAGAAGGCGCTGGGCGGCTATCTTGGCTCCGACAAGGCGACCTGGCGTGAGTATGATGCCTGCGCCCTGATCGAGGATGGTGCCCGCCTGCCCGACCTGCTGGTCGATCAGGGCGATGCCGACAACTTCCTGCACGAGCAGCTCAAGACCGGGCTGCTGGTCATGGCCTGTAAGAAGGCCGGCATCCCGGCGACGATCCGGATGCAGCCTGGCTATGATCACTCGTACTACTTCATCTCGACCTTCATGGCCGATCACGTCGGCTGGCACGCCGCGCGTCTGAAGGCGTGACGCGGGACCAGCGCATCGCTGAAATCTGCGCCGCCCACGCAGCGCTGGAAGGGCCGCTGCTGCCAATCCTGCATGCCGTGCAGACCGAGTTCGGTTGCGTTGATGCCGAGGCCGAGCGGGTGATTGCTCACCAACTCAACCTCAGCCGCGCCGAAGTGCATGGCGTGGTCAGTTTCTATCACGACTTCACCGCCGAGGCTGACCCGCGCCCTTGCATCGAGCTCTGCCGAGCCGAAGCCTGCCAGGCACGCGGGGTGGAAGCGATTGTTGCCTCAGCTGAAGCCGCTGCTGGCGATCGCGTCAGGCTAAAGACCGTCTATTGCCTTGGCCTGTGCAGCGTCGGCCCGGCAGCGCAGATGGGAGAGACGCTTCATGCCCGCCTCGATCAGGCTGCGCTGGTGAAACTGGTGCAATCGGCATGACTGTGGTGCGGATAAGCGACGATGCCCTGGCTCTGGCCTCCGGTGCGGACGCGGTCGCTGCGGCCTTCGCCGCTGCGGGTTGCTCGGTCGAACGGGTCTCAAGCTGGGGGATGCATTGGCTTGAACCGCTGGTCGAGATCGATGGTCAGGGCTTTGGCCCCGCTACTGCCGATGACGTCGCGTCGATCCTTGCGGGCACTTCGACCAAGGCCATCGGCCCGATTGCCGAGCATCCCTTCATCGCCCGGCAGCAACGCCTGACCTTCGCCCGCGCCGGCAAGACTCGACCGTTGAGCCTGGAAGACTACGTCGCCTCGGGTGGCTGGGCCGCCCTCACCGCGCGCGGCCATGACTCCGGAAGCGATCGTTGCTGAAGTCACTCGCTCTGGTCTGCGCGGGCGCGGCGGTGCCGGCTTCCCGGCCGGATCAAGTGGAAGACCGTCCGCAATGCGTCAGGCAGCCGAAAGTACGTGGTCTGCAACGCCG
>JACDQK010000328.1 GCA_015657645.1 Novosphingobium sp.
GCCCTGGGGGTTAGCGCCGCAGCCCTGCCGCCCGTGCCGCTGGGCGAACCGCGCGGCTCTTCCCCGATTTCGTGCCTGACCGGTTCGGCGCCTACCTGACCCGCGCCTGGGCGATCGCCCGCGCCCGTCACTTCTTCGCGCCGTGGTACGAAGCCAGTGCCGCCCACGCCATTCCCTTCGCGCCGGAGGACATCGCGCTGGAACGGCTCGCGATCGAAACCCGCGCGCTGGTCCGCGCCAGCGCCGCCCGCGCATTCGCCACCGCCTTGCAAAGCAAAGGATAAGCCCCTCCCCATGACGAATATCCGCGAAGCCATGCCGATCCTCGCCCGCCACGAAGGCGTCTGGGATGGCACCTATTCCTATTTCAACGCTGCCAACGAGAAGGTGGACGAGCACGCCAGCCGGCTGCTGTGCCGCTTTCCGGATGAGGGCCCCTATCCCTATCACCAGACCAATCATTACACCTGGGCCGATGGCCGCACCGAAGTGCGCGAGTTTCCGGCGGAGTACCGCGATGGCCGGATCTGGTGGGACAATGAGCTGATCAAGGGCTGGGCGGCCGAAGTTCCGCTCGACGAGTACAACCGCACGGTCATGCTTTACTGGCAGCGCCAGGGCGACCCGCAGCTGTACCTCTATGAGATGATCCAGCTGTCGGACGACGGCCTCAATCGCTGCCGCACCTGGCACTGGATCCGCAGCGGCGTGCTCGAAACCCGCACGGCGATCCAGGAAAAGCTGGTAACGCGCGACTGGCGGAGCTTTGCAGGCTAGGATCGGGCAATGGGCCGGACGCTGTTCGACAAGATCTGGGATGCGCACCGGGTGGCCGAGAGCCCCGGCGGTGCGGCCCTGATCGCGATCGACCGAATCTTCCTGCACGAGCGGACCGGCGCAGCGGCGCTGAAATCGATGGCGGCGGCGGGCAGGCCGGTGCACGATCCGGCGCGGGTCTTCGCGGTGATGGACCACATCGTCGATACGCGGCTCGGCCGCGGTGACCAGACGCTGATGCCCGGCGGCCAGGCCTTCATCACCGAAACGCGCGAGGCAGCGCTGGCGGCGGGGATCACGCTGTTTGACGTGACCGACCGCGATCAGGGCATCGTCCACGTCATTTCGCCCGAGCAGGGGATTGTCCTGCCCGGCGTGACACTGGTCGCGCCTGACAGCCATACCTGCACCCAGGGGGCCTTCGGCGCGCTCGCCTGGGGGATTGGCTCAAGCGAGGCAGAGCATGCCATGGCCACCGGCGTGCTGCGGCTGGCCCGGCCCGGCACGATGCGGGTGACTTTTGCCGGGCCCTTGCAGCCGGGCGTGACAGCCAAGGACATGGCGCTCGCCCTGATCTCTCGCCACGGCGCGGGCGGCGGGGCTGGCCACGTGGTAGAATTCGCTGGCGAGGCCGTCCGCGCGCTCGACATGGAAGGGCGGATGACCCTGTGCAACATGGCGACCGAGTTCGCAGCCATGGCCGGGATCGTCGCGCCCGATGCGGCGACTTTCGCTTACCTCGCCGGGCGGCCCTATGCCCCGGCCCGCTTCGACGAACCCTATTGGGCGGACTTGATCAGCGATCCCGGCGCCCGTTTCGATCGCGAGATCGAGATCGACGCTTCCGCGCTCGCCCCGATGGTTTCGTGGGGCACCAGTCCCGAACAGGCAATTCCGATCGACGCACGGGTGCCGCAAGGGACACCGCGCGTGCATGAATACATCGGTCTCGAGGCCGGGCAACCGATCGCCGGCACGCCGATCGATGCGGCCTTCATCGGCTCCTGCACCAACAGCCGCCTCTCCGACCTGCGCCGCGCTGCTGCCCTGCTGAAAGGCAAGCGGATCGCACCTTCGGTTCGGAAGGCGCTGGTTGTGCCCGGATCGATGGCGGTCAAGCGTGCGGCCGAGGCCGAGGGGCTCGACCAGATCTTCACCGCCGCCGGGTTCGAATGGCGCAATTCGGGCTGCTCGCTATGCTTCTATGCCGGGGGCGAAGGGTTCGAGCCCGGCAGCCGCACGATCAGCAGCACCAACCGCAATTTCGAAGGCCGCCAGGGCCCCGGCATCCGCACCCATATCGCCAGCCCGGAAGTGGTCGCAGCCTCGGCGCTGGCGGGCGCAATTGCCGATCCCCGCAAGGTGGTGACGTCATGAAGCCGGTCTCAACCATTACCAGCCCCGGCGTGCCGCTGCTGATCGACAACATCGATACCGATACGATCATCCCCAGCCGCGAAATGCGCAGCACAGGGCGGACGGGCCTGGCCGACGGCCTGTTCGCCCCCTGGCGCTACAGCGATGCTGACAAGCGCATCGCGGACCCGGCCTTCGTGCTCAACCAGCGCGACGCGAGCGGCACCCGCCTGCTCTTGGGCGGCAGCAACTTCGGCTGCGGATCGAGCCGCGAACACGCCGTCTGGGCGCTGGCCGAATTCGGGATCGAGGCGATCATCGCCCCCAGCTTCGCGCCGATCTTCAAGAACAACTGCATCCGCAACGGCCTGCTGCCGGTCGAGCTGCCCGAAGATGTGGTCCGCGAACTGCAGTGGGCGATGGTCACGATCGATCTGGCCAACCAAACCGTCTCGGCCAGCGGCAAGACCTGGCGCTTCGCCATTGATGACGAAGCCAAGGCCATGCTGCTCGAAGGGCTCGATGCGATCGACCTGACGCTCAAGCACCGGGCCACCATCGCTGGCTGGACCGACGCTGACCGTGCGGCACGGCCGTGGGTCTATCTGGAGAAGCGCGCATGACCGAAATCCTCGTTTCCGAAGTCGGGCCGCGCGATGGGTTGCAGTCGATCGATCGGGTGATGCCGCTGGAAGCCAAGCAGGCGTGGATTGCCGCCGAAGCGGCGGCCGGGGTGAAGGAGATCGAGGTCGGTTCCTTCGTTCCGCCCAGCCTGCTGCCCCAGATGGCCGATACGGCGGAGCTGGTTGCCTTTGCGCGGACCATTCCGGGCCTCAACGTCGTCGCATTGGTGCCTAATGCCAAGGGTGCGGCCCGGGCGGTGGAGGCCGGGGTCCACGGCATGTCGATCCCCTTCTCGATGAGCGAGACCCATTCGCTCCGCAACGTGCGCAAGGATCACCCGGCGATGCTGGCCGAGATCGCCGAAGTGGCGCGGATCGCGCAGGCGGCCGGTGTTCACTTCGCGGTCGGCCTTTCGACTGCCTTCGGCTGCACGATCGAAGGCGCAGTGAGCGAAGAGCAGGTCGTCCGTCTTGCCGCCGCCGCTGCCGAAGCCGGCGCGCAGGAATTCAGCCTGTCCGACACGACCGGCTACGCCGATCCGGCCCAGGTCAAGCGGCTGATCCGCAAAGTGCGCGGCGCAGTGGGCGACAAGCTGACCACCCTGCACCTTCACAACACGCGCGGCCTCGGCCTCGCCAATGCGCTGGCCGGGCTGGAGGAAGGGATCACCACGCTCGATGCCTCGCTCTGCGGCCTTGGCGGCTGTCCCTATGCTCCCGGTGCTTCGGGCAATCTGGTCACCGAGGACCTGGTGCTGATGCTCAATTCAATGGGCCTCAAGACCGGGATCGACCTCACCAAACTGCTCGAAGTCCGCAAGATCCTGGCCGAGGCGCTGCCCGGTGAGCCGCTTTACGGCTTCACCCCCGATGCTGGCCCGATGCTCGATTACAACGAAAGGCTCGCCCGATGACTGCCCCCACGCCGCTCGCCGGGATCAAGATCGTCGAGTTCACGCACATGGTGATGGGGCCGACGGTTGGTCATATCCTGGCTGGCCTTGGCGCCGAAGTGGTGCGGGTCGAGCCGCTGGGCGGTGACCAGACGCGGCGGCTGCTCGGCTCGGGCGCGGGCTATTTCCCGATGTACAATCGCGGCAAGCAGTCGATCTGCCTCGATCTCAAGTCGGCCGACGGTCTCGCCGTGGCGAAAGACCTGTGCGGACAGGCCGACGTGCTGGTCGAGAATTTCCGCCCCGGCGCGCTTGACCGGCTGGGGCTGGACTATGACAGCCTGGCGAAGACCAATCCGCGGCTGATCTATTGCTCTGAAAAGGGCTTTCTGCCCGGTCCCTATGAACAGCGCACCGCGCTGGACGAGGTCGCGCAGATGATGGGCGGACTTGCTTACATGACTGGCCCACCCGGCCGCCCCCTGCGTGCCGGAGCCAGCGTGATCGATGTCACCGGCGGCATGTTCGGGGTGATCGGCATTCTTGCCGCGCTGGAAGAGCGCCACCGCACCGGACGCGGTCAGAAGGTGGTCGCCAGCCTGTTCGAGACGACCGCCTATCTCGTCGGCCAGCACATGGCGCAGTTCGCGGTGACTGGGAAGCCGGCCGCGCCAATGCCCGCGCGCGTCTCGGCCTGGGCGATCTATGACGTGTTCGAAACGCGGGACGATCCGGTCTTTATCGGCGTGGTCACCGATGCGCTGTGGGAGAAGTTCTGCGTGCTGTTCGGACTGGATGACCTGTGGGCCGACGAGACGATCCGCGCCAACAACCAGCGCGTGCTGGCGCGCGAGCGGATCCTGCCGCGCATCCGCGAACTGGTCGGCCAGATGACCCGCGCCGAGGTGATCGCCAAGCTCGACGGCACCGGCATGCCCTTCGCGCCGATCGGCAAGCCCGAAGAGCTGTTCGACGATCCGCACCTCAACGCCGGGGGCATGGAGCCGGTGACGCTCGATACCGGCGCGCAGACCAAGCTGCCGACCATCCCGCTGGAAATGGACGGCAAGCGCCCCGGCGCACCGAGTGCCCTGCCCTTGCCCGGCGCCGATGCCCGCGCCGTCTTGGCCGCCCTTGGCTATCCGGCTGACCGGATCGCCGCCCTGATCGAGTCCGGCGCCGTCGAGGAGAGCCGCTGATGCGCAAAGTGCTGCCCTTGTTGGCCTTGGCCACCGCCGCCTGCGCCCAGGCCCAGAGCCAGCCGACGGCCCCGGGCATGACTGCCCCGGCCGAACGCCTGCCGACCGACGTGCGCCGCACCACGCTGATCGTTCGCGACATGGAAGCCAGCCTGAAGCTTTACCGCGACGTCGTGGGCATGAAGGTCAATTACGATACCGTGGTCGAAACCAGCGGCGTTGCCCTGCCCGCCGGCCCGCCGGGGGCCAAGGCGCGGCTGGTGCTGCTTAATGCCAACGATGGCTGGGTCGGCTGGATCGGGCTGATGCAGTGGATCGAACCCAAGCTCCCCGCCGCGCCCTATCCCACCCGGATGGGTCCGGGCGGCGTGGTGATCGTGATGAACACCGATGATGTCGCAGGCCGCTGCAAGGCTGCCAAGACGGTGCCGGGCGTAACCTTCACCGCCGAGCCGCGCTTGCAGGAATATCCTGGCCGCAATGGCGGGCCGACCATCCGGGTGATGGGCTGCAACTTCTTCGATCCCGACGGGATCCTGATCGAGATGAACCAGATCCTGAAATGAAAAGGGCTCCCCAGCCGGGGAGCCCTTCGCAGTCCAGATTTGCTCTCCTCAGAGCGGCTTGACCGTACCCAGGAAGCAGATCCCCGAAATGGTGATCCAGTAGACATAGGCCAGCATCCGGCCATAGCCGAATTCGCGCTCCAGCGCCGCCTGGGCTTCCGCGTTCGGCCCGAGAGCCAGCTGGCGGAAGCGCGTGGTCCACGAGCGCATGATCCAGCGCAAGGCCAGGCCGATGCACAAGGCAAAGCCATAGAGCGTGAACTTCCAGGCGTACCAGCGCGTCCCTTCCTCCGCCACGAAGGGACCGTTGCCCATCAGCGAGGAGATGCCGACCACGAAGATCGTGGGGATCAGCACCCAGCGCACCATTTCGTCCAGCTTGGTCAGCTTGATGCCAAGGTCGGTCTCGCGCTTCAAGAACGCCGCCCAGCACAGCCCCAGCCACAGCGCGACAAAGATCCACATCGCGGTCAGGAACGAGCCGCCATAGGGCTGCAGGCCATAGATGTTGCCCATGTGCAGCCCCAGCGGCAGCAGGGTGATGATCCCGGTGCGGGCCAGGATATCGATGCGATAGGCCGTTTCCATGTGCCGACGCCGCTCCTCAAGCGAAAGCGCGCCATTCATCACGTTGTAGCTCGTCTGGAACACACCCCATTCGCCGCCCAGCCAATAGACCATGGCGATGATGTGCAGCCAACGCAGCACCAGCACTTCTTCCATTCGCTTTCCCCCCCTTGTCGCCGCCGCTGGCGGTCGCGCCTTACTTCGAGAACTTTTCCACCCAGTCCATGATCGGCGGATCGGGATTTTCCAGCGCCTCAACCTCTTGCTGGAAGCCGCGCATCACCCGGGCGATATAGGCACGGGTCAGCTCGCCGCGTTCGTTCCCGGCAGTGCCATCCGGCACATAGGCTTCGATATCGGCGCGGCTGATCGTGCCCTTGGTTTCCAGCAGGCGCTCGACCGTGTCGAGCCGTTCGCGCAGCACCGCCACTTCGCCCACGACGGCCATGGTCAGCGACAACAGCCGGTCAACCGTCGAATCCTCGAAGAAGTCCGGACGGCGGCCCTTGGGCTTGGCCCCGGCGCGGGCGATCCAGTCGATCCCTTCGGTCATGCTGCCATCTCCTTCGCGACCGGCTTCCATGCGCCATAGGCGTTCCACACCGCCGCGCGGCCATAGTCTTCCTGCTCTTCGCTTTCGGCGGCCGGGAAGATCGAGCGATCGACCACCGCCCGCACGCCGACGACGAACTGATCAGCTTTCGAGAAGCCGGCATTGGCCATCACGTCCTTCAGATCGACGCCATGCATGGCCGACCAGAAGGGCTCGTTATTGTTGAAGGCGTCCCAATCGCGCATGAACTGCTCGAACAGCGGCATTTCGGGCGAATACTGCGGCTGCTCGACATGCAGGATCAGGCCGCCGGGGGCGAGCACGCGGTTGCACTCGGCCAGCAAGCGCGGCATCGATTCGGCCGAGAGCTCGTGCAGGAACATGGTGGTCTGCACCCAGTCGAAATAGCCATCGGGATAGCGCGACAGGTCCTCGCCGCTGGCCTGGACGAACTTGATATTCTTGACCCCCAGCCCCGCCGCGCGCGCCGCGCCATAGCGCAGCGAGGGCCGGCGGTGTCGATCGCAATCACTTCGGCATCGGGATAGGCCGCAGCAATCGGCACGGCATTGTGGCCGACCGTGCAGCCGACGTCGAGGATCCGGCGCGGCTGCCATTCGGGCCGCGCTTTGGTGATCCAGCCCACGACCGCCTGGCCGCCGCCATCGTTCAGCCCACCCAGCGCACCGCCGGTGGTGGCGAAGATGCCGACGTCGTAATTGGCCCCGGCCGAAACGTCGCCCGGGCGCTCCTCGCCATGATAGCCGCCCGGCTGGCAGTGAATGTCGACCGCGGTCTGGTAGATCGGCTGTTCGATCTTGGAATCGAGCTCAAGCTGGCCGGAATGCTCGTTGAACTGGCGGGCTTGGGCATCCAGTTCGTCCAGCTGGCGCAGCACGGTCGAGCGGCCGTTTTGCTGGCGCATTTCCATCGAATTGCGCTTCAGCGCCGACCACATCCGGTGGAACGGATCCTGGTTCATCCAATCACGGATTTCATAGCGATGCTCGGGATCGCGGCCGTGTTCGGCGCGGAAGGCCGGCAGCACGCGCTTTTCATAAGCCAGCTTGTTGCCCGGCCCCAGTGTACCCGAGAGGTAGCGGTTGAGGTGGGTCAGGAAATTGAACCGCGCGGATTCATCGTGGTTGGTGCGCGCCAGCATCGGGTGCTTGGTCAGCGCGGTATAGGGGGGCGGCAGTTCGGCACTCATGACCACTCTCCAATCCGGCGATGCTCGCCAAATTTGTCCGGACAACTTTTCACGGGCTTGGACCGCTGTCAAGCTAGTCGCGTCCCATTTGCTGACCTAACCATACCACGAATGGCCCGCTTTGACCGAGGTCAAAGGAATGGCGGTCAAGTTCACCGCTGTGCGGTCAAACCGTTTTCATTGCGGCGTGAGCGGCCAGGGCACGGGCGCGTCCCTCGACATGTTCGACGATCTTGGCCGGATAGCCGCGCGGACGCAGCAGGCCGGGATCGTGGATTTCGGCATCGCCCAGCCCGGCCAGTTCCGGCACCCACTGGCGGATATAGCCGGCCGCATCGAACTTCGGGCTCTGCGTCAGCGGCGCCATGATCCGCACGAACATGTTGGCATCGACGCCCGAACCGGCGCTCCACTGCCAGTTGACCGCGTTCTGGGCGTGATCGGCATCGACCAGCGTGTCCCAGAACCATTCCTCACCCCGCCGCCAGTCAATCAGCAGGTGCTTGATCAGGAACGAGGCGACGATCATCCGCACCCGGTTGTGCATCCACCCGGTCGCCCAGAGCTCGCGCATCCCGGCATCGACGATCGGATAGCCGGTGCGGCCCTGCTGCCAGGCCTGCAGGTCTGCCTCGGCTTCCGGGCCAGTGCGCCAGGGCAAGCGCTCGAACTCTTCCTTGTAGGAGCGCGCCGCATAGTCCGGGAATTGGTGGATCACATTGGCGGCATAGTCGCGCCAGCCCAGCTCACCCAGGAAGGTCGCAACCGAGCCGCCGGCATTGGCCACGCCGTGCCAGACCTGCGCGGGCGAAACCTCACCGAAGTGGAGATGCGGCGACAGGCGCGAGGTGCCAAGCATCGACGGCAGGTTGCGCCGCTCCGCATACCGCGCGGCGCGGCGGGTGAAGGTCTCCAGCTGTTCGGCCGCCCCGCCCTCGCCCGGCGTCCATTCGCTGCGCATCCCGCCGGCCCAGTCGGGCCTGGTGGGGAGCAGGCGCCAGTCTTCCAGCCGCTCGCTGGCGGGCCAACTCTCCGGCGCGGTCAGCTTTGGTGCAGGGAGCGGCGGTGCTGGCGGAAGGCGTTCCTGCAAGGCGCGCCAGAACGGGGTGTAGATCTTGAACGGCGTACCGCCGCCGGTCAGCACTGAACCGGGCGGCGCGAGGTACAGTCCGTGATGCAGCGTCAGGTCCAGCACCTTGCCCACCGCGCGTTCGGCATTGCGCCACCACGGCTCGACATGGTGCAGACCATGAACACTTCGTGCACCGGTCTCCGCTGCGATTGCAGCCAGCGCGTCCTCGCTCTTGCCGCGCCGCAGGATCAGGCGCGAGCCAGCTCGCTCGATATCGGCCGCCAGGCTGGCCAGCGAATGGTGCAGCCACCAACGGCTCGCCGCGCCCATCCGGCGGTGCTTCGGCGTCTCATCATCCAGCACATAGACCGGGATCACCGGGCCTTGCGCGGCAGCGGCGCGGAAGGCCGGTTGATCAGCCAGCCGCAGATCGCGGCGCAGCCAGACGATGATGGGCGTGGTCATGGCCTGCCCTGCCCCCATGCTACCCGGGTCAGCAAGCTGGCCTTTGGGCCCGCCCTATCCGGCAGGCAACGTCACGCACCGAACCTGCGGCAGGGTCGCGGCAAACCGGTCTCTCGCGCGCGGATCGTAGAACCGCGCATCGCGCAGGATGACCGAACCATCGGTAGCGCGCTCGGCAAAGGGCGCCTGAGACCAGACAAGGAATGCCGCCACTTGCGAACCACCGGTCGCCAGTTGGGCCTGATCCGGCATGCGGCAACGCTCCGCCTCCGGAAAGGCATAGCCTGGGCTGAGTGGCCGGCCCGTCCAGTCCGATGACAGCCAGGTGCCGTCTGCCAGCCGGATGATCCGCTCGCGCGCCCAGAAGGCCAGCGGCATCGGACTGGCGATCGCCTCGACCGGATAGGGTTCGCGCATCAGGTCCGCCGCTTCGGCCCGCCAGGTAATCGCGCTGTTGAGCCCGATATAGGCCGCCATCACCGCAATCACGATCCGCGCAGGTCGCATCCACTCCCCGCCTCGCCTCTCGCGCCGCAGCGAGAACCAGACCCCAAAGCCAAGCAGCGCCCACAGCCAGACATCGATGATGAACAGCACATCGCCGTGGAACCATTGGCTGGAGAACGGCTCAAGGAAGCGGATGCCGTAAACGTTGAACCAGTCGAACAGCGGATGGCTGAGCGTACCGATCAGGCTGAGCAGGTAGAGCCACTTGAAGTTGATCGGCAGGCGCGCATCAGGCCGCGTGCCGCGTCCGGTCTGCCAGCGGTCAAACCACCACAGCGCTCCCGCCAGCAGCAAAGGCAGCAGCAGCATCGCCGGCGGGCCATGCGTGATCCCGCGCCGGAAACCGAGATGCTCGGTCCCCTCCAGCCAGAAAAAGCAGGCCGCATCGATATCGGGAATATTGGCACCGATAATCAGCGCCGGCATGGCGAGGCCGGTGCGGCGCTTTAGGCCAGCCTGCCCCAGGACCGCGCCGATCAGGGAATGAGTCAGGTTGTCCATGCTGGCGCAGGCCAGGCCGGGTTACAGCTCCGGCCCGCTGTCCTCCACCGTCCACGTCTGGCCCTTGGCGAGCAGCTTGGCGAGGTTGGGTTCCTTGCCCGCGCTGGCCTTGGCGCGCTCGGCCATCACCGCCGCCTCAAAGGTCGGGCGCGGATCGTCGTAGAGGACGCCGAGCGCCATCGGGAACGGCCCGAACGGCATTTCGACCAGCATGTGTGCGATCGAGCGGTTGGTCACATCGTGAACGATCACGCCCGCCGACTGCCAGTCACCGTCGACCACATCGACAACCTTGAGCGTCAGCTTTTCGGTGTCGAGCGCAATGCCTTGCGTGCCCTTGGCGAACAGCATCGGCTCACCATTGGCGAGCCACAACTGACGATCTTCCGCGCCCTTGGGAGCGGCGAAATCGTTGAATACGTCCTTGTTGTAGACGATGCAGTTCTGGAAGATCTCAACGAAGGCCGCGCCCTTGTGCTGGTAGGCTGCCTTGAGAACGTTCGGCAATTCCTTCGACACATCAAACCCGCGGGCGATGAAGCGCGCGCCGGCGCCCAGCGCAAAGGCGCAGGGGCTGGCGGGCCGGTCGACCGAGCCGAGCGGCGTGGTCGGGCTGGTCGTGCCCTGGCGGCTGGTCGGCGAGTACTGCCCCTTGGTCAGGCCGTAGATCTCGTTGTTGAACAGCAGGATCTGGCAATCGAGGTTACGGCGCAGCACGTGCATCGTGTGGTTGCCGCCGATCGACATGCCATCGCCGTCACCCGTGACCAGCCAGACATCGAGCTGCGGATTGGCCAGCTTGATGCCGGTGGCAAAGGCCGGGGCGCGGCCGTGGATGGTGTGGAAGCCATAGCTTTCGACGTAATAGGGGAAGCGACTGGAGCAGCCGATGCCCGATACGAACACGGTGTTGGCCGGGTCCGCGCCCAGTTCCGGCAGGGTGCGCTGCACCGCCTTCAGGATCGCATAGTCCCCGCAGCCGGGGCACCAGCGGACTTCCTGGTCGGTTTCCCAGTCCTTGAGGGTGGTTGTGATGGGGGTGATCGCGTTCATGCCAGCGCTCCTTCGATCGCTGCTTCAATTTCGGCAATGGTGAACGGCTGGCCGCTGGTCTTGGTCAGCGGCTTGGCGTCGACCAGGAACTGGTCGCGCAGCACGGTCTTGAACTGGCCGGTGTTCATTTCGGGCACCAGCACCTTGTCATAACCCTTGAGCAGCTCGCCCAGGTTCTGCGGCATCGGCCAGATGTGGCGAACGTGGATATGGCTCACGTCCAGCCCCTTGGCCCGCGCCCGGCCGACCGCCTGATGGATCGGGCCATAGGTGCTGCCCCAGCCGACCACGGCCAGCTTGCCGCCAGGTGCGCCGAGGCAGACCTCCTGATCAGGGATCGACTGGGCAATCCCGTCAACCTTGGCCTTGCGGGCATCGGTCTGGGCCTGGTGGTTGGCGGGCGAGTAATCGAGGTGGCCGGTGTCGACTGCCTTCTCGATGCCGCCGATGCGGTGCATCAGGCCGGGTGTGCCGGGCTTGATCCACGGCCGCTTGCCCTTGGCATCGCGCTTGTAGGGCAGCAGGCTATCGCCGGCGTTCTTTTCGGCCAGGAACGAAACCGGGAATTCCTTGAACGTTGCCGGGTCCGGCACCAGCCAGGGCTCGGCCGCGTTGGCGATATAGCCATCGGTCAGCAGGATCACCGGGGTCATGTACTGCACGGCGATCCGGCAGGCCTCGATCGCGCATTCGAACGCGTCGGACGGGCTGCGGGCCGAAACCACCGGGATCGGGGCATCGCCGTTGCGGCCATAGACCGCCTGGTAAAGGTCCGACTGCTCGGTCTTGGTCGGCAGGCCGGTAGACGGCCCGCCGCGCTGTGAGTTGACGATCACCAGCGGCAGCTCGGTCATTACCGCCAGGCCCATCGCCTCACCCTTGAGCGCGATACCCGGGCCCGAGCTGGAAGTTACGCCCAGCTGGCCGGCATAGCTCGCCCCGATCGCGGCGCAGATCGCGGCAATCTCGTCTTCCGCCTGGAAGGTGGTGACGCCGAATTCCTTCAGCCGCACCAGCGCGTGGAGGATCGAGGAGGCCGGCGTGATCGGATAGCCGCCGAAGAACATCGGCAGATGTGCCAGCTGCGCGCCCGCGACCAGGCCCAGCGCCACGGCATCGGCGC
>JACDQK010000329.1 GCA_015657645.1 Novosphingobium sp.
GCGTAATATTCGGTGTGAACGTCGAGCGCCTTGCCCGCAGCCGCATCGAACTGGGTCAGGTTCATTGCGATGATGTCATCGGGCTCGGCGATCCAGTAGGCATCGCTGAGCTGCTTGCCGACCGACTTGACCAGGCCGGCGCGCTTGCCCAGCAGCTCGGCCACGGCGGCCTGCTTGGCGGCAATCCGCTCAGGCCGGCCATGCTGGACGTGGCCCAGCCGCAGCCGTTCCTCGGCGGCTTCGTAGAGCACGTGGATCAGCTGCCGCTTCCAGCCGTTCCACACGCCGGGGCCGACCGCCCGGATGTCGACAATCGTCAGCAGGGCGAGCAGCCGCAGCCGCTCGATCGATTCCACCTGTGCGACGAAATCGGTGATCGTCTTCCAGTCGGCCAGGTCGCGTTTGAAGGCCGTCGCGCTTAGCACCAGATGGTTGCGGACCAGCCAGGACACCAGCTCGGTCTCCTTCTCGTCGAGCCCGAAGCGCGGACACAGCTTCAGCGCCACCTCCGCGCCCAGCACCGAATGATCGCCGCGCCGGCCCTTGGCGATGTCATGCAGCAGGACCGAAGCGTAGAGCGCGCGGCGGTTGACGATCTTGTGAATCAGCGCCGTGGCGAGCGGGTGGTCTTCCTTCATCTCGCCGCGCTCGATCCGTGCCAGCAGGCCGATCGCACGGATGGTGTGCTCATCGACCGTGTAGTGATGGTACATGTCGAACTGCATCTGCGCGTTGACCCGGCCGAAATCGGGCACGAAGCGGCCAAACACCCCGGCCTCGTTCAGCCAGCGCAGCGCCGTTTCCGGATCGTGGTGGCTGGTCAGCAGGTCCAGGAACAGGGCATTGGCGCGCGGGTCCTTGCGCAGCGGATCGACCAGCCTGGCATCGCGCACCGCCAGCCGCATCGCCTCGGGATGGAGCTCGAACCCGTTGCTGTCGGCCAGGGCGAAGATCTCGAGCAGGCGCACCGGATCTTCGGCGAACCAGCCGTCGCCGGGCACGTTGATCCGCCCGCCGAACACCGGATAACCGCTCACCATCCGCCGCCGCGCCCGGAAACCGGCCAGCAGCCCGCGCGGCTGCTTCTTGCCCGATTGTTCTTCCAGCTGGGCCAGGAACAGCCCGGTCAGGTGGCCGACCGTCTTCGCCTGGAGGAAGAAGTACTGCATGAACCGCTCGACCGCGCTCTTGCCGGGACGGTCGGCGAACTGCATCCGCGTTGCGACCTCGCGCTGGAGGTCGAAAGTCAGCCGGTCCTCGGCCCGGCGCGTGATGGTGTGGAGGTGGCAGCGCACCGCCCAGAAGAAGTCCTCGGCGCGGCGGAACTTGCGGTACTCGGCCGGGGTCAGCAGGCCGACGGTGACCAGTTCCGAGCTGTCGCGCACCTTGTGGAGATACTTGCCGATCCAGTAGAGCGTGTGGAGGTCGCGCAGGCCGCCCTTGCCCTCTTTCACATTGGGCTCGACGACATAGCGGCTGTCGCCCAGCCGCTTGTGCCGCTCGTTGCGCTCGGCCAGCTTCTCGGTGATGAAGTCGCGCTCGGTCCCGGCGACGACTTCGGCGCGAAAGCGGGCCTGGGCCTCGTCGAACAGCGGCTGGTCGCCCCAGACATAGCGCCCCTCAAGCTGGGCGGTGCGGATCGTCAGGTCGCTGCGCGCCATCCGCACCATTTCGTCCAATGAGCGGCTCGAATGGCCGACCTTCAGCCCCAGGTCCCACAGGAAATAGAGGATCGCCTCGATCACCTGCTCGCACCACGGCGTCTGCTTGATCGGGGTGAGGAAGGCGATATCGACATCGGAATGCGGCGCCATTTCGCCGCGACCATAGCCGCCGACCGCCATGACGGTCAGCCGCTCACCGACCGAGCGGTTACCCGATGGATAGACGTCGGTGATGACGTGATCGTGGATCACTCGCACCAGCTGGTCGACCAGGAAGGCCTGGGCTTCGGCGCAATCGTGGCCGGCGCTGGGCTTTGCGGAGAGGCGGCGGGCGATCTCGGCGCGGCCGGCGGCCAAGGCGGCACGCAGCGCCTCGACCACGGCGGGGCGGGCCGCAGCTCCGCCCTTGTCCGCCACCAGATCGGCAATCGCCCCCGCCAGCGCGCGCCGATCGATGATCGCGCGCTGGTCGGGGATGCTGGTCCGGCTCAAGCCGTGCTCTTCTGCTCGCTTTCCCACACGGAGAGGTAACGGGCTTTCAGAGTGCGCTTGTCAACCTTTTCGGTGCCCAGGCGCGGCAGGGTTTCGGTTTCCTGCCACAGCCGCACCGGCACCTTGAAGGCGGCGATATTGGCTTTCAGGAATTCGCGCAGTTCCTCTTCGGTCAGGGTTTCACCCTCCTTGGCCAGGAACACGCCGGTCGGCAGCTCGCCAAAGCGCTCATCGGGCATGCCGAAGACGCTGCATTCCGAGATCTTGGGATGGGCGTAGATCGCCTGCTCGACCTCGATGCAGCTGATGTTTTCGCCGCCGCGGATGATGATGTCCTTCTTGCGGTCGACAATGTACAGGTAGCCGTCTTCATCGAGATAGCCGAGGTCGCCGGTGCGGAAGAACCCGTCGGGCATGATCGCAGACTGGGTCGCTTCGGTGTTGTTCCAGTAACCCAGGAAGTTGCAGATCGAACGGATCGACACTTCGCCGATCTCGCCTGACGGCAGGCAGTTCCCGTCGTCGTCGAGGATGCCGATCTCGACCAGGGGCTTGGAAGCCGTGCCGGTCGAGCCAGGCTTGGCGATGTAGTTCTCGTTGAAGTTGCCGCAGCCCACGCCGTTGGTCTCAGTCAGGCCATAGCCCAGCAGCGGGAAGGCGTTGGGCAGTTCCTCGCGGATTTTCTTGACGTGATCGACCGGACGCGGCGCGCCACCGGCGGCAAAGGCGGTGCAGCTCGACAGGTCGTACTTGTGCCGGTTGGGGTGGGTTGCGATCTCGAAGCTCATCAGCGGGACGCCGACGAAGTAGGAAACCTTCTCCTGCTCGATCAGGCGCATCGCCTCTTCGGCGTTCCACTTGGGCATCAGCACCAGCTTGCGGCCGATCGCGAAGGACTGAAGGAACAGCGGCACTTCGCCGGTGACGTGGAACAGCGGCACGTTGACCAGGCTGCACGGCTGGCTGCTCGGCGCCTCGCCCTTCGAGCCGAGGTAGGTGAAGACCATCAGCGTCTGGGCGGCATAGTTCATCGTGCCCTGGACGACACCGCGGTGGTCTGAGTAGGCGCCCTTCGACTGCCCGGTCGAACCCGAGGTATAGAGGATCGTCGCCAGGTCATCGCCAGTCAGTTCCGGCAGGGCGGTATCCGCGCCGCCGCCGTGTGCGAGCAGTTCGGACAGGCCTTCCTGCCAGGCGCAATCGTGGCCGATCGTGACCAGTTTGCCCGGGTAGGACTGGCCATTGAGACGCTCGCCGCGCTGGGCATCGACCAGGGTGATGGTGCAGCCGGCTAGCTCGATCCCGCCAGCCAGTTCCTCGCCGGTCCACCAGCCGTTAAGCAGGGTGGCGCAGCCGCCGGCCATCAGCACGCCCAGATAGGCCACGATCCAGTTGGCCGAATTGCGCGCGGCAATCCCGATCCGGTCACCCTTCTGTACGCCATGCCCGGCGACCAGCCCGCCGGCGACGGTCCGCGCGGCGGCGTAGATCTGGTTGAAGGTCAACCGGATCTCGCCATCGACGATGAATTCCGCCTCGCCATGCTGGGCGCAGTAATGCGCGAAATAGTGCGCCAGCGACGGCGGCGCATTCTTCAGCATCGGCAGCTGGCGGCCAAACCGTTCTATTTCCACCGTTTCCAGCGGAGCTCCAGGGGCAGTCAGCGCGGAGATGACAGTGTTCAGGGCATTGTCGAGTTCACTCGGCATGCGGCATCCTTATCCTCATGTTGAGGGACGCCCCCCTATCCGGCGTCCGCGCCGGGTTTGTTTCCCGGCTTCGTCTGTGCCAGAAGGCCGTGCAGCGGGTGCTCCGGAATCTCTTCTGACTGCACCCATTTAGGGAGTTCATCACGTGCTGTCACTAGCGCTCGCCGCAGCGGCCGGTTCGGAGCCGATCCAATGGTTGGACCTGGGACTGAAGCCCTATCTGTTTGAGATCGGATCGTTCCAGCTGCGCTGGTACAGCCTGGCCTATCTGGCCGGGATTCTGGTCGGCTACTGGCAGATCGGCAAGATGATCAAGGCGTCCGGCGCGCCGATGGCGCAGCGCCATCTCGACGATCTGTTCTTCTATTGCACGCTTGGCATCATCCTGGGCGGGCGGATTGGCTATGCCGCTTTCTACGCGCCTGAGCTGTGGTCCAATCCGCTGGATCTGCTCAAGCTGTGGAATGGGGGGATGAGCTTCCACGGCGGGCTGCTCGGCACAGCGGTGGCGATGGCCTGGGTGGCCTGGCGCGGCGGGCTGAACTTTTTGCGGGTGGCCGATTATGTCTGCGTGGTCGTGCCCTTCGGCATGTTCTTCGGCCGGCTCGCCAACTTCGTGAACGGCGAACTGTGGGGCCGCGTGGCCGAAAGCCCGATCGCCTGGGCGATGGTCTTCCCCGATGCCGGGCCCTATGCCCGCCATCCCAGCCAGCTCTACCAGCAGGCCTTGAAGGCCTGCTGATGATCATCGTCATGCTGCTGCTGTTCTGGAAGACCAATGCCCGCTTCCGCCCCGGCCTGCTCGGCTCGGTCTTTGCCGTGGGCCTGGGCATCAGCCGCTTCGTTGCCGAATATTTCCGCGAGCCCGATGCCCAGCTCAGCGAATTTGCCGTGCGCACCGGCCTGTCGATGGGCCAGTGGCTGACAATCCCGCTGGTGCTGGTCGGGCTGATCTTCCTGGTCCGGGCGCTGGTCCGTCCGCCGCTGGGCGCGGCCAAGGCCTGATCCGGTGAGCGAAGCGGGGGGCGACAGCCTGGCGGCGATCTTCCGCCGCCTGATCGCCAGCACCGGGCCGATCAGCCTGATGCACTATATGGGCGAGGCCAACGCCCGCTACTATGCCAGTCGCGATCCGCTGGGCAGCGCCGGGGATTTCGTCACTTCGCCCGAAATCAGCCAGATGTTTGGCGAACTGATCGGGCTGTGGCTGGCCGACATGTGGATCAACGCCGGGCGTGAAGAGATCGTCCACTATGTCGAGCTCGGCCCCGGCCGCGGTACCCTGGCCCGCGATGCGCTGCGCGCGGCGAAGCGCTATGGGCTGGAGCCTTCGATCCACCTGGTCGAAGGTTCGACCGCGCTGCGCGATGTCCAGCTGGCAACCGTGCCGGGCGCGCAGTGGCACCACGATCTCTCGACCATTCCCGCCTATGGCCCGGTGCTGGTCGTCGCCAACGAATTCCTCGATGCCCTGCCGGTGCGGCAACTGGTCAAGACCCCGGACGGCTGGCGCGAGCGGATGGTGGTGCCCGATGGGGAGCGCTTCGTCTGTGTCGCCGGCC
>JACDQK010000330.1 GCA_015657645.1 Novosphingobium sp.
CCCTAGCCGATGCGGGCGTTTCGGGCAAGTGAATCGGTATCTTGTGCGGTATTGGTATTTTGTGTCGCAACCGCTAGAGGCGCGCACCATGAAAAAGCATCTGATCCGCGCCGCCCTGCTCGGCACTATCGCCCTCCCCGCAACCGCTTATGCCCAGGAAGCCCAGGAAGCCCAGGTCGAGGAGGCTCAGCCGGCCCCTGACGCCCCCGAAGCTGCCGAAGGTGAAGGCAACGAAATCGTCGTTACCGCCACCAAGCGCGAGCAGACCCTGCAGGACGTGCCGGTGGCCGTTTCGGTGACCACGGCCGAAACCATCGAGCGTGCCCAGATCCGCGATCTCAAGGATCTGCAGACCCTGGTTCCGGCGCTGCGCGTCTCGCAGCTGCAGTCGAGCGCCAACACCAACTTCATCATCCGCGGTTTCGGCAACGGCGCCAACAACCCCGGGATCGAGCCCTCCGTCGGCGTCTTCGTCGATGGCGTCTACCGCAGCCGCACCGCCGCGCAGATCGGCGATCTGCCGGACGTTCAGCGCGTTGAAGTGCTGCGCGGCCCGCAGTCGACCTTGTTCGGCAAGAACGCCAGCGCCGGCGTGATCTCGATGGTCACGCGCGAGCCCTCCTTCAAGTTCAAGGGCAGTGTCGAAGCCAGCTATGGCAATTATGATGCCCTGGTCCTCAAGGGCTATGTCACCGGCCCGCTGACCGACAATATCGCCGCCAGCATCGCCGGCGGGATCAACAAGCGCGACGGCTACGTCACCGACCTGGGCTATAACGGCAAGGCCAATGAGCGTGACCGCTGGTTCGTGCGCGGCCAGCTCAAGTTCGAACCGAGCGACGCGCTCAAGGTCCGCCTGATCGCCGACTATGACAAGATCGACGAAGTCTGCTGCGCGGTCGTCAATGTGCGGCCTTCGGCGGCTACCGGCGCGATCCAGCTGCTGGGCGGGCGGGTCAACAATTCGGCCACGCCGTTCGCCGATGTGGCCTATTCGAACTTCCCCTCGTCGAACAAGATCGAGAACTGGGGCCTCTCGGGCCAGGTCGATTACCAGGTCGGCCCGCTCAAGCTGACCTCGATCACGGCCTATCGCAACAGCGCCAGCCTGACCAACCAGGACTCCGACTTCACCAGCGCTGATCTGATCGGCCAGAACGTCGGCGATGTGGATATCGGTACCTTCACGCAGGAACTGCGCCTGAACGCCAACTTCCTCAACATGTTCGACCTGATGGTGGGCGGGTTCTTCTTTGACGAGAACGTCAAGTTCAAGAACACCCTGACCTATGGCACGCAGTTCCGTCCCTATGTGAACCTGCTGTCGGGCGGTGCGGTCAACCAGCTTGAAACGCTGATCCTCGGCGTGCCGCTGAACACCTTCCAGCGCGCTGGCCAGGGCATGTTCGATGACCTGCGGATGGACAACAGGCCTGGTCGATCTTCGGCAACTTCGACGTCAAGCTGGGTGACAAGCTGACCCTGACCCTGGGTGGCAACTACACCAAGGACCGCAAGGACGTCGTCACCAACACGGTCAGCACCGATACCTTCTCGGCGCTGGACTTTGTGGCGATCGGTGGCGGGGTGATCCGCAATACCGTGATCGCGCAGCAAGTTGGCACGGCACTGGGCCTGGGCGCTCCGGCCAACGCCACCCAGATCGGCACTTTCGCTGGTGCCCAGCCGGCCATCTACAGCGCAATCGTGACCGGGGCGACTGCTTTCGCCAACACCAACGCGACCAATCCGGCGGTCAATCCGCTGCTCGGCCTGCGCCCGCTACAGTTCCTGCCGCCGTTCCTGAACATCCCGAACGCAGTTGAGAATGGGCAGACCCGCGATGGCAAGTGGACCTGGACGGCGCGCCTGGCCTGGGAAATCACCGACACGGTCAACACCTACCTGTCCTATGCGACCGGCTTCAAGGCGAGCTCGTTCAACCTCTCGCGCGATAGCCGCCCGCTGGCCAGCGACCTGGCCGCACTGCGCACGGCCGGGCTGGCCGTGCCGAACCTGACCACCGGTTCGCGCTATGCCGGTCCGGAAAACGCCGAAGTGTTCGAACTGGGCATCAAGGCCAACTGGGGTATCGCCAGCGCCAACCTGACGCTGTTCAAGCAGACGATCACCGGCTTCCAGTCGAACGTTTTCACCGGCACCGGTTTTGCCCTGGCCAATGCCGGCAAGCAGTCGACCTATGGCGTCGAGTTCGACGGCACGGTCAAGCCGACTCCCGAACTCAGCCTCAACCTGTCGCTGGTCTATCTCGAGCCGAAGTTTGACAGCTTCGTCGCCTCGGCCGTGGGTGACCTGTCGGGCACCCGCCCGGCCGGCATTCCGGGCCTGTCGACCACGATCGGCGCGCAGTGGAACAAGGAACTCGGCAACGGTGACCGCGTGATCCTGCGCGGCGACTGGCACTATGAATCCGAAGTCCAGATCGCCGAGGGCCTGCCGGCCTTCATCCAGCGCAATGCCCTGGGCCAAGTCGTCTCCTACCAGCCGGCCTTCGATGCGGCGCGTCCGTTCCAGCGCGAAGTGAGCGAGATCAGCGCGTCGATCTCCTACGCGATGATGAACGGGATCGAGTTCAGCCTGTGGGGCCGCAACCTCACCAACAACCGCCACCTGGTGCAGATCTTCGACTCGGTGGCGCAATCGGGCTCGGTTTCGGCCTATCCGAACCAGCCGCGCACCTACGGCGCGACTGTCCGCTTCAAGTGGTAAGCTGAGCCGCACGGCAAACACGGCGAAGGGGGCGGGCGACCGCCCCCTTCTGCTTATGGGGCAGGGCTATTCACTGGCCCTTCACCTTCGCACGGCCTATAGCCGGGGCATGCCCTTTCCGATCAGCGCGCTGCGCCGCTTCGTCCTTGTCCTTCCGCTGCTGGCGCTGGGTGTCCAGCCGATCGCTGCCCAGAGCAGTGCGGCAGCCAAAGCCAAGCCCGCCGCCGCAGCGCCCGCCAAGCCTGCCCCGGGCCCCTGGCTCTATCGCGGCAGCGATGTGCCACAGGACAAGGAGTGGATCTTCGGCGAGCTGCCTAATGGCGTACGCTATGCCGTGCGCAAGAACGGCGTGCCGCCCGGCCAGGTCGCGATCCGGGTGCGGATGGATGTCGGCTCGCTGCACGAGGAAGAGAGCGAGCGCGGCTATGCCCACCTGCTGGAGCATCTGGTCTTCCGCCAGTCACGCTACCTGGCCGAAGGCGCGGCAATCCCGACCTGGCAGCGGCTGGGCGCAACCTTCGGCAGCGATACCAATGCCGAGACCAGCCCGGTTGCCACGACCTACAAATTAGACCTGCCCAATGCCACCCCGGCCAAGCTCGATGAATCGCTCAAGCTGCTGTCGGGCATGATGATCGCCCCGGCGCTGACCGAGGCGAATGTGCGCACCGAGGTGCCGATTGTCATGGCCGAGAAGCGCGAGCGCGGCGGGCTGGCCGAGCGTGTCTCGGAAGCCACCCAGCAGACCCTGTTTGCCGGGCAGCGCCTGGCGAACCGTCCGGTGATTGGCACGACCGAAACCCTGCAAGCCGCAAAGGAGGCCTCGGTTCGCGCCTTCCATGCCCGCTGGTACCGGCCTGAGAACGCGGTGATCATCGTGGTTGGCGATGTCGAGACCGCGCAGATCGAGGCGATGGTCCGTCAGCACTTTGCCGACTGGCCAGCAGCAGGCAAGCGCACGCCCGCGCCGGCCTTTGGCGATCCGGTTGCCCCGGCGGGCAGCAAGGCGGCCAACCCGGTCGGGCCAACCCGCGTACTGGTCGAGCCGGACCTGCCGCGCGGCATCACCTACGCGGTGATGCGGCCGTGGCGTCCGGTCCAGGATACGATTGCCTACAACCAGGGGATCATGCTGGATTCGCTGGCCCAGGCGATCATCAACCGTCGGCTCGAAGCCCGCGCCCGCAGCGGTGGCAGCTTCCTGTTCGCGCAGGTCAACCAGGAAAAGGCCTACCAGTCGGCCGATGCGACCTTCGTCTCGGTCACTCCGCTCGACGAGAACTGGGCCAAGTCGCTCAAGGAAGTACGCGGCGTGATCGCCGATGCGCTCGCGACCGCGCCGAGCGAGGATGAGATCGAACGCGAAGTCGCCGAGTTCAACGTCGCATTCGAAAGCTCGGTCGAGCAGCGCCGCCTGCTGGCCGGGGCCAAACTGGCCGATGACATGGTCACCGCGCTCGACATCCGCGAGACGATCGCTTCGCCTGAAACGGTGCTGCAGATCTTCAACAGCTCGCGCCCGCTGTTCACGCCGCAGGCGGTGCTGGATCATACCCGCAAGCTGTTCAAGGGGACCGTCACCCGCGCGGTCTATGTCACGCCCAAGGCCGGGGAGGCCCAGGCGGCGTCGCTGGCAGCGGCGCTGGCGGCACCGGCCATTGCCGATCCCAAGGCGCGGCCGGGCGGCAAGCCGATCTCCTTCGCCGAAATGCCGCCGATCGGTGAACCCGGCAAGCTGGCGAGCGAGAACCCGACCGGGATCCTCGGGATCGAGCAGCTGGAATTCGCCAACGGGGTGAAGGTCCTGCTCTGGCCGACTACGGACGAGCCGGGCCGCGTCTCGGTCAAGGTCCGCTTCGGGGCGGGCTACCGCGCCTTCACTGCCGGGGATGCCGCCTATATCGCGCTGGGCGAAATGGCGCTGGTCGGCTCCGGCCAGGGCCAGCTGGGCCAGGAAGAGCTCGACCGGATCAGCACCGGCCGCAAGATGGGTTACGATTTCGCGATCCAGGACGCTTCGTTCCAGTTCTCGGCCGATACCCGTTCGGCCGACATGGCGGATCAGCTCTATCTCTTCGCCCAGAAGTTCGCCCAGCCGCGCTGGGACAGCGGCCCGGTGCTGCGCGCCAAGGCGGCGGCCCGGCTGCGCTATGAAAGCTTCTCCGCCTCGCCGCAGGGCGTGCTAGAGCGCGATCTGGAATTCCTCCAGCGCGGGCGCGATCCCCGTTTCCGTACCCCGACCCCGCAGGAAGTGGCAGCGGCCACGCCCGATGGCTTCCGCCAGGTCTGGCAGCCAGTCCTGGAACAGGGCCCGATCGAGGTGCAGCTGTTTGGCGATTTCACTCGCGAACAGGCCGTCGCCGCGCTGGAACGCAGCTTCGGTGCGCTTGCACCGCGTCAGCCCTATGCCGAACCGCTTCAGCCGGCCCGGGTCGCTACCCTCCCGGCCTCGACCGAGCCAGTCCTGCTCGATCATCGCGGCGATCCGACCCAGGCAGCAGCGCTGATCAGCTGGACCACCGGCGGCGGCATGGCCGGCATATCGGAAAGCCGCCAGCTCGAGATCCTTTCCAACCTGTTCCAGAACCGCCTGCTCGATGCAATGCGCGAGAAGCAGGGCGCAGCCTATGCCCCGCAGGTCTTCAACAGCTGGCCGCAGGACCTGGAAAACGGCGGAGCGATGACTGCGATGGCCCAGCTTTCACCAAAGGCGGTACCGGACTTCTTCAAGGCGGCCGAGGACATTGCTGCGGATCTGGTCGCCCGCCCGCCCAGCGCGGACGAACTGGAACGCGTGATCGAGCCGCTACGCCAGCAGATCTCGCGCGCCAGCACCAGCAGCGCCTTCTTCATGTATCAGCTGGAAGGGGCGAGCAGCGAACCGGCCAAGTTCGACGCGCTGCGCACGCTGCTGACGGACTATACCCGCACGACGCCTGAGCGGATGCAGGAACTGGCGCGAAAGTATCTGGTGTCTGGCCGTTCGTGGCGGGCGCAGATCATGCCACCGGGCACAGCCGTGGCGGGCGCTGCGGTCCGCCCCGCCAAGCCAGCCGCGACGACCCCGGCGGAAGGCCGCTAGGCGACATATTATTTCCCGATTGGGCCGATCGGCTTTTCGTCTTTTGCAATTGCGAACAGACGGCGCTATGGCGCGCGCTCGCAAAGGAGCAGTAAAGTGGCAAGTAACTGGACCCCCGAAACCTGGCAATCGCGCGAAGCCCGGCACCTGCCGGTCTATCCCGACGCGACCGCGCTCGGCAAGGTACTGGGCACGCTGACCACCTTTCCGCCGCTGGTTTTTGCCGGCGAAGCGCGCGCGCTGAAGGCCGATCTGGCGCAGGTTGCGGCCGGCAAGGGCTTCCTGCTGCAAGGCGGAGATTGCGCTGAAAGCTTCGCCGAATTCCACCCGAACAATATCCGCGATACCTTCCGCGTGCTGCTGCAGATGGCGGTCGTGCTGACCTTTGCCAGCAAGCAGCCGGTGGTGAAGGTCGGCCGCCTGGCCGGCCAGTTCGCCAAGCCGCGCTCCTCGCCGGTCGAGGTGATCGATGGCGTCGAACTGCCGAGCTACCTGGGTGACAACATCAACGGGATCGAGTTCACGCCTGAGGCGCGCATTCCCGATCCGCAGCGGCTGCTCCAGGCCTATTCGCAATCGGCGGCAACGCTCAATCTGGTCCGCGCCTTTTCGACCGGCGGCTATGCCAACCTGCGTCAGGTCCACCAGTGGACGCTCGATTTCATGGGCCGCTCGCCCTGGGCGGACAAGTTCGCCGAAGTCAGCACCCGGATTGGCGAGGCGCTGGACTTCATGGAAGCCTGCGGGATCGATCCGCGCACCGTGCCGCAGCTGCAAGGCACCAGCTTCTACACCAGCCACGAGGCGCTGCACCTGCCCTATGAGCAGGCCATGACCCGCCAGGATTCGCTGACCGGGGATTGGTACGATACCTCGGCCCACATGCTGTGGATCGGTGACCGCACCCGTTTCGAAGGCTCGGCCCATGTCGAATACCTGCGCGGGGTGGGCAATCCGATTGGCTTCAAGTGCGGGCCCAGCCTGGCGCCGGACGAGCTGCTGCGCCAGCTTGACCTGCTCAATCCGGCCCGCGAGGCCGGGCGCATCACCCTGATCAGCCGCTTTGGCGATGACAAGGTCGAGGCTGGCCTGGCCCCGCTGGTCCGCGCCGTGAAGCGTGAAGGGCACCCGGTGGTCTGGTCGTGCGATCCGATGCACGGCAACGTGATCAAGGCCAACAGCGGCTACAAGACCCGCCCGTTCGACCGGATCCTCAATGAAGTGCGCGGCTTCTTCGCGGTGCACCGCGCCGAGGGCACCCATGCTGGCGGCATCCACATCGAGATGACCGGGCAGGACGTGACCGAATGCGTCGGGGGGGGCCGTGGCGATCAGCTCGGAAACGCTGGCCGATCGCTATCACACCCATTGCGACCCGCGTCTCAACGCCGCGCAGTCGCTCGAGCTGGCCTTCCTGCTCGCCGACATGCTCAACGCCGAAGCTGGCGAGCGCGCCCAGCGCGCAGCCTAGCGACTGGCCGGACACGTCCCGATGGGGCCTGGCCTGCATCAGCGCTTCCGGGCGATGACCGGACTGGCGCTGTTGCCAGACCAGCCGGCGGCGGCGTTTCGGGCGGTGCTGCTCAGCATCATTGGGGTTACGGCCTTTATCGGCTTGCTCGATGGGCTGATGTTTGGCCCGCATCTGCCGGAAAGCTACCGTGCCACCTTCGACACCGCTCCGTGGTTTCGAACGGCCGAGCTTTGCGCTCTGGCCGCAGTTGAAGAATTCAAGTTTCGTTTGATCCTGATGACGGCGCTGGCAGCCGTGGCGGTGCGGCTACAGGGCCGGCTGACTTTGCCCGCAGTCGTGGCGATCATTGTCGCGGCCCAGTTCGCCAATGTCGGCGTGCTGGTCGTGGCTGATCCGCTTTATGCCGGCTTCCGTTATTGGCTGGTTGGTTGTGTCTGGGGTTGGCTCTATTGGCGGCACGGCTGGCTGGCCGC
>JACDQK010000030.1 GCA_015657645.1 Novosphingobium sp.
AAAAGATCAGATGGCCTGCCAGGAGAGCGAACATGACAGCGACCGCAGCCTGGGGCGCGACCGCCCCCGATTCCGGCATCAATGCCCTGACCATCGACCGCCGGGCCCTGCGCGATGAAGACGTGGCGATCGACATTGCGTTCTGCGGGGTCTGCCATTCGGACCTTCACGTTGCCCGCAGCGACTGGGGGCGGACGACCTATCCCTTCGTGCCGGGGCACGAGATCGTCGGCACGGTCAGCGCGGTCGGCGCCAGTGTCACGCGCTTCAACGTGGGCGACCGGGTTGCGGTTGGCACCGTGGTCGATTCCTGTCGGCACTGCGATTCCTGCCACGATGGTGAGGAGAACTATTGCCGCGAGGGATCGACCGGGACCTACAACGGCAAGGACCGGATCGACGGCAGCCCGACCTATGGCGGCTATTCGGCCAATATCGTTGTCGCCGAACCCTATGTGCTGCGCCTGCCCGACAGCCTCGACATGGCCGCCGCCGCGCCGCTGCTCTGCGCCGGGATCACGACCTACAGCCCGCTGAAGAACTGGAATGTCGGCCCCGGCAGCCGGGTCGGGGTGATCGGTCTGGGCGGGCTCGGCCACATGGGCGTGAAGTTTGCCAAGGCACTGGGCGCAGAAGTGACCATGATCACCACCAGCCCGGCCAAGGGTGAAGACGCCAAGAAGCTGGGCGCCGATCACGTGCTGGTCTCGACCGACAAGGAGGCGATGCGCGCCGCCAGCCGCAGCTTCGATTTTCTGCTCGATACGATCCCGGTGAAGCATGATCTGACGCGCTACCTGTTCCTGCTCGATCGCAAGGGCACGCTCTGCATCGTCGGCATGATCGAGCCGGTCGAGCCATTCCATTCGGGGCTGTTGCTGGGCGGACAAAGGGCCGTGGCCGGATCGGGCGTCGGCGGCATTGCCCAGACGCAGGAAATGCTCGACCTCTGCGCCGAGCAGGGCATCCTCGCCGAGATCGAGGTGATCCCGATGGCCGAGATCAACCGCGCATTCGAGCGGATGGAAAAGGCCGACGTGAAGTACCGCTTCGTCATCGACATGAGCACGCTGGAGGGCTGAACCCGTGACCCACACCGTTGACCTGTTCTGGTCGTTCCGCTCACCCTATTCCTACATCGTCGTGCCCAAGCTGCTCGAGCTGGAGCGTGATTGGGACGCGCAGGTGAATGTCCGCCCGGTCCTCCCTATCGCGGTGCGCCAGCCGGAATTCTTCGCCCACGCTGATCCGCTCTGGACCAGCTACCTGATGCGCGACTGCGTGCGCAGCGCCGAGTTCGCCGGCCTGCCACTGCGCTGGCCGCGCCCGGACCCGGTGGTGATGGACTATGCCACGCGGACCTATCCGAAAGAGCAGCCCCATATCCACCGCCTGACCCGGCTTGGCACGCTGGCGGCGGAGCGGGGCAAAGGCCTGCCCGTCCTGCGCACGATCAGCCACCTGATCTGGTCAGGCGAGACCGACGGCTGGCATGAAGGTGATCACCTCGCCAAGGCGCTGGCGAGCGTCGGCTGCGACCTGGCGGAGATGGACGCGGTGCAAGCGGCTGAAGCAGACCGGCTCGACGAGGTGATCAAGCAGAACGAAGCCGACCAGCGGCTGGGCGGCCACTACGGCGTGCCACTGATGGTCTATCAGGGCGAGCCGTTCTTCGGGCAGGACCGCTATGACCAGCTGGTCTGGCGCATGCAGCAGCAGGGGCTGAAGGCGCGCTAGGACCGCCGCGCCGGTGCGCGCGAAAAGCTCCAGCCTTCCGGCAGCGGCCGGGCCACCAACTGACCGATCGAGGCCGGCTGCCGCGCCACCAGGCTGTCGAACAGTCGCGCCACGGCGCTGCCGCGCGGGGCTTCACCATCGAGCTCAGTGACGATGCGGGTCAGCACGCGCAGCGCGATCGCGCGCGGGGCTTGCGGGCGATAGACCAGCCCCAGCGGCGCGCGGGTCACGCAGTCCTGCCATTCGCGCACCGCGGCCCAATCGAGCGCCACGTCGGCATCGGCGAGGTGCGCGGCGCTGGCCGCCAGCGCCGGAACGTCAAGCCAGTCCGCTTCAGCCAGCGCCTTGCGCAGCCGGGCGCGATCGAAGCGGTCGTCGCGATTGGAGGGATCGTCAGCGGCCGTCAGTCCAGCCGCAGTGACGACATCCGCCAGCTCGGCCCGCCGCCAGCCGAGCAGCGGGCGGACCAGCGGGAGCCGGGTTCCCGGCACCTGTCCGCGTGTCCGCACCCCCGCCAGGCCCGCCACCCCGCTGCCCCGGTTAAGCCGCAGCAGCAGCGTTTCGGCCTGATCGTCGGCATGGTGGGCGGTGGCCAGCGCGGCAATTTCCTGCACGCCCATCCACTCCGCCAGCGCGGCATAGCGGGCGGCACGGGCCTCGGCCTGAACATTGCCCTCGGCCAGGGTCACCGGCAGGGTTGCATGCGGCACGCCGAGCCGCTGGCACAGCGCCGCAACCATCGCCGCCTCATCGGCATTGGCGCTGCGCAGGCCGTGATCGACGGTCGCCGCAGCCACCTGCCCGGGCAGGGCGGCATGGGCCAGCAGCAGCAGGGCCAGGCTATCGGGACCGCCCGAAACGGCCAAACCCAGGGTTCCCTCACCCACCCACAGCGGCGCTAGGTCCGCCGCGAAGCGGGCGGTCAGGCTGGCTGACAGCTCAATCGCACTTAAGCCCGGTGCGGGTGGCATCGTACTGGTTCTTCAGCCGCCCGGCAGCTTCACCCGGGAACTCGTCAACGAACTGCGCCAGCGCGATGCAGGCACGACCGGTGTCCTTCTGGCGCTTGGTTGCCTCGGCCAGGAACAGCACGCTGTCCGGCGCGCGATCGCGGAACTGCTTGTCCTTGTAGTTCTCTAGGAACCACTTCTGCGCTTCTTCCGGCTTGCCCTCATCGAGCAGCGCGCGGCCGAGCAGGTTGCGCGCGAAGGAGCGACGCTCGTGGCGGGGATACTTCTCGAGAAACAGCTTCAGCTGCTGCTGCGCCTCGGGATAGAACTTGGCCTCCCACAGGCGGAAGCCATAGGAGTATTCATCATCCCCGGCATCGGCGGTCTTGGGCTTTTCGATCGCCTTGACCGCAGCGAGGCGCGCGGCCGAGGGGACGGCGGGCTTGGCCGTTACGGTCGGTTTGGTGGTGGCTGCGGGCTTGGTCGCGGCCGGCTTGGGCGCCGGGGTGGCGGCAGCAGTCGGCACTGCTGAAGCCGGCTTGGTGGTCGAAGCCCCGCCGGTCATGGCGGCGAGGTTGCCGCTGGTGGTTGCGCCATTGGTGGCGGTGACGGCGGTGGAGGCCGCCGGCGTCTCGGTCGGCACGGCGGCAACCGCAGCCGGAGCGGCCGGGGTCAGCGCCGCCACCTTGGCCTCAAGCTGGGCCAGCTTGTTGCCGCTTTCTTCCTGCTGGGCGGTCAGGCGGGCGAGCTGCGCCTCGATCGCGTCGACGCGGACCAGCAGGTCGGCCACCGGGGTCGAGGCCGGGGTGCCGGTGGCGGCTGTGGTCGGCTGGCCGGGCTGGGTCAGCGGCGGAAAGAACTTGCCATCCCCGCCGGGGAAGACCTGGCGCTGCAGGGCGCGGACTTCGGCTTCGAGCTTGCGGATCCGGGTTTCGGCCCCGGCATCGGTGGCGTTGCTCTGCGCGATCACGGGCGCTGCGAGCGCGACTGCGAGCGCGGCCAGAAGCGGACGGTGCAGCGCGGCGAAGGTTTTCATGTGCCTTTTCCCATTCAATCGAGCGGCTCTGCGACAAAAGCCGGCATTTCTACCGGCATTTTCCTGAGCATAGCCGCGCTGAATTAACCCTGTCGAGGCGTCAGCCCTGGCTATCCGCAGTTCCGGTGGTGGTGGCCGTTGCCGGTGCAGTCGGCGGGGTGCTGACCGGTTCGGCGGTCGGCGCAGCTGGCGGTGCTGCGCTGGGCTGCTCCGCCGCCGGGCGGTTCTGGCGGCGCGGGGTTACCGCTGCGCTGGTAGTGGCCGGAGCCGGGCTGGCGAGCGGCGCGGCGGCTGGCTGGGTCCCGCGCGCCAGCAGGGCGGCGGCGGTGACGGGCACGTCGCGCATCAGCTGCTCGGCGTTGGCCAGCGGCGGCACCGCGCGGCCACCGATTGTGACCGAAAGGCCATCGGGGCGGGCCGTGGTCAGCGTTACGGCGCCGGCAGTCTCAGGCACCGTCCAGCTTTCACCCAGCGCCAGCTCTTTCTGCAGGAGCTGTTGGCCGGTGCCATCGGCAAAGCGCACCCAGACCTTGTCGCGCGTCGCGGTGAAGACCACCGGGCCGTTAACCGGGGCCGGCGCGGGCGCGGCAACCGGCGCGGTGGCGCTGGGCGTGGCGCTCGGCAGGATCGAGGGCAGCGAACCGCCTGGGGCATAGAGGTTGGGCCAAATCAGGAACCCGGCCAGCAGGACCACTGCCAGGCCGGCTGCAGCATACCAGGCAACCCGGCCACCGGGCAGACGAGCTGGATCGCCGGGCTCAAAGGCTGGCACGGTGCGGCGGGCGTGGTCCGGCTCCAGCTGGGCCAGCTCTTCACGCACGCGTTCGATCACGGCCGCGCTGTCGAGCCCAAGCGC
>JACDQK010000331.1 GCA_015657645.1 Novosphingobium sp.
GGGCCAGCGCGAGTTCCCCCGCGGCGAGCGCGCCGGGCGTTGGGAAGTGGTAGCCAGCGGCACACCGGAACAGGATGAGGCCTTGCCGATCCGCGCTGACGCCAAGGTTGCAGCAGCCACGCTGGCGGCAGGCGAAAGCGCCACCTGGTCAACCGCGGCTGGCCGCCACGTCTACCTGGTCGCGCCGACCGGCTCGATCCGGGTCAATGGCGTGGACGCGCAGCCACGTGACGGCGTGGCGATCAATGGCGAGGAAACGATCACCGTCGAAGCGGTAACCGCAGCCGAAGTCGTGCTGGTGGATTCGCTTTAAGCTGCTGCGCGCGGCAGGCGGGCCTGAGCCCCGGCGAGACGCTGCATCAGCTTGAGATCCTGCTCACGCAGTTGCAGTGCCGCGTCGGCCCAATAGTCGACGATGTCGCGCAGTTCGGCCAGGCTGACGTCGTTGGCCCTGCGGCTGGCGCGGCGCGCACCAACCAGGCCGGCGTGGCGCCGGCTCGACTTGGCGATGAAATCACGCACTGCTGCTTCGCCTTCACCCGGCTCGGCCAGGTGCTGAACGATGCCCATTTCATACATGGCTTCGGCCGATAGGTCTCGTTGCCCATGATGATCCGGTCAGCCATAGCCTGACCCAGACGGCGCGAAAGGATCGCGTGAGCGCCCATCCCCGGGAACAGACCGAACATCACTTCGGGCAAACCGAACGAGGAACCGCGCTCGGCAATGATGTAGTCGAACGACAGCAGCGCTTCGAACCCGCCGCCCAGGGCTTGCCCCTGGACCATGCCAATCGTCAGGATCGGCAGATCGAGCGAATGCATGTTGCGGTGAAGGATTTCGACGCAGCGATAGCCATAGGCGGCCAGCGCATCGCGATTGCCATCACGGATCAGGTTGGCGAACAGTTCAAGATCACCACCAAAGCAGAACACGCCGGGCGCGCGGCTGCCGAGAATGAGGTACTTCAGCGGCACCCGGTCCGGGCCGAAGTGCGCCGCGATCAGGCGCTGCCAGTTGCCAAAATCGGCCAGCATCGGCGGGGTGAAACTGGGACGCCCAGATGGACGCATGTAGCTCCAGAGCGCTTCCTCGCGCTCGCTGTAAAGCACATCGAGCTCGCTCAGCGCGAACAGATCGTCGGGAATCGAAAGGCGCAGGCGGGCCTGCTGCAACAGGGCCGCGGCGTCGCTATTGCTGTCCGACAAAGCGTCCTCCACCTCTGTGTGAGGCGCCACAGACCCTGAAAGATCGCCTGAAAGTCGATCCATAAATGCCTCGCGCGTAACCCGATTCAGGCATCTGGCAAAAACCACTTACCTGCTCTTTTCAGGAATCTAACCGAGGGTGGAGTCGCTTGGCAAAGGATTTCTTTCACGCTTGCGGTAAGCCGAGTCCCATTTCTGGTCAGTTGCTGCGTCCGCGCAACAGGGTGTGACCGAGCGCCAGCGCCACTACGGCGACCAGCAACATTGGCCAGATGTGGTCAAAAATCATCGCTGCCGGCATGTCTTTCAGGAACACGCCGTGACAGACGGCCAGCAGGTGGCTGAGCGGATCGATCGCTGCGATCGGCTGTAGCCAGGCAGGCATCCCGTCGATCGGGCTGGCATAGCCGGAGAGCAGGATCATCGGCACGATCACCAGGAACCCCCCGAGGAAAGCCTGCTGCTGGTTCGCGGCGACACTGGATATGGCCAGCCCGATCGAACTGACCGCCAGGCTGAAGGCCGCAATTGCCAGAACGATCAAGAGGTAAGAGCCGTGAAACGGTATGTCCGAGAGCAAAGCAACCATTGCGACATAGAATGAGCCGTTGAACAGCCCGACCAGAAAGGCCGGCACCGCCTTGCCCAGCAGGATCTCCCAATGGCGCATCGGCAAGGCCATGAGCTGGTCATAGGTTCCAAACTCCCGCTCACGCGCGATGGCCTGAACCGAGACCGACAGGACCAGCACCGTCGTGATCACCGCAATCATCCCCGGCAGGGTGAACCAACTATAATCCAGATTGGGGTTGTACCAGTTGCGCACGACCAGATCGGGCGCGCTTGCAGATGGCCGCAGCGCAAAGCCAGTAGTTTCTGCAATTTCTGAAAGATAGGCTGTAACTATCTGTGCTGCATTCACTCTGCGGCCATCGAGCAGCAGTCCGATCTCACCGCCCTCACCCCGCGCCACCCGTGCGGACAGGTCCGGGGGCAGGATCATCCCGCCCAGCACCTCACGCTGCTCGATTGCCTCACCCAGCGCCTTCTCGTTAGGGTAGACGATGATCTCTCCGACATTGCGGGTCGCGGCAACGGCAGCCAGGAACTGCTCCGAGGCTACCCCGGTGTCGCGATTGACCAGGCCGAGCGAGACGTTCTTCACTTCCAGCGTCGTCGCCAGGCCGAACAGGACCAGCTGGATCACCGGGCTGGCAACCAGCGTGGTCATGACCCGCCGGTCGCGCAGCACCACCGCGAGCTCCTTGAGCGCCATGGCGATGATCCGGACCAGCGCCCCGCTCATGCGATCTGCCGCTTGATCGCGCGGGTGACCCGCAGGAAGAAGAAGGCGCCGAAGCCGCACAGCGCCAGGATATTGGGCAGGAACATCGACCAGATGTCACCGACCAGGAACACGCTCTGCAACGGCGGGATCAGGTAGCGCGCGGGCACGATATAGGTCAGCCACTGGATCGCGACCGGCATGGAATCGATCTCGAACAGGAAGCCCGAGAGGAGCAGCGAGGGCAGGAAGCCCGAGAGCAGCGCGAACTGGGTCGAAACAAACTGGTTCTTGGTTCCCGCCGAAATCAGCAGGCCCTGCCCCAGCACCGCCGCCAGGAAGGCCGATGAAACCAGGAACAACGCCAGATAGGATCCGCGAAATGGCAGGCCGTAACCCAGTACGGCCACCGCCACGCAGATCGCGGTCGAGGCCAGCCCCAGCACGTAGTAAGGCAGCAGTTTGCTGAGCACGAGGCCGGGGATCGAAATCGGGGTCGAGAGCAACCCCTCCATCGTCCCGCGCTCATACTCGCGCGCCATGATCAGCGCGGTCAGCAGGCTGCCGATCATCGCCATAACGATCCCGATCGCGCCGGGCACCAGCATGTAGCGGCTCTCCAGTTCGGGATTATAGGTATAGCGGGCGATCAGGCTGAGTGGCGGGCGGAACGACTGGTCCTGCTCGCGCGCCCTGGCCTCGCTCCAGGCCCGCAGGGTCCCGCGCAGATTGCTCGCCAGCAGGGTCGCAGTGTTGACCTGCGAACCATCGGTGACGAGCTGGATCTCCGGCTCTTGCCCACTGGCCAGATCACGCTCGAAGCCATCGGGGATCACCACGAAGCCGCGCAAGGCTCCGCTGCGCAGGGCGGGCTCGGCGGCCGCTACGCTGTCCTTCTCGGCAATCTGGAAATAGGAATTGTGCGACAGCGTCGCAGCCAGATCACGCGAAGCGCTGGACCGGTCGAGGTCGATCAGCCCGGTCCGGGTGCCCTGAACATCCAGAGTCACCGCGCTGCCGAACAGGAACATCAGGATCAGCGGCATCAGCACGACCAGCCCGAAAGTGGAGGGGTCGAGCCAGATCTGGGCCCATTCCTTGGCCCGGATAGCCGCCGCGCGGCGCCAGAACAGCGGATCGCGCCCGCTCATGCCGCGGCCCCTTCCAGGACCCGGCGCTGCGTGTCGATCAAGCTGAAGAACGCCGCCTCGAGCGATGGCGCGACCACCCCGCCGGGGACCGAATGCCGCAGTTCGTCCGGCGTGCCTTGCGCGATGGTCTGCGACCGATTGATCACCAGGACTCGATCGCAATTCTCGGCTTCGTCCATGAAGTGCGTGGTCACCAGCACGGCCGTACCGCGCGCAGCGATAGCGTTGATGTGATGCCAGAACTCGCGCCGGACCAGCGGATCGACGCCTGAGGTCGGCTCATCAAGGAACAGCACCGGCGGGGTGTGCAGCACTGCTGCGCCCAGCGCGAGGCGCTGCTTGACGCCCAGCGGTAACAGCCCCGCCGCTGAGGCGAGAAACGGCTCCAGTCCCAGCGCCGCAATGACCCGGTCGATCGCTGTAGTTTGCGCCGTTCCGGTCAGGCCATAGGCACCGGCCACGAACTTCAAGTTCGCGGCCACGGTAAGGTCGGCGTAGAGCGAGAACTTTTGCGGCATGTAACCCAAGGCCTGCCGTGCTTCGGCGCGCGCTACGGACAAGTCACGCCCGGCCACTGTACCCCGCCCGTCACTGGGCGTTGCCAGCCCGCACAGCATGCGGAAGGTGGTCGACTTGCCCGCCCCGTTCGGTCCGAGCAGGCCAAAGATCTCGCCGGCGAACCGAGAAGGAAATGTCCTGCGCCGCCACGAAATCGCCGTAGCGGCGGGTCAGGCCGATGGCGGCAATCGCCGGCTGGTCAGGCTGATCGAACCGCAGCGGAAAGGCTTCCGCCAGCGCGCTCGGCTGCAAGGGTGCGCCATCGTCGAGCATGGCGGCAAAACCTTCGTCGGGGCGCGCTGCGACCGGCTTCCAGCCTGAGCCGGACGGCGCTGCCGCCTGCCGGGTCAGGGCATGGAGCGCCCCGCCCTCGATCCGCCCGGAAACGACACCTGGTTCCAGCAGCAGGTCTTGCAAGGCCTTGCGGCGGACGCCCGCGGGCAGCGGACGCGAAAAGCAGCGACCGTCGGCACCCTTTGCCAGCCCCTCCGGCGGGCCGTGGTAACGAATCTCACCTTGGTGCAGCAGGACGATCTCGTCACAGCGCGCCGCGTCTTCGAGGATATTCGTGGTCCAGACCAGGCTGGTGCCGGGGCCGGACAGATCCATCGCCAACTGCCAGATTTCCTGCCGCGAGACCGGATCGACCCCGACCGAGGGTTCGTCCAGCAGCATCAGGCGCGGCGCGGCCACCACCGCACAGGCCATGGCCAGCTTTTGCCGCATCCCGCCCGACAGCTTGCCAGCGGGTCGATCCTGGAACGCCGCCAGGCAGGTCAGCCGGTAGAGGTGCTCCATCCGCTCCGGGCTGTCCTGCGGCTCAACCCCGCGCAGCCGGGCATAAAGCTCCAGGTTCTGCCGGACGGTCAGCTCGGCATAAAGCGCTCCGCCCTGCGGCATGTAGCCGACCTCGCTGCGATCTAGCTGATCCGGCGGCCCGCCAAGCAGTTCCACCGCCCCGCTGTCGGCCGTGACCAAGCCGGCCAGAATGCGCATCAGCGTGGTCTTGCCGCCAGCATCGGGGCCGACCAGTCCAAGTCGCCGGCCAGGAGCGAGGCTCAGCGACACACCGCGCAGCGCTTCAACCGGCGGCGCCCCCCGGCGCGCGCCCTTGAAGCGTTTGGCGACGCCTTCAAGCCGGAGGAGCGGCGCCTCCGCCATGGCGCGCCGTCAACGCTTTCCGTCGGAGGATACGAATACGGTAACCGGTTGCCCCTGGCGCAGCTCACCCTGCGGATCGTCAACCGTCAGCCGCATGCGGTAGACCAGATCGGCCCGCAGCTGTTCGGTCTGCACGGTCTTTGGCGTAAATTCGGCAACCGGCGCGATATAGCCGATCTTGGCCGGCCAGCGCTTGTCGCTGCCATCAACGCTGACAGTCACCGCCATGCCCGGGCTAACCTTCGGCAGGTCCGGTTCGGCAACATAGGCACGGACCCGCACGGGCTGGGTCAGCGCAACCGTCAGCACGGTCTGGCCGGGCTGGACAATGGCGCCGGTTTCCCGCGCCCGGGTCAGCACCTGCCCCTGCTCCGCCGCCATAATCCGGGTATCGGAAAGGTCAGTCTGCACCGCTCGCCGTTCAGCAAAGGCAGCGCTGCGCGAAGCTTGGCTGGCGGCGCGATCTTCCACGCGAACGCCTTCCTCCGCCAGCGACAGTGCGCTGCGAGCCGCTGTCAGGCTGGCCTCGGCCGCCGCAACACCGGCCTCGGCGGTCTGGACATCAGCCTTGCTGATAAAGCCCTTGTCGACCAGCGCCTGGCGCCGCTCGAACTGCCGGCGCGCTTCGACCAGGCGAGCCTCCGCGGCAGCGACGGACGCGCGGGCCTCACCCACTTCCTGCGGGCGTGAGCCATTGGCATCTCGCTCTGCCGCAGCACTGGCCGCATCGAGCCGCGCCGCCGCTCCGGCCAGGCGATCATCAAGTGGACGCGTATCGAGCTCAGCCAGGACCTGCCCCGGAGCGACCCGATCACCCTCATCGACGTAAAGCTTGCTGATCCGTCCCCCGACCCGGAAGCCAAGCTGCACTTCGCGAATCTCGACATTGCCATAGAGCTTTAGCTGGCCGTCATCGGCGCTGCCCCACAGCCCGGCCCAGCGACCGCCGAAATAGATCAGGCCGGCAAGCACTATCAGCAGGATTGCCGGCTTCAGCCGACGTGATTTCGCGCTCCCCGCGGGCGTTTCGCCCATTCTTGTCCTCCCCTGGAATCCCGAAGATTCACAAGCGGAAGCTACCCGAAGCTAGCAACGGGTCAAGGCCGTCAGGTGATGATCCCCAATCGCGCGAGCGAACGATCGAGCATCAGCAACTGCCACAGCAGCCGGCCATGATCTGCGCTGCCGGCGATATGCTCTTCGGCAATCCGGCCCAGCGCCGCGCCATCGAACCAGCCGGTGCGGGCCAGTGCGGCGCTGCTGCCGATGGCGCGCGCGGCGCCCGCCAGCGGTCCGCGCAGCCACTGGCTGATCGGCGTGACAAAGCCTTGCTTGGGCCGGAACAGCACTTCATCCGGCAGATAGCGGCGCATCGCCTGCTTCATCAGCCATTTGCCCTGCCCGCCCTTCAAGCGCAGCCCTTCGGGCAAGGCCGCGGCGAATTCGATCAGGCGATGGTCAAGCAGCGGCTCGCGAGCCTCCAGGCTCACCGCCATGGAGGTGCGATCGACCTTGGTCAGGATATCGCCCGGCAGCCAGAACTTGAGATCGGCATACTGCGCCTGATCCAGGCCGGAACGGGCCGGGGCCTTGTGCATCAAATCCGCAAAGGCCTGCTCAGCGCGATAGTCGCCTCGCTCACGCAGGAAATCGGCCGAGTAAAGCCGCTGACGCAGCTCCGGCGGCGTAAAGCCAACCGCGCGGGCATAACCCAGCGCCCCATCCAGCGCGAGCGACTGGAAGGTCGCCTTGGCCCGCAGGGGACGCGGCGCCCAGTCGGCCTTGGGATAGAGCGCGCCCAGAGTACCAAACACCGGCTGGCGCAGCGCAGCGGGCAGGAGCGAACGGACCCGTTCCTCGGCATGATGGAAGCGGTGGCGGCGGTAACCCGCCAGCGCCTCGTCCGCACCGTCGCCGGACAGCGCCACCGTAACCGTTTCCCGCGCCAACTGGCTGACCCGCCAGGTCGGCAGCGCCGAGGCATCGGCAAAGGGCTCATCGAACATGGCCACAAGGGTGTCGACCTGCTCAAAATCATCGCTGCCGACCACCCGGGCGCGGTGGTTGCTGCCAAAGCGTTCGGCGACGAGCTGGGCATAGGCCGTCTCGTCAAGCGAGGCCTCATCGAAACCAATGCTGCACGTGTTGACTGGACTGCTGCTCGCCTCGGCCATCAGCGCGACGACGCTGGAGCTATCGACCCCGCCCGACAGGAACGCGCCCAGCGGTACATCCGAGACCATCCGCGAGGTTACCGCCTGGCGCAGCAGGTGGAGCAGCTCGGCCTCAAGATCGGCCGCCCGACCCTTGCGGCGTTCGGCAAAGCTGACATCCCACCATTGCTCCGGCTGCGGCAGCGGCGCACCCTGGCGCAGCAGCAGCGAATGGCCGGCCGGGAGCTTGTGCACACCGGCCAGGATCGAGCGGTGATCGGGGACATAGCCCCAGGCCAGATAGTCCTCGATCGCCAGCGGATCGACCTCACGCCGGAGCAGCGGGTGAGCGGTCAGCCCCTTGAGCTCAGAGGCGAAGGCCAGGCTGCCATCGCTGAGCGGGGCATAAAACAACGGCTTTACGCCCAACCGGTCGCGGGCCAGGAACAGGGTCCGGGCCTCAAGATCGTAGATCGCAAAGGCGAACATGCCGTGGAGACGCGGCAGGCAGGCCGGACCCCACTTCTGCCAGGCGGCGAGGATAACCTCGCTATCGCCATCGGTGCGGAAGGTCGCTCCGCTGGCGCGCAGTTCCTCGCGCAGTTCGCGGTAATTGTAGATCTCACCGTTGAAGACCAGCATTGCTCGGCCATCGCTGGAGGCCATCGGCTGCGGCGATCCGGCCAGGTCGATGATCGACAGCCGCAAGTGGCCGAGACCCACCCCAGGCGCAGTCCAGACCCCCTGACCGTCCGGTCCGCGGTGCGCCATGGCTGCGCACATCCGCTCGATCCGCGCCGGATCGACCGGCTTGGGCGTGGTCAGATGAAATATTCCGGCGATTCCGCACATATGAGAAGTCGCCTAGCGGAGCGTTACGATGCGGTCCATCCATGGACCGATCGGACCCGTCGCTTGCCGGAACCGGTCCAGCCTGACGCCGGGGGCCTCGTCAGCGGTCACCTCGGTTGAGAGAATCAGCATGATGGTTGGTTCGCGGCGCAGCAACAGGTGATCGGCGATTGTCGCGAACTTGAGCTTGAGCGCGCTGCCGGTCAGCAGATCGCCATTGCGATAATAGGTCTGGGCCAGGCGCTCCATACTGCCCCGGGCTCGCAGCAGGTCGGACTTGGCACCGCTGGCTGCCGGTCCGGCACTGTTCCAGGACCATTCGCTGTTTTCTGGCAGCGCGCCTTCGCCAAAGCCGGTCGCCTCGCGGCCCTCGGTCTGCGCAGGATAGAGCGCAAGGAATACATCGACCTTGCGCCCGCTGGCATCGGCATAGCGGCCCAGCAGACGATGTTCAGCTCCGGCGGCACGCGGTTCCCACGGCACGGTCGGGACATAGTCGATCCGCTGCCAACCCGGAACCTCTGGCAGGAAGATCTGCGCAGGCATTGGCGCCAGCAGGGTTTCGGCCGTTCGGGCCCAAGCCTGGCCGCCAAGCACAAGCGCACCGCACAGCACAATTGCAATCGCGCGCCAATCGCCCCGCTGCGCAGCCATGACGGCAACTTCACAGCCTCGATCGAGGCCGCATCGATCATCGGATCATCGACCGCCCGGTCAAAGTGGCGCCATGACAGGCCAAGCACGGCGGCAATCACCAGGGCAAAGAAGAACCAGCCGTAGACAATGTGGTCAAACCCGCCGGCCTTTTCCGCGCCAACGTACTGCGCGGCGAGGATCGTGGCCCAGGCCCGCACCCCATTGGCCAGGATCGGCGCCGCGATGCAAAGCGCCATGAACAGCACGCGGCGCTTCCAGCTGCGGAAGCAGACGTTCGCGACCAAGGCACCGAGCGCGATCATCGCGATCAGGAACTTCACGCCGGAGCAAGCCTCGGCCACTTCGAACAGGCCGGCGGGCGTATCGATAAATACCCCGTCGATAACCGCCGGGATGCCGCTGATCTTGACCAGGGCAATGGTCAGCACCGCCGTGATCATCTGCAACTGCGGGACAATCTCGTCCCCGAATGGCACCAGGAACAGCATGTAGCAAAGCGGAAACAGCAACCCCAAAGCAACACGCGGCCCCAGTAGGGCAACCAGGCTACCCGGCAGTAGCAGCACTGCTCCGGCCTGCTGCACTAGGTTGAAGCCGGCAAAGCGCCCCAGCACCCATAGCAGCACACCGCCGCCAACCAGGATCAGGCCCGGAGCCCAGACCTGGGGCGTCAGTTTGCGCAGCTCCGCCAACCGCAAGGACACCATCCAGGCCAGGATCGGCGGCACCAGCAGGATGTGATTGTAGGTGGAGCTGTCCCACCATTGCCGCGCCATGACCAGCCAATCACCGGCAAAGGCGAGGATCAGGACAAGCCAAACACCAGTCAGGCGAACAAGCGCCTGTCGCCAGGCTGATGCCTCCGTCTGGCTCAGATGAAGGCGGACAGCCTCAGGCGGCATCGCGCTTTTGCGCCTCGCCGATACCCAGGAACCCGGGCAAGGGCGCTAAACAGGCTTGCCAGCTAAGGTTGTCGAGCATGAACTGCCGGGCAGCGCGACCGATGGTGAGTCCCTGTCGCGGATGCGCGATCAGCGAAGTCACTCGATCGATCAACTCAGCATCGCTGTCTCCCACCAGGAAGTGTTCATCGCTGGATGCGCCGATTCCGGTTGCTGCACCGCTGGTCAGCACCACCGGCAGGCTCATTGCCATGGCTTCAAGCACTTTAGTCTGGATTCCACGCGCAATATCCAGGGGAATCAGGGCGAGATCGGCCGCCGCCAACCATGGCCGCGTATCGTCAACCGCACCCCAAACGTGCACTCCGCCCTTGCCGTTGCGAGCTGTCAGCTCCTCGGCAGGGTTGCGCCCGACAATATGAAAGCTTGCGTGAGGGCTCGTTTCCTGGATCTGCGGCAAAAGCCGTTCGATCACCCGCAGGCAGGCCTCTACATTAGGGGCATAGTCCATCTGCCCGGTATAGATCAGCCGCGGTCCCGGCAACTCTGCGACCCGGGGTTCAGGCCTGATCATTGTCCGGTCAAAATGCTTGCTGTCGATCCCGCACTTCAGCGTCTGGACGTCGCACTCGACCGCCGCAGATGGCGAGAGGCGCGCGCGGAACAGTGCAGTCTCTTCTGGCGTGACCAGCAGGCTAACCGCAGCGCGGCGTGCCAGCCGTTCTTCTTCGACCTGAAGGAGCCGGGCCTCGCGGGCGTTGATCCAACGCCGCAGTCCCGTATCGCGATCCGCATAGGCTTCGAACTTGGCCGAATCGACATCGACAAAATCGAACACCACCCGGCCCTTGAACCAGTCGGGAATGTACTGCCCCATCTGCCCCGAAAAAGCATAGATCGTCGCAATCGGGCGCTCCCGCAGGACCTGCTCGACGTAATCGGCCAGTTCGGCGTTGGCGAAAGCCGGCAAGCTGACCGGCGCGCGCTGGGCGAGCGACTGGAGACCGGCCAGAATCAGCGGCTTGACCCGGCGGACCAGGCGATAGCTGCGGGCAATTGCCGCCAGCTCGACCTCTTCGGCCAGGTCGCGCTCATCATCGGCAAAGGTTGCGACGTGGACCGGGGCCAGCGTGGCCAGCCGTTTCAGCACATGGTGCGAGCGGATCTTGTCACCGCGATCGGGCGGGAACGGCATCCGGTGAGAAATGAACAGGATCTCGTTGCTCATGCCAGCCCCCGGGCAATCCACGGACCGACCAGATTGGCGACCGGCAGCGGCAGTTTCTTCCACAATTCGATCCGCGCCGTGTGGCGGCTGCTGGTGGGATCGGCATCGCGCGCTTCAGCGCCCGGCGCGGTCCAGCTAGCATAGCCCAGTGGTTCGGCCTCGAAGCCCCAGTTCTTCTTGAACTCGCCCGCCCCGGAATTGACCTTGGACCGCCCGAAATCGAACCGCGTGCAGCCGCGCCGACGGGCATGGAGCATCAGCTCGAAATACATCCGATCATTGGCGCGCAGCTTCCGCGCCGCGTGAGTGCCGCCGCCCCAATAGGGCATAACGGTGCCGCGATGGTAGAGCGAGAGGACGCTCGCCACCGGCTGACCCTGGTGCGAGACAGTCAGGATATCGGCATCCGGCCCAAAGGCATCAAGCACTTCGGCAAAGATGCGCTTGGGAAAGACCGGCGTGCCGAGATTGCGGACGCTTTCGGCATAGACCGCGTAATGTGCATCGCGATCGGCCTGCGCGGAGCCGACCGAAACCGTCAGGTCCGCTGCCAGCCCCTTGCGCACTTCGGCGCGCTGCTTGCGAGGGACCCACAGCAATTGCGCCTCATCATCGGCGGCAAGGTCAGCGATATACCCGCAATGGGAATCGTGGCGAACGTGCCAGCCTGTGCGTCCATCTGGCAATGCCCCGCCGCGCAGTTCGATGGTTGGGCAGGAGCGGCGCAGCGCTTGATCCTCCGCGAGCGCAACCAAGGCTTCGGCCTGCCCGCGCCCCGTCGCCAGCACCCCGCCGCCAACGCCGAAGCCGCTGGAGACCAGCACCCGACCGAACAGCGGCGAATGCACTTCCAGCAGCGGCAATACGGCCGCGAGATCGGGTCCTTGCTCCAGCCCCAGGACCAGCGCCTTGTTACCTGATCCGCGGGCGACAGCAGTCAGCCAGGCCGGACGATGAAACGGCGTCGCCTCAGGATGACCGGCAACGAACGCCTCGATCCGCGCCGCGGCGTCCGGCTCGGCCGGGTCCAACACGACCGGCGTGGCGGCATGGCGGAACGGCGCGTTCACGCGGCCAGATCCACGGCACGTTGCGCTTCATGATGGGCCAGCAGGTCCATGCGGCCCCAGGCGAATTCACGGATCAGCTGTTCCAGCTTCTCCGCCATGACGTCGAGGTTGGTATAGTGCCGCAGCTTCGAGCGGAGCGGCGCGCCAGCCACGCGCGGTTGGGCCGGGTCGATTTCCCACGGATGGAAATAGAACACGGCCGGACGCTGGTCCTGCGTATTGACCTGGCGGATCGCCCAGCGCGAGAAGGCATAAGGCAGCACCCGGAAGAAGCCGCCACCGCCAGCCGCCAGCCGCTTGCCGGCAAACTGCGCCGTGGTGACCGGAATTTCGACCAGCGCGGACGAGGCCAGCGGACGAAAGGCAAAACGCGGCGCATCGCGCCAGCCATAATGATCATGCGTAATCGGCGCGACGCTGGAGCTATAGGCATAGCCCTGCTCGGCGAGCACTTCATAGGCCCAGGGCGTGCGCTGATCGATCGAGAAGCTGGGCGCACGGTAGCCAGTGATGGCAACCCCCGAGGCATCCTCCAGCACCTTGCGGGCGCGCTCGACATCGCGGGCAAAGGCTTCCTTGCCCAGCGTGAAGACGCGGGCGTGGTCCCAGCCGTGGCTGGCGAGTTCGTGTCCGGCATCGACGATCCGGCGCATCAGCGGCCCGTGCCGTTCTGCCACCCAGCCTAGCGTGAAGAAGGTCCCCCGCACATCGCAGGCCGCGAACAGATCAAGGATCTGCTCGACATTGCGCTCGACCCGGTCCGACAGCGAATCCCAGCTGCGCCGGTCAATCAC
>JACDQK010000332.1 GCA_015657645.1 Novosphingobium sp.
CCGGCACGCTCTCGATCATCGGCAATGGCGTGGTGCTGGGATCCCTGGCACCTCAAGAGCGAGATCGAGAAGCTTGAAGGCCAGGGCGTGGTCATCAATACCGAGAACTTCGCGATTGCCGACAACTGCCCGCTGATCTTGCCGCTGCATCGCGATCTGGATGGCCTGCGCGAGACCGCCGCCGGATCGGGCAAGATCGGCACCACCGGGCGCGGGATCGGCCCGGCTTATGAGGACAAGGTCGGCCGCCGTGCGATCCGCGTCTGCGATCTGGCTCACCTCGATGCGCTCGATGCCCAGCTCGACCGGCTCTGTGCCCACCACGATGCGCTGCGTGCCGGGTTTGGCCAGCCGCCGGTTGACCGCGCGGCGCTGCTGGCCGAGCTCAAGGAAATTGCGCCCTTCGTGCTGCAATATGCCCAGCCGGTGTGGCGGCGCCTGAACAAGGTGCGCAAGGCGGGTGCGCGGATCCTGTTCGAAGGGGCGCAGGGCGTGCTGCTTGATGTCGATCATGGCACCTATCCCTTCGTCACCAGCTCGAACACGGTCAGCGGCACGGCCGCGAGTGGTTCGGGGCTGGGCCCGGCCAGCACCGGCTTCGTGCTCGGGATCGTCAAGGCCTATACCACCCGCGTCGGCTCGGCCCGTTCCCGACCGAGCTGGAGGATGAAACCGGCCAGCGGCTGGGTGAGCGCGGCCATGAATTCGGCACGGTGACGGGACGCAAGCGCCGCTGCGGCTGGTTCGATGCCGTGCTGGTGCGCCAGTCCTGCGCGATTTCGGGCGTGACCGGGATCGCGCTGACCAAGGTCGATGTGCTCGACGGGCTGGAGACGGTGAAGATCTGCACCGGCTACCGCCTGAACGGCAAGATCCTCGACTATTTCCCCAGCCATGCGGCCGACCAGGCCAATGTCGAGCCGATCTACGAGGAAATGGAAGGGTGGAGCGGCACCACGGCTGGCGCCCGCTCGTGGGCGGATCTGCCGGCCCAGGCGATCAAGTATATCCAGCGCGTGCAGGAACTGATCGAAACGCCGGTCGCCCTGGTCAGCACCTCGCCCGAACGTGAAGACACGATCCTGGTGCGGGATCCCTTCGTCGACTGAGTGATCTTGACATAGACCCTGTTTGTTCTACTCTTGTTCAATCCGAACCGGAGTCGTAACCCTATGTCGCAGGCCAATTTCGCTTACAGCACGCCCGCCAACGATGCCGCCGGCTGCCGCTGGCGCTCTCGATCTTCGCCGATCGCGGCCATGTTCGTGACCTGCTGCGTGACGATGCCGAGGCGGCGGGCTTCCGCATTGCCGAGGCGGGGGGAGGTCGCTGACCTGCTGGCCGGCGATGCGCGGCCGCTGGGCGAAGTGGTGCTGCTCGATTGCCCGGTGGTGGACGGGGCGCAGCTGGCGGCGCTGGCGCGGCTTGATCTGCGCGCGGCCAATTGCGGAGCGCACCTGATCGTGTCGACCACGGTTGCGGCGCTCGATGATGTCTTCGCCTGTCTCGATCAGTCAGCACCACAGATCCTGGTCGATCCCAGCCGGGCCGAACGCGTGATCGCACTCGGCCGGGTATTGGGGAAGGTGCCCACCCTGCGCCTGCGCGAGTTGTCTGAGGAAGACCGGCTGGTCTTGCTGCGTCTGACCGAGCAGGTTGGTCAGATTGCCGAGCGGCTCGAGCGGCTCGAGGGACCGGATCGCCGGCAGGATGGCCGCGAATCGGTGTTCCGGTTTGAAAGCCCCAGCACGGCCTTTGCGCCCTCCAGCGGTGACGGCAGCGAGCGGCTGGTCCGCGCTGCGCGCCCGCCGCTCCCCGATCCGCGACTGGTCCGGCGGATCATCCGCCAGCGCCAGCTGCGTGCCCGGTTCTTCGATGGCGATCTGTTCGCCGATCCGGCCTGGGACATGCTGCTCGACCTGACCGCCGCGCGGGCCGAGCACTCGCGGGTCTCGGTCACGTCGCTCTGCATAGCCTCGGGCGTACCGCCAACCACGGCGCTGCGCTGGATCGGGCAGATGACCGACGCCGGACTGCTGCAGCGCGTCGAGGATGAGACCGATCGCCGCCGCGCCTTCATCACCCTGTCGGATCAGGCGGCCGACGGGATGGCGCGCTACTTTGCCGAACTGGGTAGCCAAGCCGCCGCGCTGGTATAGGGCTTCACAGCGGTAGCGCATTGCGCTAGGCGCGCGGTCCTTGGTCCTGTGACCGGGCGCTTAGCTCAGTTGGTAGAGCATCTCGTTTACACCGAGAGGGTCAGCGGTTCGAGCCCGTTAGCGCCCACCAGTCCTTCCCTGCAGGAAGGACTGAGATCACTGCTCATCCAGCATCTTGGCCGTTTCAGCGCTGCTCCAGTCATGCCCCCCAACATAGCGCCAGACCTCGCGGCCCTCGGCATTGTAGTAGATCGTCGTCGGCAGCACGGTGACCTTGTACTGCACGGTCAGCTCGCCATCCGGGTCCAGCCAGGGCTCCAGTTGATCCGCGCCGCGGGCCTTGAGGAAGCCCGCCACCTTGTCGGCTGGCGGCATGTCCTGCGACACGGTCAGGACCTTGAGCGTCTCGGCGCGGTCCTTGGCGAGCTGGTTGAGCGTCGGCAGTTCGGCCACGCAAGGGGCGCACCAGGTCGCCCAGAGGTTGATCAGCAGCGGCTTGCCCTTGAAGCTCGCCAGCTCCACCGTCTTGCCGCTGGCATCGCGCAGGGTGAAGTCGGGCAGCTCGCTGCCCTTGCGGCTGCGGTCGATCGTCCCCGAAAGCTCTCCGCCTGCCGGTGAAGCGGCAGGTTGCGCCGGAGCCTGGCTTTCCCTATCGCACCCCCCCGACCAGCAGGGCACAGCCAAGGATGGCGAACTTGAGCGAGCGGGACGATAGCAAGAGCAGCTCCAATGCGATGTGGGGCGGACGGTTCGCCGAGGGGCCCTCGGCGATCATGCGCGAGATAAACGCGTCGATTCCCTTCGACAAGGCGCTGTGGCGGCAAGACGTGGCCGCGAGCAAGGCCCATGTTGCCATGCTGGGCGCCCAAGGCATCGTCAGCGCCGAAGATGCGGCGGCGATCAGCGCCGGCCTCGACCAGGTCGCGGCGGAGTATGCCGCGAATGGCGTGCCCGAGAACTGGGACCTTGAAGACATCCACATGACCACCGAAAGCCGCCTGGCCGAACTGATCGGCCCGGTCGCCGGGCGGCTTCACACCGCGCGTAGCCGCAACGATCAGGTGGCGACCGACTTCCGGCTGTGGGTCCGCGATGCCATGGATCAGGCCGATGCCGGTCTGAAGGCGCTGCAAGTCGCGCTGGTCAATCGCGCTGGCGAACACGCCGAAAGCATCATGCCGGGCTTCACCCACCTGCAGACCGCGCAACCGGTAACGCTGGGCCACCACCTGATGGCCTATTACGAGATGGCCTCGCGCGACCGGTCGCGGCTGGTCGATGCTCGGACGCGCCTCAATCAGTGTCCGCTTGGCTCGGCCGCCCTCGCTGGTACCGGCTTCCCGATCGACCGGCAGGCAACCGCCCAGGCGCTCGGCTTCAGCGAACCGACCCGCAACAGCCTTGATGCCGTGTCGGATCGCGATTTCGCGCTCGACTACCTGATGGCCGCCGCCCAGATCGCGCTGCACCTCTCGCGCCTGGCTGAGGAGTTCATCATCTGGGCCAGCCAGCCGTTCGGCTTTGCCAGCCTGCCCGATGCGCTATCGACCGGCAGCTCGATCATGCCGCAGAAGAAGAACCCCGATGCGGCCGAGCTGGTGCGCGGCCATGCCGGGCGGATCATTGGCAGCCTGACGAGCCTGATGATCACGATGAAGGGCCTGCCGCTGGCCTATTCGAAGGACATGCAGGACGACAAGCCGCCGGTGTTCGAGGCAGCCAGCCTGCTGACCCTGTGCCTCGCCGCGATGGAAGGCATGGTCGCCGGCACCACCTTCCGCACCGAGCGGATGCGCGCGGCGGCTGAACTGGGCTATGCCACGGCGACGGACCTGGCCGACTGGCTGGTCCGCCAGGCCAATATCCCGTTCCGTGAGGCACACCACATCACTGGGGCCGCTGTGAAGCTGGCGGAAAGCCGGGGCGTGGCGCTCGATGCCTTGCCGCTGGCCGATCTCCAGGCGATCGACGCGCGGATCGACGAGCGGGTCTTTGCGGCACTGTCGGTCGATGCCTCGGTCGCCTCGCGCGCCAGCTATGGCGGAACCGCGCCCGAACAGGTAAGGCAGCGCGTGGCCGAAGCGCGCCTGGCGCTGGGGCTGGAGTAACCGCAATGCGCCGTCTGATCCTTCCCGCTGTCCTGTTGCTGGCGCTTGGCGCCTGCGGCCAGCGCGCGGATCTGAAGCCCAAAGCAGGGCAAAGCCTGCCGCAGCCGGCCTATGGCAGCGAACAGCGCCCCAAGGCCGATGCGCTGCTCAAAGTGACGGCGCAGGCCGCCCCGGAACGCAGCGTGGAGCTGCGAAAAAAATCGGAAGAACGCACTGACGATCCGTTCGACCTGCCCCCTTCCGACGAGTAAGCATCCATGGACCACTTTTCGATCATCAACGGCGAACTCCACGCCGAGCGCGTCCCGCTGAGCCGCATTGCCGAGGAAATCGGCACCCCCCGTCTACGTCTATTCGCGCGCCACGCTGGAGCGCCATGCCCGCGTCTTCAACGAAGCGCTTGCCGCCTTGCCGAAGAGGCACGTGGCTTTCGCGATCAAGGCCAATCCCAACCTGGCCGTGCTGCGAGTGATGCAGCGCGAAGGCTTCGGTGCAGATGTCGTCTCGGGCGGCGAACTCGCCCGCGCGCTGGCTGCCGGGATGCCCGGTCATGACATCGTCTTCTCGGGCGTCGGCAAGCTTGAGCGCGAGATGGTGCAGGGGCTTGAAGCCGGGATCGGCCAGTTCAACATCGAAAGCGAGGAAGAGGGCATCGAGCTGGCGGAAGTCGCCGCTGCCCGCGGCCAGCGCGCCGCCTGCGCGCTGCGCGTCAATCCCGATGTCGATGCCCGCACGCATGAGAAGATCTCGACCGGCAAGGCCGAGAACAAGTTCGGCGTGCCGATTGATCGCGCCGCCGGGATCTATGCCCGCCTCGCCGCACTGCCGGGTCTCGATATGCGCGGGGTGGCGGTTCACATCGGCAGCCAGCTGCAGCATCTCCAGCCGCTCGAGGATGCCTTCGTGAAGCTCGGTGCACTGATCGCCGAGCTGCGCGCCAATGGCCAGACCGTGACCCATGCCGACCTCGGCGGCGGTCTGGGCGTCACTTACAAGGCGGGCGAAGTCTATCCGACCCCGGCCGAATATGGCGCCATGGTTGCCCGCGTCTGCAGCAGCTGGGATGTGACGCTGATGTTCGAACCGGCCGGGTCATCGTCGGCAATGCGGGCGTGCTGCTGACCCGCGCAATCCGCGTGAAGCGCAGCTCGAACAACACGCCCTTCGTGATTGTTGATGCCGCGATGAACGACCTTGCGCGGCCAGCGATGTACGGGGCCTGGCATGACTTCGAGGCCGTGAAGCCGACCGGCCAGCGCATGACCGCGCATATCGTCGGCCCGATCTGCGAGACCGGCGATACCTTCGCCATGGACCGCGAAATCGATGCGCTGGCGGCCGGGGACCTGGCCGTGTTCCGCACGGCCGGAGCTTACGGCGCAACCATGGCCTCGTCCTACAACAGCCGAGGTTTCGTCGCCGAAGTGATGGTCGATGGGGACCAGTTCGCGGTGGTGGCGGACCGGATCCTGCCCGAAGCGATCACCTCGGCCGAGCGGGTTCCGGCCTGGCTCGACTGATGCTGCATAGCCTGCCCTTGTTCCATCGCCTTACCGGTCAACCGGTGATCGTGCTGGGCGAGGGTGAGGCGGCCGAAGCCAAGCGCCGTCTGCTGGAGCGGGCCGGGGCAGCTATAGTCGGTGCCGATGACAGGGAAGCACGGCTGGCCTTTGTCGCGCTCGACGAACCCGAAGCGGCAGCGGCCGAACTCAAGGCGCGGGGTCTGCTGGTCAACGTGGTTGACCGGCCCGAGCTGTGCGATTTCACCACCCCCAGCCTGCTCGAGCGCGGGCCAGTGCTGGTCGCGGTTTCGACCGGAGGCGTCTCGGCGGGTCTGGCCAAGGCACTGCGGCTGCGGCTGGAAGGGCTGCTGCCGCACACACTGGGAGCATTGGCAGAAGGCCTAAACGCAGCCCGCGCGGCGATGAAGGCGCGCTGGCCGGATGGCAAGGAACGGCGGCGGGTGATGGATGCGGCGCTGGCATCGGGCGGTCCGCTCGATCCGCTGGCAGAAGGCAGCGATGTGACGGCCTGGCTGGATGGCGCGACTGGCAGCGAGGGCGGGACCCGCGAAATCGTGCTGCGCTCGGCTGATCCCGATGACCTGACCCTGCGTGAGGCACGCTGGCTGGGCAGCGCCGACCTGGTGGCCTATGAACCAGGCGTGCCCGCCGCGGTCCTCACCCGGTCGCGCGCCGATGCAGCGCAAATGGAACTAGTGGCTGCCGTGGCCCTGCCGGAAGAACCCGGCCTCACCGTGATCATTCGGCGGGGATCAGCAGCACCTTGATCTGGGCGAGGGCGATCGGCTTCGCCCGGTCATCCTGCCAGGCTTCGGCATTGACCAGCGCAACGCGGCGCC
>JACDQK010000333.1 GCA_015657645.1 Novosphingobium sp.
GATCGCGGCCACCGGCAGCTGCGCTGGCATACGAGAATTACTCCCGCTTTCCTCACCGGCCGCCTGCCGGGCGAGCCGCGCCGAACGCTGTTCGAATATCTGCCCGACAATGCCCTGCTGTTCGTCGATGAAAGCCATCAGACCGTGCCGCAGATCGGTGCGATGTCGAAAGGCGATCATCGCCGCAAGATTACCCTGGCCGAATACGGCTTTCGCCTGCCCAGCTGCATCGACAACCGCCCGCTGCGCTTCAACGAGTGGGACGCGATGCGCCCGCAGACCGTGGCGGTTTCGGCAACGCCCGGCTCCTGGGAAATGGAGCAATCGGGCGGGGTCTTTGCCGAACAGGTGATCCGCCCGACCGGGCTGATCGACCCGCCGGTGGAAATCCGCCCGGTCGAGGACCAGGTGCAGGATTGCATCGAGGAATGCCGCAAGACCGCGGCGGCGGGCTATCGCACGCTCGTCACCACGCTGACCAAGCGGATGGCCGAGGACCTGACCGAGTTCATGCACGAGGCGGGCCTGCGGGTGCGCTACATGCATTCCGACGTCGAGACGCTGGAGCGGATCGAGCTGATCCGCGACCTGCGCCTGGGCGTCTATGACGTGCTGGTGGGGATCAACCTGCTGCGCGAAGGCCTCGACATCCCCGAATGCGGGCTCGTGGCGATCCTGGATGCCGACAAGGAAGGCTTCCTGCGCTCGGAAACGTCACTGATCCAGACCATCGGCCGCGCGCGCGCAATGTGGACGGGCGGGTGATCCTCTATGCCGACCGGATGACCGGATCGATGGAGCGCGCCATCGCCGAAACCGACCGCCGCCGCGAAAAGCAGCGGGCCTATAACCTCGAACACGGGATCACCCCCGAAAGCATCAAGCGCGACATCCACAACATCGTCGCCGATACGGCCAGCCGCGATGGCGTGCTGGTGGAGATCGAGGACGACGCGCGCAACAACCTCGTCGGCCACAACCTGCGCGCCTATATCGAGGAGCTGGAAACCCGCATGCGCACCGCTGCCGCCGATCTGGAATTCGAAGAAGCCGGCCGCCTGCGCGATGAAATCAGGCGGCTGGAGGCAACCGAACTCGGCCTGCCCGAAGGCGAGCGCAAAGCCCCGATCGTCGGCCGCAGCAACGAGGGCAAGCCGGGGACGCGCAAGACCCGGTTTGGCAAGAGCCAGAAGAAGTGGGGGCGCTAGGCCCGCGCTCAGACTTTGCCGAACTTGCCTTCGAACCCGGCGGTATCCCCGGCGGCGAGGAACTTGGCCTGTTCGACCCAGCTGTCCTTGGCCGGACGGCCCGCAAAGGCGCCGAGCTTGGTGTCGAGCGCGGCCAGGTCGGCCTCGGTCATGGCGGCGATCTGGGCGAAGGTGGTGATGCCGAGCTCGGGCAGCAGCTTCTGCAGCTTGGGGCCGAGGCCCTTGATGCGGCTGAGGTCGTCCGGCTCGGCCGGGGCAGCGGCTGGCTTGGGCTCGGCCTTCGGTTTGGACGCAGCCTTGGGCTTGGGCTCGGCTTTTGACTTCGGCTCGGCCTTGGGCTTCGGTTCGGCCTTGGGCTTCGGCTCTGCCTTGGGTTTGGGCGCAGCCTTGGGCTTCGGGGCCGGCTTGGGCGCCGCTTCCACCACCGGCTCAGGCGCGGCGACCGGAACTGGCTCCGGCGCAGGAGCGGGGGCGATAACCGGCGCGATCTTGGCCGCCGGGGGCGCGTCGATCAGCGCCTGATTGCGCGCGGCCGGGGCAGCGCCTTCGTCGAGCACGTCGGGCTTGTAGCTGCGCTCACGCGGGGCGCTGGAACGGCTGAACAGGTACCAGACCAGCAGCAGGCCAAAGACCAGCGCGCCGGCGAAAATCAGCAGGTTGGGATTGGACAGATCGATCATTGCTTGCCTTCCTGTGCGGTATCAGCGGAGCCGCCCACGTTCTTGCGGAACAGCACACGGTCTTCCGGGCCGAAGCCCTTGTGCCAGATCACATAGCCATAAGTGAAGAGGATCGCGGGGAGGCCCAGCGCCAGCTCGGCCCATTCGGGCAGGAACCGCGTTGCCGCCCAGCCGACCAGCACCGCCGGAGCCACCGCCCAGACCAGCGGCCAGCGGAACGGATTGACCGGGGCCTTGAGGATCCGCCCCAGCAGCCAGCCCTTGGCCAGCGAGGCAAAGCCCAGCGCCAGCAGCAGCGCCCCGGCCGCGGCGGCAGCGGCGAACTTGTCGTTCAGGTCATAGTGGCGGACCAGCAGAATGCCGCCGACGGTCAGCGCCGCTTGCAGCGCAATCGTCGCCAGCGAGAGCCACAGGTTCTTGAGCCGCGCGACATAGACCAGCGCTGCCTCGCTCACCACGGCGGTGGCGGCGACCACTTCGGCCATCAGCAGGAAGGTCAGCGCCCCGGTCCCGCCAACGAATTGCGGCCCGATCAGGCCCATCACCGCCTCGCCCGGAATGGCCAGCGCCAGGGCGATCCCGGCCTGGGCGGCGATGATCCAGAACCCGACCTGGTTGACCTGCGCCGCGATCGCCGCATGGTTGCCATCGCGCAGGTTGCGGGTGATCACCGGGCCGAGGATCGGCTCGAAACTGGTCTTCAATTTCTGCGGCAGCGAGGCGACCTGCTGCGCGGCGTAATAGACCCCGACCGCGACCGGCGAGGTAAAGAAGCCGAGCAGCGCGATATCGAGCTTGCGCGTGCCCCATTCGACCATGTCCGCCCCCGCCAGCGGCGCGGAGAGCAGCGCCAGCTTGCCCAGCCGCAGCGGGTGCGGATGCCAGCCGCGCGGCAGGCCGAAGGTGCGCAGCAAGGGCCACAGCGCCACCAGCAGCGCCGCAATCTTGGCCAGGATGAATGACAGCGCCAGGCCGGCTGCCGGCAGGATGAACAGGAAGGCTACCGCTGCCAGCGTCTGCACCCATGGCTCCACCAGCGAACGCGCCCGCACCGTCGCCGCGATGTTATAGCGATAGGCCAGCGCGGCGAGCGCGATGTCGGTCAGCGCATTGGCGACAATCGCCAGCGGCAGCAGCCGGTCCCACTCGTTGTACTCGCCGCTCGGGAACATCGGCGCGGGGAACAGGTAGAGCAGCGCCGCCGCGCCCAGCGAGAGCAGCAGCGTCAGCGTCATCGCATCGGCAATGACGTGGACTTCCTCGCGCGGGTCTTCGGACAGGCGCTGGGCCAGGCCGCGGCGCTGCCCCAGCACGCAGAGCTGGGCGATCAGTTCAACGATCACGAGCGCCGAGGCATAGCGCCCCAGCGCCTCGACTCCATAGAACCGCCCGGCGATGAACAGGAACGGCGCCGTGCCGCCCAGCCGCAGCACGAAGCCGAGAAAATTGGTGCGCCCGCCCTTGGCCAGGGCGGCGATATCCTGATCGGGCGGTTGGCTCACGCGCCCTCGCCCTCGGCCCGCAGTGGCCGCGCCAGCAGTTCGGCGACGACCTGCGGGGCCGGGGCCGCGCCGGCCAGCAGCCGGGCCACGGCGTCGACAATCGGCATGGCGATCCCGCGCTGCTGCGCCAGGTCGGCCAGCACCGGCGCGGTGTGCGCGCCCTCGGCCACGCTGAGCTTGCCGGAGAGGGCTTCAGCCGCGCTCAGTCCCTCGCCCAGCGCCTTGCCGAGCGCGAAGTTGCGGCTGGAGGTGGAGGAGCAGGTCAATACCAGATCGCCCAGCCCGCACAGCCCGGCCAGCGTTTCCGCCCGCGCGCCCAGCGCCAGGCCGAACCGGGTCATCTCGGCATAGCCGCGCGCGATCAGGGCAGCGCGGGCGTTCTGGCCCAGCCCCAGCCCGTCAACCACGCCGCAGGCAATCGCCAGCACGTTCTTGACCGCCCCGCCGATCTCGGCCCCGACCACGTCATCCGAATAATAGGGCCGCAGCGTGGGGCGCGAGAGCAGGGTCCCGAGCCGTGCCCACTGCGCCTCCCCCCCGCTGCAAGCCAGGGTCACGGCCGTCGGCAGGCCGGCGGCCACTTCATGCGCAAAGGTCGGGCCGGACAGCACGGCGATCTCGGCCTGGGGCAGCGCCTCGCGCGCGACATCGGCCATCAGCCGTCCGGTCCCGGCCTCGATCCCCTTGGAGCACAGCACCAGATCGCGCGGGCGATCCGTCAGCCCGCTCAGGACCTTGCCGAGGTGCTGCGCCGGGGCGACGACCAGCAGGACGGGGAGATTGTCCATCAGGGCCATTTCGCCAGTCGCGGCAATGGAGGGTGCCAGCTCCGCGCTCGGCAGGAACACGGGATTGCGCCGCTCGGCATTGATCGCGGCCACCACTTCGGCCTCGCGCGCCCACAGCTGCACGGGCGTGCCGTCGGCCGCATAGGCCTGGGCCAGGGCCGTACCCCAGGCCCCGCCGCCCAGCACGCCAAGGTAGGCCTTGGGTGTCATGCCTTCACTCCTGCTCCGCGCACCGGCGCGGCCTCGGGATCGAGGGGCCAGCGCGGGCGGGCGGCAATGTCGAGCGGATCGGGCGTGAACGTGCCCAGCGCCAGCCGTTCCTGCCCGGCCCAGGCAATCATGGCGGCATTGTCGGTGCACAGCGCCAGCGGCGGCGCGACAAAGGGCAGGCCAAATTCGGCGGCCAGGCCTTCCAGCCCGCTCCGGATTGTCTGGTTGGCGGCAACCCCGCCCGCCACGACCAGTGCGGTCAGGCCGTCGCTGCCGGCCAGCGCGCGGCGGGTGCGGTCCAGCACACAGTCGAGCGCGGCCTGTTGAAAGGCGGCGGCAATATCGGCGTCAGCGTGGATGCCGGCCTGCTTGGCCCGCAGCACCGCGCTCTTGAGGCCGGCGAAGGAGAAGTGCGGCTCGGCGCTGCCCAGCAAGGGGCGCGGCAGCGGCACGGCCTTGGGATTGCCCTCACGCGCCAACCGCTCGACCGCCGGGCCGCCGGGAAAGCCCAGGCCCAGGATCTTGGCGGTCTTGTCAAAGGCCTCACCCAGCGCATCGTCGATCGTCGTGGCGAGGCGGCGGTATTGCCCCACGCCGTCGACCCGCAGCACCTGGCAATGCCCACCCGAAACCAGCAGCAGCAGATAGGGGAATTGCAGCGTGGCATCGGCCAGCCGCGGCGAGAGCGCGTGGCCTTCAAGGTGATTGACCGCAATCAGCGGCTTGTCACTGGCCATAGCCAGCGCCTTGGCCGTGACCAGCCCGACCATGACCCCGCCAATCAGGCCCGGACCCGCCGTGGCGGCAATCGCATCGACATCGGCCAGTTCCAGCCCGGCATCGGCCAGCACGGCGGCGACCAGCGGGGCGATCCGTTCGGCATGGGCGCGGGCGGCTATTTCCGGGACGACCCCGCCATAGGGGCGGTGGGCATCGTCCTGCGAGGCGATCCGTTGCGCCACGATCCGGCGCTCGCCATCGACCAGCGCAGCTGCTGTTTCGTCGCAGGACGATTCAATGCCTAGGACCAACCCCATTCCCGCTTCCATCTAGCGAGATTGCACACTAGCACAAGGCGCGCATGACTGACCGTCCACTTCGACTTGGCACTCGCCGCTCCCCGCTCGCCATGGCCCAGGCCGAGGAAGCGCAGGCCCGGCTCTGCGCCGCCCATCCTGCCCTGACAGTCGAGATCGTCCCGGTCCTTGCCAGCGGTGACAAGATTCAGGACCGCCCCCTGGCCGAGATCGGCGGCAAGGCGCTGTGGACCAAGGAGCTCGACGCCTGGCTGCTGGCTGGCGAGATCGACTTTGCGGTCCATTCGGCCAAGGACGTGGAAACACTGCGTCCCGCCGGAATCAGCATCGCCGCCGTCCTGCCGCGCGCCGACGTGCGCGACGTGCTGGTGGGTGTGGACAGCCTGGAGGCCCTGCCCCCCGGTGCCCGGATCGGCACCAGCGCGCCGCGCCGCGCCGCCCAGGCGCTGCATTTCCGGCCCGACTGCCAGATCGTTTCGTTCCGCGGCAATGTCGCGACCCGGCTCGGCAAGCTGGAGGCCGGAGAGGCCGACGCGACCTTGCTGGCGGCCGCCGGTCTTGAGCGGCTCGGCCAGGGCGAAGTGGGCGTAGCGCTCGATCCGCAGGTCTGGCTGCGGCGCCGGGCCAGGGCTGCATCGCGATCGAATGCCGCGCCGATGACGCTGCAACGGCGGGCCTCTTGGCGGCGATCGATCACGCCCCCAGTCATGCGGCGCTGAAGGCTGAGCGGGCGTTGCTGGCTGCGCTGGGCGGCAATTGCCACAGCCCGATTGCAGCCCTGACCGAACTTCGCGAAGGCGAACTGGTGCTTCACGCCGCGCTGTTCAGCCCGGACGGGGCCGAGCGGGTGGCGGCCACACTGCATTTCCCGGTCGGCGATCCGGCCGGACCCGGTGAACTGGCGCGCTTGCTGCTCGATCAGGCTTCGCCCAATATCCGGCAGCATTTCGAAGGTCCCTCCATTTAAGGAAACGCGCATGGTTCCGCTGGTCGTGATCCGCCCCGAGCCCGGCTGCACCGCAACGGTCAGCGCCGCGCGGGATGCGGGGCTCGATCCGCAGGGCTTTCCGCTGTTCGCGGTCACCACCCGCTCATGGTCCGCCCCGCCGCCCGATGCCCATGACGCCTTGCTGCTGGGCAGCGCCAATGCGGTCCGCCATGCCGGGCCGGGCCTGGCCGCCGTGCGCCACCTGCCGGCCTACGCCGTGGGCGACGCCACGGCCGATGTCGCCCGCGCGGCCGGAATCACGGTGATCGGCCAGGGCCAGGGTGGCCTGCAATCCGTGCTCGGCCAGCTTGATCCCGCCCACCGCCGACTGCTGCGACTGGCCGGCGAGGAGCGGATTGCGCTGACCCCGCCGGCCGGCGTGACCATGACCGAAAGGGTGGTCTATGCCAGCCGGGCCCAGCCGATGCCGTCGGAACTGGTTGCCCTGCTGGGGGAGCCGGCGCTGGTTGCGCTCCATTCGGCCGAGGCGGCGCATCACTTCGCGGCCGAATGCGTCCGCAACGGCCTGCGCCGGGCGCGGTTGCGGCTCTGCGCGCTGGGGCAACGGATCGCGGCGGCGGCTGGCGATGGCTGGGGCGAGGTGGCCGTCGCCGCCGATACCAGCGACCGCGCGCTGCTGGCCTTGGCCCGCCAGATGTGCCAAGACCCCTGGGGCAAGACCAATTCCTGAAGGCCATCGCGACCCGGCATGACTGAATTCGATACCTATTCGCGCCGTCCCGGCACCTCTGGCATTTCCCTGCGCGCGGTCATGGGCACTTCGCTGCTGGCCTTTATCGGCGGGGCGGCCTTGATCGGCTGGCTGGTCTATGACGACAAGCTGCCATTGAGCGCGGACTTCGGCCAGCCTGCGGTAACTGCCCCGGCGCCCAAGGCCAGCCCGCTCGCCGGTGCCCTGCCCGCGCCCAGCGCCAGCCCTTCGCTCGCCGCCGCAGCGGGCGGGATGGACCAGCGGATCGCCGCGCTGGAGCAGCGGATTGCCCGGATCGACCTTCAGGCCGCTGCGACCGAGGGCAATACGGCTCGCGCCGAAGCCCTGCTGGTCGCGCTCGCCGCCCGCCGCGCGCTCGAACGCGGGGCGCCGCTGGGCTACCTCGAATCCCAGCTCAAGCTGCGGTTCGGCGATGCCCAGGCCAATTCGGTCGCCACCCTGATCAACAACGCTCAGCGCCCGGTGACGATCGACCAGCTGACCAGCGAACTTGAGGCACTGGCCCCGACCCTGCTGGGCACGCCAGCCAACGAGAGCGGCTGGGCGCGCTTTACCCGTGAGTTTTCCGGCCTGTTCGTGATCCGGCGCGGCGATGCGCCTTCGGCCCGGCCCGATGCCCGGCTCGACCGCGCCCGGCTGATGCTGCGCAGCGGCCAGGTCGATGCGGCCATGGCCGAAGTCGCCCGCCTGCCCGGCGCCGCGGCTGCGGGCAACTGGATGACCGAGGCGCGGCGCTATGCCGCCTCGCAACAGGCGCTTGACCTGATCGAGACTTCCGCGCTGCTCGAGCCCGAAAAGCTCAAGGATGCCGCCGGTGATGCCGTGCAACAGCCGGGTCCGGGCGCGCCGCCGGCGCAGCCCGCGCACGAAGAAACCTTCTAGGCCCGCAGCAACGCTGGCAGATCGCCCGACATGCCGCGCGCTTCGTCCATGAAGAAGCGCTTGAGCCAGCCCGAGCGCTGGACCGCACCCATGCCGAACCGGCGGACCGCCGAGGGCAGCCGGCCAGGGATCGCGAACAGCCGGTTGATCGCATCAGTGGCAAAGCCGACCGAGAAACTGTCGACGGAGCGCCAGCGTTCATAGCGCGCCAGCAGCTGGGCATCGCCCGGCTCCAGCCCCAGCCGCATGCCATCGGCCAGCACCTCGACCAGCGCACCGACATCGCGCAGCCCCAGGTTGAGGCCCTGCCCGGCAATCGGGTGAATGCCATGCGCGGCATCGCCGATCAGCGCGAGCCGCTGGTCGACAATTCGCGGCGCGCGGTGGAAGTTGAGCGGATAGGACATTCGCGGCGCGGCGAGTTCGAGCGCCCCGAACATCCCGCCCATGTGACGCTGGACCTCGCCCAGGAACAGCGCCTCGGGCATGGCCAGCACCCCGGCGGCATCCTTTTCCGCGACGGTCCAGACCAGCGCCGAGCGGTGGCGGCCCTGGTCATCGAGCAGCGGCAGCAGCGCGAAGGGCCGGCCGGGTAGAAGATTTCCCAGGCGACGTTCTCGTGGCTCTTCTCGTGATAAAGCGCCGTCACGATCGCGCGGTGGTGGTAATCCCACTTGGCCGTGACCAGACCGGCTTCGTCGCGGGTCGGCGATTTGCGGCCCTCGGCGGCGATCAGCAGGCTGCCGGTCAGTTCCTCGCCATTGTCGAGCACCACCCGCACGCCATGCTCGCCGCGTTCGCGCTCCACCGCTTCGGTGCCCGAGTGCCAGGCGATCGCCGGTTCGGCCCTGGCCGCTTCGAACAGTGCGGTGCGGATATCGCGGTTGGCATACATCCGGCCGAGCGAGCCGTCTTCCGCGCCGGGCTGGAAGTCGATCCGGCCGGGCTTCATCTGATCGGTCACGGCAATTGCCGCGATCGGGCAGCCGAGCGGGGCGAGCCGGTCAGCCAGACCGATATTGGCGAACAGGTTCCAGCTGGCGGTCGAGATTGCCGAAGCGCGGCCGTCGGCACCTTCGGCAGTCAGCTGCTCGGGCGTGGCCTTGTCGACGACATGGCTGGTGATCCCCTGCCTGGCCGCGGCGAGGGCCAGGGTCATGCCGACCAGCCCGCCACCCAGGATGACCAGATCGCGCCGCCCGCTCACCCTCCCGCTCACTTGGCGCGCTCGCAGCTGTTGCCCGCCCCGGCATCGAGATCGAGGCAGCGGCCATCGAAGGCTCCGTCGTCGAGGCGGAGGCCGATCACCGAAGCCAGGGTCGGCGCGATATCGACGGTTTCGACCGGGTTGGGCTGTTCGAAGCCGGTCATGCCCTTGCGCCAGAACAGCATCGGCACGCGCCGGTCATAGTCCCACACGCTGCCATGCGTGGCGATAAATGCCCCGGCAACCGGTTCCGGGATCGGCGTAACCGCGCGGTTCAGCGCGACCAGGACATCGCCCGAGCGCTCAGCCATGAACGAGGCGCGCAGCCGCTCCTTGATCGTCCAGTCCTGAGGATTGCCGCTGGGCAGTGGCGTGGCGGCCAGTTCGGCCGCGGTGAAGACTGCCGCGACCTGCGGGTGATTGCGGGTCAGGTTGAGCAGTTCGTTGATCACGCGGGTCTTGGTCGGCCCGGTGATCGCCGCATTGACATAGATGTCACCGAACGGACCATCGCCATAAAGCAGCGGCTGGCCTTGCGGCGCCGCGATCAGGGTGCGGCGCGTGATTTCCGCCCCCAGCGCGGCCGGCATCAGCGCCTTGTCGGCCCGGCTCGCGCCTGGCATGGCCTGTTCGCGCAGCCGCTCGGGCGCATCATGCCCGCCGTGGTCTGCGGTCAGCAGCACCAGGTAATCGATCTTGCGCTTGTCGAGTGCAGCGAACAGCCGGCCCAGGTTGGCATCAAGCTCAGCCATCTGGATGCACATCTCGACCCCTTCGGTGCCCAGCGCATGGCCGATATAGTCGCTGGCCGAGAGGCTGACCGAGAGGACATCGGGCGCGCCGCCTTTGCCCAGCTTCATTTCATCGACCAGCCCGATCGCCAGGTCGACGGTCGCCCCGTCCATCCGCGGCGAAATCCGCAGCATGTCGGGCTTGGCATTCTTGGGCAGGGCGAAGCGGTAGGTGCCAACCGTGCCGGTGCCGACCGTCACCGCCCGGTCGCGCGATCCGCACCAGGCCGGGGCCTTAAGCGCCGGGGCACCCTTGGCCAGCAAGGCGCTGGCGGCGGTATTGGCGCGCACCGCTGCGGGGGCCAGCTCGCGCCCCTTGAAGGTGGTGAAGGCGCTGCCCTTCCACCAATAGCCGGCGTCGATCTTGTGCCCGCCCATCATCACTACGGCGCGGTCCTTGGCCGATACGGCCACATTGCGGGTGGCGGGGTTGGCGGCCTTCATCAGTTCGCCCAGGGTCGGCACCTTGAGCAGGTTCGCTGAAACCACCGGATTGCCCGAAGTGCTGGCCGGATCGGACAGATCCTCTGAGCAGTAGACGCGCTTGTCGGCCCGCGCGAGCGAGGGATTGAACCAGTTGTTGGCGATAATCCCGCTGCGGGCCGGGCGCGCGCCGGTCAGCATGGTCGAGTGGCCGGGGCAGGTCTCGGTCGCAGCGTGGCTCTGGAAGCCCGAGGGGAAGACCGCGCCGGTCAGCAGGCGGGCAAAGCCGCCGGTGAAATGCTCCCGGTACTGCGCAAAGAGATCGGACGAGAGCTGATCGATCGAGACTGCCAGCACCAGTTGCGGGCGAGCCGGTTCGGCCGGCGCCGGGGCCGGAGCTGGCGCCGCTGCCTGACCTTGGGCCAAAGCCGGGGCTGACAGGCCCAGGGCAGCAGTGGCAAGCAGGCTAAGAACGGTGCGGCGCATGGGTGAATCCTTGCTTTGGGCGCTGAAATCGGCAAGGCCCTGATGGCGTTGCCGGGGCCTGAGTGCAAGGCCTGCTTAGGCCAAGGAGATGACAATTCGATGGCGCGCATCGCGGCCCTGATCGCCTTCCTGCTGCACCTGCTGATCCTGGCCGCCGCACCGGCCCGGGCGGGCGAAACCAACATCGCTGCCACCCTGCTGGCGGAAGGCCCGGCCATGCCCGGCAGCACGGTGACGCTGGCGGTGGACATGCAGCCCAAGCCCGGCTGGCACGGCTATTGGCAGAACCCCGGGGATGCCGGCCAGGGCATGACCTTTGCCTGGACCCTGCCCCCCGGCGGCAAGGTGGGCGTGCCGGCCTATCCGGTGCCCGCCACGCTCACCATCGCCGGGCTGATGAACCACGTGTTCAAGACCGAATATGCCCTGCTGGTGCCCTTCACCGTGCCCGCCGACGCCAGGCCCGGCCAGGTGCTGGAGCTGCGCGCCAAGGCACAGTGGCTGGCCTGCACCGATGAGATCTGCGTGCCCGAGGCCGGCGAGCTGGCAACCAAGGTAACCGTCGGCAGCCCCGGCCAGCCCGACGCCCGGTTTGATCGCTGGCGCGCTGCGCTCCCTGCCCCGCTCGGCAGCCCGGCCCGCTTTGCCTTTGCCAATGGCAAGCTGCGCGTGGCCGTGCCGCTGCCCGCCGCGATGCAGGTCAGCGAACCGCACCTGTTCCTTTCGACCGAGAACGTGGTCGATTACGCCGCGCCACAGGCCTTCTTCCGCCAGGGCGATCTGCTGGTCGCCGAAGTGCCGGTGGCCAAGTTCGACCCGGCCCAGCCGGGCGCGATCGAAGCCGTGCTGCGGCTGAGCCCGGCGGGTGACGGGGTGACGATCAGCGCCGCTCCGGGTGAAGTTTCGGCGGGCGGCACGCCGCTCAAGAGCGCGACCGACGCCGCCCCTTCACTGGCCTGGTTGCTGCTGGCCGCGCTGGCCGGCGGCCTCTTGCTCAATATCATGCCCTGCGTCTTCCCGATCCTCAGCCTCAAGGCGCTGAGCCTGGCC
>JACDQK010000031.1 GCA_015657645.1 Novosphingobium sp.
CGCCATCGTCAATCTTTTCGGTCAGGTCGCGCAGCGCCTTGCTGGTCGCGCGCAGATCGCGCATCGCCGCTTCGGCCTGCGGCAGGGTCTGCTCGTTGAGCCGCTGGGTGGCGGGACGGGCACTGGCCAGCGTCGCCTCCAGTTCCTTGGCCGCCCCGTTGGCCGATTTGAGCGTGTTGCGCAGGTCGCGCGCCAGGTTTTCGCCGTCACCGGCCAGGAAGGCGTTGGCGTTGTTCGCGACCTTCTCGAACTCGGCCAGAGTGGTCGAGGCCTGCTTCAGCGTGACTTGCAACTCGGCCAGCGTCGTCTTCACTTGCGGCGAGGCATCGGCCAGACTGCCGGTCATCCGCTCGGTATTGGCGACGATATTGTCGAGCGCCTTGAGGTTCTTGTCAGACAAGGCGATGTTCAGCCGTTCGGACACGGTTGCCAGCCGATCGAGCAGGACCGGCGCAGTGTTAAGCAGCGCGCCCAGCCCGCCGCGCTTGGTCGGAATGACCGGCACGCCTTCCGGCCCCTTTTCGACAATCGGCGGCGCGCCCTTCACGGCCCCTTCGAGCAGCACGTTCGACGTTCCGGTAAAGCTGCTCTGCAGCGTCGCGGTCGTGCCTTGCAGAATGGGCACCTGCTTATCAACGGCGATCCTGACCCGCACAAAGCTGGGGTCCTTGGGCCACAGTTCGATCAGTTCGATCTGGCCGATCGGAACGCCCTGAAAGGAAACCGATGTCCCCTTTGACAGGCCATCGACCGACTGCTTGAAAAAGATGTCATAAGTGTTCTGGTCGGTCTCATTCCAGCGCGCGATCCAGATGATGAAGGCAGCGAGCACCGCGAGCAGCCCCAGCGTGACCGCCCCGACCCAGACATAGTTGGCTCTCGTCTCCATGCCTGCCTAATCCCCCGCCTTGCCCGGATTGTCCATCTTCTTGTCCGGCCGCACGATCCGTTCCTGGGCCGCATGGGCAGCGCGGCCGCGCGGTCCGTTGAAGTATTCCTGGATCCACGGGTGATCGAGCTTGAGCAGGTTGTCGATCGTATCGACCGCGATCACCTGGCGGTCGGCGATCACCGCCACCCGGTCGCAGATCTCGTGCAGGGTATCGAGATCGTGGGTGATCAGGAACACGGTCAGCCCCAGGGTATCCTGCAATTCCCGGGTCAGGGCATCGAAGGCGGCCGCGCCGATCGGGTCGAGCCCGGCGGTCGGCTCATCCAGGAACAGCAGCTCGGGATCGAGCGCCAGCGCGCGGGCCAGGCCGGCGCGCTTCTTCATGCCGCCGGACAGTTCGGCCGGATACTTGTTGGCGGCATCTTCGGGCAGGCCGGAGAGGACCACCTTGAAGCGTGCAATCTCGCGCCGCAGCTCGTCGCTGATTTCGGGATAGAATTCACGCAAGGGCACTTCGACATTCTCGGCCACGGTCAGGGTGGAGAACAGCGCTCCGCCCTGGAACAGCACGCCCCAGCGGCTGCGGATGTCGATATCGGCATCGTCGCGGGCGGCGGTGATATCCTCGCCCAGCACCTCGATCCGGCCCTCGGTCGGCACCTGCAGGCCGATGATCGAGCGCATCAGCACCGACTTGCCCGTGCCCGAGCCGCCGACCACGCCGATGATCTCGCCGCGCCGGACCTTGAGGGAGAGATTGTCGTGGATGACCGAATCGCCAAAGGCATTGCGCACGCCTTCGACCACGATCGGGAATTCGCCCTTGTACGGCCCCGGCATCCGGTTGTGCGCGGCATCGGCGACGTCTTCGCGGATATCGTCCAGATCGTCGCTCATCCCCAGCCCACCTCGGTGAAGAACACCGCGAAGAAGGCGTCGAGCACGATCACCATGAAGATCGCCTGGACCACCGCCATGGTCGTGCGCAGGCCAACCTCCTCGGCGTTGGCCTTGACCTGCATGCCCTGGTAGCAGCCGGCCATGGCAATGATCAGGCCGAAGAACGGCGCCTTGACCAGCCCGACCCAGACATCGTGGATCGGCACCACTTCCTGGACCCGCAGGATGAAGGTCATGAAGGGAATGCCCAGCGTGAACGAGGAAATGAACGCCCCGCCGACAATCGCCGCCATCGCCGCATAGAAGCCCAGCAGCGGCATCATCACCACCGCCGCCAGGATCCGCGGGATCACCAGCGCCTCAACCGGGGAGACGCCGATGGTGCGCATCGCGTCGATTTCCTCGGTCAGCTTCATCGTCCCGATCTGCGCCGCGAAGGACGAGCCCGAGCGGCCCGCGACCATGATCGCGGTCATCAGCACGCCCAGTTCGCGCAAGGCGATCCGGCCGGTCAGGTTGACCGTCAGCATCTCCGCCCCGAACTGCTCCAGCTGGACCGCACCCTGCTGGGCGATGACGATGCCGACCAGAAAACTCATCAGCCCGATGATGCCCAGCGCCGAGATCCCGACCAGTTCGGCCTGGCGGACCACGGCAAGCCAGCGCATCCGCGCCGGGCTGCGCAGGATGCCCCACCAGGCGACCAGCACCGCGCCCAGGAAGCTGGTGATATCAAGCGTACCCTGGCCCCAGCTGCTGACCTGATGGCCAACGCCCTGGAAGGTCCGCGTCACCGGCGGCAGGCGCGGGCCGGCGGTGTGGCCATCCCCGCTCGACTTGCTGACCGCGGCGATCAGCCGCTCGGCCTGATCGCTCGCGCCGGTCAGCTCCGCATCGTGCTCGCGCAGCAACCGCCAGACCGTCCAGGCGCCAACCGTATCGATCTCTGGCACGGCGGAAATGTCGACCTGCGCAATCTCCCCCGCATGGTCGCGCAGCGCGTGATCGACCACGCCGATCGAGGATACGGTGAGCGGACCCGTCAAGGCCAGCACCGTCCGGCCGGCATCATCCTGTTCCAGGGTAAAGTCGGCCCAAACGCGCATTGGCCCCTGTTTGCGGGAAAAATGCCGTGCCGACAAGGGAAGCCGGGCCGATTGGCGGCGTTCCGCGCCTTGCGCATGGGGGCGGGCACTGGCAAAGGCCGCTGCGTTATGACCGAAGCTAGCCCCGATACCGAGCTGCCCAAGACTTTCGACCCCGCCGCGATCGAGGCGAAGTGGTACGAACACTGGGAAACGAACGGCCTGTTCCGCCCGGAACGCCCGGACGCGCAGCCCTATACCATCGTCAACCCGCCGCCGAACGTCACGGGCAGCCTGCATATCGGCCACGCGCTGGACAACACGCTGCAGGACGTGGTGATCCGCTATGAGCGGCTGCGCGGCAAGGATGCGCTGTGGGTGGTCGGCACCGACCATGCCGGGATCGCGACGCAGATGGTGGTCGAACGCCAGCTCGAAGCGCGGCAGGACAAGCGCACCAATTACAGCCGCGAGGACTTCGTCGCCAAGGTTTGGGAATGGAAGCACGAAAGCGGCGGCACGATCACCCGCCAGCTGCGCCGCCTGGGCTGCTCGATGGACTGGAGCCGCGAACAGTTCACCATGGACCCGCACTTCACCAAGGCCGTGGTGAAGGTCTTCGTCGATCTCTACAACCGCGGGCTGATTTACCGGGACAAGCGGCTGGTCAACTGGGACCCCAAGCTCAAGACTGCGATCTCCGACCTTGAGGTCGAGACCCACGAGGTCAAGGGCGGCTTCTGGCGCTTCCGCTATCCCTTCGCCGACGGCTCGGGCCATGTCGAGGTCGCCACGACGCGTCCGGAGACGATGCTGGCCGACATGGCCGTGGCGGTGAACCCCGAGGACGAACGCTACAAGGCAGTCATCGGCAAGGAGATCCTCCAGCCGATCACCGGCCGCCGCTTCAAAGTGGTGGCAGACGAGCACGCCGATCCGGAACTGGGCAGCGGCGTGGTCAAGATCACCCCGGGGCATGACTTCAACGACTTCGAAGTGGGCAAGCGCGCCGGGATCAAGCCGGCCGACATGCTCAACATGTTCGATGCCGAAGCCCGCGTGGTCCAGACCGCCGACGGACTGGTGCCCGGCAAGTACCTCGGGCTCGACCGCTTTGTCGCGCGCGAGCTGATCGTGGCCGACATGAAGGCCGCCGGCTGCCTGATCCCGCACGTGACCAAGGACAAGGACGGCGAGCCGGTCGAAGCCGATTTCGAACCACGCGTGATCCAGCAGCCCTATGGCGACCGCGGCGGCGTGCCGATCGAGCCGTGGCTGACCGACCAGTGGTATGTAAATGCCGAGGAACTGGCTAAGGCCCCGCTCGCAGCAGTCCGGTCCGGTGCGATCGAGATCGTACCCAAGACCTGGGAAAAGACCTTCTTCAACTGGATGGAAAACATCCAGCCGTGGTGCGTCAGCCGCCAGTTGTGGTGGGGGCACCGGATTCCGGCCTGGTTCGATGCTGAAGGCAATGTCTTCGTGGCCGAGACCGAGGAAGCGGCGCTCGCCCTTGCTGGCGGCAAGGCACTGACCCGCGACGAAGACGTCCTCGACACCTGGTTCTCCAGCGCGCTGTGGCCCTTCGCCACGCTCGGCTGGCCGGAGGCGGATGCCCCGCTGCTGCAGCGCCACTTCCCCAACGACCTCCTCATCTCCGGCTTCGACATCCTGTTCTTCTGGGATGCGCGGATGATGATGATGGGCCAGGCGATGACCGGGCAGAACCCCTGGCCGCGGCTGTACCTGCACGGGCTGGTCCGCGCGCCGGACGGACAGAAGATGTCCAAGTCCAAGGGCAACGTGGTCGATCCGCTGGGCCTGATCGACCAGTACGGCGCCGATGCGCTGCGCTTCTTCATGGCGGCGATGGAAAGCCAGGGCCGCGACATCAAGATGGATGAGAAGCGGGTCGAGGGCTATCGCAACTTCGCCACCAAGCTGTGGAACGCGGCGCGGTTCTGCCAGAGCAACGGCATCGGCGGCAGCAGCTCGATCGCTGCCCCCGCTGCGACCTCAGCGGTCAACAAGTGGATCATCGGCGAAGTCGTCGAAACCCTCGCCGAGCTCGACGAGGCCATGGCCGACCTGCGCTTCGATGCGGCGGCCAATGCGGTCTATCACTTCGTCTGGGACCAGTTCTGCGATTGGTACATCGAACTGATCAAGGGCAACTTCGACGCGGAAACCAAGGCTGTCGCGGGCTGGGTGCTCGACCAGATCCTGGTCATGCTCCACCCCTTCATGCCCTTCGTGACCGAAGAACTGTGGAGCGCGCTGGGTGACCGGGCGAACTATCCGCTGATCACCGCCAAGTGGCCGGAACCGGGCGCGAGCATCGATGCGGCGGCCAAGGCCGAGGTTGACTGGCTGATCGCACTGATCGGCAACCTGCGCACCGCCAAGAACGAACTGGGCATCGCGCCGGGCGCCAAGCTTGACGCCTATCTGCCCGAACCCAGCGCCGCGACGCGCGGGATCATCGAGCGCAACCCGGCCGCGATCGAGCGGCTCGCTCGGCTCAACGGCATCCGCTTTGAACCGGCTCCGGCCGGAGCGGCGATGCAGGTTGGCGCGGGCGATGCCAACGTGATCGTGCCGCTCGAAGGCGTGATCGACATCGCCGCCGAAAAGGCCCGCCTGGCCAAGGCGCTCGAGGTTTCGACCAAGGAAGCCAAATCGCTGGAGGGCCGCCTGTCCAACCCGAGCTTCGTCGAAAAGGCCAAGCCTGAAGCGGTCGAAAAGGCCCGCGCCGACCATGCCATGCACCAGGCCGAAGCCGAGCGACTGGCAGCGGCGCTGGCGCGGTTGGGGTAGGCAAGGATGGTGAAGCTGCGTGCGCTTACTGGCCGGGTCGATGCCCTGGCCGCGGCGGATGGGCAGCTGTTCTTCAAGCGTCCCGGTTGGGAAACCACATTCATTTTGCAACCTTGGCGGATCGACGGCGGGCCGATCGATTCCCGGAAACTGCGGGTGATCCTGGGGAACCTTGAACGGGAGACAGCGAGCAGCTTTCTGGGAGGCAACGTGACAGGATCCGTCGTGGCGTTCTGGATCGAGCAGGCGCCCGATCCGGAAGGTCCCGCCGCGGAACTGTTCGCCACGGCTTATAACGGTCCTGCGTTCGATCCCGAGCTTGTCGAATTCACCGCTCCCGCGCAGATCTACCCGCCGTTCGAACACCCCCGGTTCGGGACATTCAATAAGTCCCACGACTACGCGTCCTATACCGCGCCGATTCCATGGGCCGGGCGCACGATCAGCCTTGAACTGGATGGCCAGTTTGCGGATCTGCCCGAGGCCTCACGCCATGCCGAGGCGATGGTGGACAAAGAGCGGCTGTGGCAAGCCGATATGGCCGACCGCGTTCATCACGACCTGTTTGCCCTTTGGAACGACGTGTGGCGTGACGACCGCGCCGCCCTGGACAAGGACGCGTGGCTTGGTCGCATCAATCTAACCAGCGTGACGGTCGATCCGGCGGGCCGGTTCATCGCCTATTTCACCGATGGGGGTCTGTTTCGGGATCACACTATCGAAGTAACCGGCTCTATCACGGATGGTTCGACCGAGGCCGGAATCGTCGGCTAGTCCCCCTGTCCTACATCACCCAAATCTGCCAAGGACGCTGCGTCATGCTGTCCGCCCTTGCCCCCCAAACCGGCTTTTTTTTCTGCGCCCAGCAGCGGCAGCACCCTGTTTCACGCCATTTTCGGCAGAACTCCGCCAGTTCCAGCCTGTTGGAAGAAGCGGACACAGTGTCAACTGTGTCAACCTGAGCGTAACGCTGCGTCATGCTGACGCTCGCCACCACCACGCCGGGTGAACCGGAAATCTTCGCCTCGCTCCAGGGCGAAGGACCGAGCATGGGCCGCCCGGTGGCCTTCGTGCGCCTGTCGCGCTGCAACCTGGCCTGCACCTGGTGCGACACGGCCTATACCTGGCGGTTCGAAGGCGACAATCGCCCGCACCGCGATGGGCTGGCCTTCGAGCGCAAGGCCAACCAGGTGGTGCTGGGCGAGGCCGATGTCGCGGCGCGGATCATGGCGCTGGGGCAGGACCGGCTGGTGATCACCGGGGGCGAACCACTGCTGCAAGGGGCCGCCCTCGCCCGCATGGTTGCGCTGCTGGACGGCATGAGCGTGGAGATCGAGACCAACGGCACGGTCGCCCCGCACGCCGCGCTCGACCCGCTGGTCAGCCAGTACAATGTCAGCCCGAAACTGAAGCATTCGGGGAATCCCGTTGACTCTGCACTGATTCCCGAGCGTCTGGCTGAGTGGATTCGAAAACCTCAAGCCTGGTTTAAGTTTGTTGTGGCAACGCCCGCGGATGTGACCGAGGTGCTGGAGCTGGTCGAGACTCACGCCCTGCCCCGGACCCGCGTCTTGGTCATGCCCGAAGGCACTGACAGCGAAACGCTGCGCACCTGTGAGCGCTGGCTGGCGCCGCTGGCCCTTCAAAATGGGCTACGCCTTTCGGACCGGATGCATATCCACCTCTATGGTGATACCCGCGGGACATGAGTGAAGCTGCGCCCGGAACCGGCCCCCTGAAGGGTAACCTGACCGAGGGGCCGCTGACCCGGACCCTGCTGGTCTTTGCCCTGCCGCAGCTGGTCGGCAATGTGCTGCAAAGCCTCAACGGCTCAATCAACGCGGTCTGGGTCGGGCAATTGCTGGGCGACGAGGCGCTGGCCGCCACGGCCAGTTCGAACATCCTGATGTTCCTGCTGTTCGCGCTGGTCTTCGGCTTCGGCATGGCGGCGACCGTGCGGATCGGGCAGGCCTGGGGCGCCAATGACGTGATCGATGCCCGGCGGGTGCTGGGCGCGGCGCTGGGGCTGACGGGGGCGATCTCGCTGGTCATGGCGACGCTGGGCATCCTGTTCGCCGACAAGGTGCTGGACCTGCTGGCCACCCCCGGCGCGGCCCACGATCAGGCCCTCGCCTATCTGCGCGTCGTGTTCATCGCCAACCCGATCGCGACGATCACGACGATGATCGCGATGGGGCTGCGCGGATCGGGCGACGCGGCCACGCCGCTGCGCTTCATGATCCTGGCGACCGTGCTCGACGTGATCCTCAATCCGATCCTGATCCTGGGACTGGGTCCCGCCCCCGCGCTCGGCATTGCCGGATCGGCCTGGGCCACAGTGATCGCCACCACGATCGGCTTCGGATCGATGCTGGTCTGGATCTATGCCAAGGATCTGCCGCTGCGGCTGCGCGGGGCGGAGCTGGCCTGGCTGCGGCCGCGCTGGGAAGAGACGCGCTATCTGCTGTCACGCGGGCTGCCGATGGGGGCGCAGATGCTGGTCATCTCGGGCGCCGGGGTGATCATGATCGGGCTGGTCAACCGCGAAGGGCTGGTGACCGCTGCCGCCTATGGCGCGCTGCTGCAAATCTGGAACTACATCGGCATGCCGGCCATGGCGATCGGCGGCGCAGTCAGCGCGATGATCGCCCAGCATATCGGCGCCGGGCGCGAGGACCGGGTCGATGCAATCAGCCTGTCGGGCAGCCTCGCCAACCTGGCCATGACCGGGGTGCTGATTGCCGTGCTGGTGCCGTTCGACCGGCCGGTGCTCGAACTGTTCCTGGGGGCAACTAGTCCCTCCGTCCAGGCCGCGCTGCACATCCAGGATCTGGCGATCTGGACCTACCTGCCGTTCGGGGTGACGATCGTGCTGTTCGGTACGCTGCGCGCCTACGGCGCGAATTACGCGACACTCGGGGTGCTGCTCGCCTCGATGTATGGGGTCCGGCTGGGGGCCTATTATCTGCTCTACCCGCTGATCGGGGCGGACGCGCTGTGGTATTCGTTCCTGCTGAGCTCGGTCGCGTCGCTGGCGCTGACGCTGTTGGTCTATTTCCGGCTGCCGTGGCGTCGGAAACTGCTAGCGCGCCTCGCCGCCGCAGCGGACGAGGCGCAGCCAGCATGAGCCCTATTCTTACCTGCCCTGGGCGCGCCAGCGCTGGACGGTGCGGAGGACCATTTCCTCTTCGCCGCCGGCATCGCGCCACAGCTCGCTGATCGAAGGGTCGGCCGAGGCCGGACGCTTCATCTCTTCGAGGTCATCGAAGGCAACGCGGATCGGGATCGAAACGCCCTCGCCGCAGATGATGCATTCGCGGTTGCGCAGCGCCGGGATCGAATCGAGGAAGCCGCGCGCGCCTTCGGGCATGGCGGCCTTGACGAAGGCCTGGTCGCGATCGTTGTTGAGGCGCATCGAAATGATCGTGCCGCACTGCGAGAGGACGCCTTCGGCCAGGTCCGACGGGCGCTGGGTGATCAGGCCCAGCGAAACGCCGTACTTACGGCCTTCCTTGGCGATCCGGCCCAGGATCCGGCCGACCGAGGAGCCATCGGCGTTCTTCTCGTTCGGCACATAACGGTGGGCTTCTTCGCAGATGAGGAGGACCGGGCGGGTCTTCTCGTCACGCGCCCAGATCGCAAAGTCGAAGACCATGCGGCTGAGCACGGCGACCACGGTCGAGGTGATGTCGGACGGCACGCCCGAAACGTCGATGATCGAGATCGGCTTGCCGCGGCTCGGCAGGCGGAAGATCTTGGAGATGAACTCGGCCATGGTGTCGCCGACCAGCATGCCGGAGAACATGAACTGGAAGCGTGGATCGGCCTTCAGTTCGTCGATCTTGTTCTTGATCCGCATATAGGGCGCCGAGGAGGTCGCCTTGTCGAGCTTGCCCATCTCGGTCTGGATCAGGTTAGTGAGGTCGGACAGCAGGTAGGGGATCGGACTGTCGACGGTGATCTTGCCCATCGTTTCGGCCAGGCGGTTCCTGGCCCGGGCGGCGAGCAGGCACTTGCTCAGGATGTCCATGTCCTCCTGCCGGTCATTGCCGCTGGAGGTCAGGAACACTTCGCAGTGCTCTTCGAAGTTCATCAGCCAGTAGGGCATCTGCAGGTTGGAAACGTCGAAGATCATCCCCGTCTGCTTGAACGCGGCGGAATATTCGCCGTGCGGGTCGATCATCACGATGTGCCCTTCGGGCGCAGATTCGCAGATCCGGTGGAGGATCAGCGCGGCGCTGGTCGACTTGCCGGTACCGGTCGAGCCGAGCAGGGCGAAGTGCTTGCCGAGCAGCGAATCGATATAGAGCCCGGCGCGGATGTCCTTGGTCGGGAAGACGGTGCCGACCTGGATCGAGGAGCGGCCATCGCTGGCGTAGATCTGCTTGAGGTCGTTGCTGGTGGCCGGATAGATCAGCGCGCCGGGGATCGGGTAGCGCGTGACACCGCGGCGGAACGAGTGGATCCGGCCGGTCAGGCGCTCTTCATCGCCTTCGCCGAGGAAGTCGATCTGGGCCATGATCCCGCCGGGCGTCTTGGAATCCTGCCGCTGGGTACGAACCGAGGCGAGCAGCCAGCCCTTGCCGACGCGGATCTTGATCTGGCTGCCGACTTGCCCCGCCAGCGCGATCGACGGATCGGTATCTTCGGTGCATTCCTGCAGCCGCTGCAGATCGAGCGCGATGGCCGAACCCGAACCGGCGATTTCGAGGATGATGCCAATCGGTTCACGGGCATTATCGATCTCCGCAGCGGGCGCAGCAGCTGGGGCCTCGACCTCCACCTGGTTGTCTCGCTGACCAAAACCGCTGTTGTTCAAACCGTCCATGCCCGTGGCGTCCCTTGTCTTATGGCCCTGTCTTAAGGCCGGGGGAACCATAGGCTTGGGCGGTTAAGATCGCTTAAACGAGGGCGAACAGTCGCCCCGCGATGAAGCCCATCCCGACCGAGACCATCACGGCGAGCAAGCCATAGAGGAAACCGTTGTCATCCGCGAACTGGGCGACCAGCCGCTCGAAGCCGACCTTGCGCACCTCGACCCGGGCAACGGCCGAGGCCACCACCCGGCCCTTGCTGACAGCAAAGGTCTCGGCCGTATAGGTCCCGGTCTGGACCGAGGAGGGCAGTTTGATCCGCGCCTGGTAGAGCACCTGCTCGCTGACGCTAACGCCGCGCGGGTCTTCCTTGTAGAGTCCCTCACGCACCCGCCGTTCGACCAGACCCGCGGAAAAGCGGCGCTGCTCGGCCGGGTCGAAGGCTCCGATCGGCGAAAGCTGCAACCAGGGCAGACCGAGCTCATAGATCGCCGCAGTCTTCTGGTCGACGATCTTGTCGATCGGTTTCGACGATGCGACCGCGAAAAAGGCCGGCGCGGAGCGGAACTCGGCACTGGCGGCGTTGACCCAGATCCCGGCGATCCGCTGCTTCTCGCGCAGGATGATCGCATTGGTCGGCCCCTTGAGCACGACGACGATGTCATAGTCCTGCCCGGCCCGGCTGCCCTCGGGCGTCAGGATCGCGCCGTAGAGCAACAGTTCGGTCCCGATGAAGCCCTGGCGAACCTGGATCTCGTGCTGCGAAACCTCGGGCACCAGGATCGGATCGCGCGCGCCGCCCAGCAGGATCAGGCAGAGGATCGCAAACAACACCCTCATAGCGGGCTGTCCGTGTAAATCTCGTCCGGTTGCCAGGCGAGGCCGATCAGCATGCGCAGCGCAATCAGCAGGACGACCGCAGCCAGCGCGAAACGCAGCCGCTCAGCTGGCAGCTTCTGCGCCAGTTGCGAGCCAATCTGCGCGCCCGAGACCGAGCCAATCAGCAGCAGCACCGCCAGCACGATATCGACCGCCTTGGTGGTCAAGGCGTGCATCATGGTGGTGATCATGGTCACGAACAGGATCTGAAACAGTGAGGTGCCGACCACCACATTGGCGCTCATCCCGAGGATATAGAGCATGGCCGGGACCAGCACGAAGCCCCCACCGATCCCCATCAGCATGGTCAACACGCCTGTGAACATGCCAAGCAGGAGCGGCGCGAGCGGCGAGATATAGAGGCCCGAGCGGTAGAACCGCCAGCGCAGCGGCAGGTTGGCGACCATCGGGTGGTGCCGCCGCTTGGCCGCAGGGAGCGGAATGCCGGTGCGCTGGGACTTCAGCGCCTGCCAGCTTTCGCGTGCCATCAACGTTCCGATCGTGCCGAGCAGGCCGACGTAGAGCAGGTTGATGACGATATCGATCTGGCCCCATTGCTGGAGCAGGCGGAACAGAACCGCGCCGATCCCGGTGCCGATGACCCCCCCCGGCCACCATCACCGTGCCCATGTGATAATCGACCCCTCCGCGCCGGGCATGAGCGAAAACCCCGGAAACCGAGGCGCCGGTGACCTGACTGGCGGCGGAAGCGGCGGCGACCGTGGGCGGAATGCCATAGAAGATCATCAGCGGCGTGGTCAGGAACCCGCCGCCCACGCCAAACATGCCGGACAGGATCCCGGTCAGCCCGCCAAGCGCGACGATGACCAGGCCGTTGACCGCCAGGTTGGCAATGGGAAGGTAAACGTCCATCTGCGGGCCATGGCTAGCCCAGCCAGACGGCGGAAAAAAGGCGCAAGGCCCTAGAAACCTGCGGACAGCGTGATTGCCGGGCCCGATTTCGGCGCGGCATTGCCGGCCGCGCGCAGCCGCCAGTCGGCCGAGACCCGGCCCTGCCCGCCACCGAGCGGGAAATCGAGGGTCGCCGAGGGACCCACGTCGATCCGGTTCGCGCCCTTCTGCGCGCCGCCCCAGGCACCCAGCCCGGCGCGCAGCTCGCCGCGGCCAAGCCGCGCCAGGCGCCGCTCGATCCGCAGCTGCCCATCGACGAAGGCACTCGCGTTCGGGCCAGCGACATAGCCGGCCTGGGCATAGACTTCGCCAGACAGCCCGGCCGGGAGATCGAACCGTGGTAGTTCCGTCACGGCCCCGACCGCCGAACGCCAGGTCGTGCCGCTGGCCTGCTGCGTGGCGCGCAGTTCGGCGTGCAGCGCGATCGGCACGCGGGCGAGCGGGCGAGCGGACAGGCCCAGCGCGAGCTCCTCACCACGCGGGGCCTGCACCGCGCTGGTCGCACGCAGGTAGAGGGCCGGCCGGTGTGAACTTGCCGGCGCGAGGCGATAGCGGATCACCGCCCCGGCCTGGCTGGCACCGTAGGAGGGCGATGGCAGGCCGGCGGCGGTCGCCCCGACCCCGCCTTCGCGCAGCAACAACCACCCATCGACCGACCAGCGCTTGGCCGACAGCGGCGCAACTCGCGCCTGGCGCGCTTCAGCCGGCATCAAGGCGGCGCTGCGGTCCGTCGCGCTCAACCGGTCCATCACGAAGCGTGGCAGCGGCAATTGCGCCACGCCCGCCATCCAGGCCAGCTGATGGGCTGCAGCCACGCGCGCGGTTTGGGCACCGCCGCCGACCGCCGCAAATTCAGGCGGCAGGGCCGGCAAGCTGACTGGCGGCGGAGCGGCGATCAAGGCAGGCGGCGGTGACACGGGCCCGGGCGCAGGTGGCGGCGTGCGAACCGTCGACACGACTGCCGCCGCAACCGGCAGAGCTGCGGGCGCTTCGCGCTGCACCACGCGTGGCAGCACCTTGGCCACAGCTTCGGCCACCGGCGCGGGCAAGGCCGGTAGCGCAATCTCCTCCCACAGCGCGGCCCGCAGACCGACCCAGCCGAGCAGCACCGCGCCCAGCGCGATCAGCGGCTGGCCGCGGCGGGGGCGCAGGCGGTTCATGCCGCGGCTTCCTGCAGCGGTTTGGCAGCGGGATGGGCCAGATGTTCGGTCTTGTCCCAGGTCACCGGCGCTCCGCCCAGACTGCGCACATAGCCCAGCATCGCGCGGCGACCGGCCATGATCGCGATGACATTGGCCACCGGGATGCGCAGCACAGCGCGCAGGCCTTCGGCCCAGCCATATTCGCGGCCGACGAAGAGCAGCTTGAACAAGGCCCGCCAGGCCAGACCCACGAGCCCGAGACCCAGCAACGCCTGGTGCACCGGGGTCAGCGGCACCGCCGGCACCAGCTGCGCGACCTGGGCCAGCACCAGCAGGGCATCAAGCGCGAGCAGGGTATAGGCGGCGGCCAGGACCAGCGCGGTCAAGGGCCCGCGCCGATCACGCAGCCCCATCCAGAACTCGAGCGGATTGGCACTCCAGCCGATCCGGTCCCAGCTCTGGAAGGCGATGCCGTGGATCCAGCGAGTCTTCTGCCGCACGGCCGTGGCGAGCGTATTGGGGAAGCAGCTGGCGGTCGCGACCAGGCTGCCATCGGCGGCGCGCAGCCGCAGGAAAGCGCTGCCGCGCCCGGACTTCGACAGGGTCAGGCCCAGCTCGTAATCCTCGGTCAGGGCGTCGGGCGAGAATGGCCCGGCCACGCCATGGGGCTGCTGGCTCTCAACCAGCCGGTCGAGTGCCACGCGCGACAGGCCGCAACCTACGCCGGCCGCCGGCAGCGCGAGACTGAGCGCATTGCGCACCACCATCGCCTTGGCATGGCTCTCGGCAAATTCGTCGGCATAGTGGCCAGACACCCAGCGGTTGCCATCGGCCAGCACCGGGCGGACCGGCAGTTGCACGAAATCGACCGCCGCCAGCGCCGCGTCGATCGCCTCCAGCGCAGCGGGATGAACCATGTCTTCGGCGTCATGCAGGATCACGCCCCTGAACCGCCGGGCGCTGCGCGCTTCATCCGCCTGCAGGGCGGCATAGAGCCGGTTGAGGCAATCGGCCTTGGTGGTCGGGCCAGCCCCGTCGACCAGCACCAGGCGCAGCCGCGGGTCGCCCGCCGCCGCCGCGACTGCCGCTGCCAGAGTGGCCGGATCGTTGCGGTAACAGCCGACATAGAGCCGCAGCGCCTCCTGCGGCCAGGCCTGCAACAGGTGCCGGATCGTTACGCCGATCACCGCGCTTTCGGCAAAGGCCGGAATGAAGACCGCCATCGGGCCAGCCAGCGGCGCTGCACCGAAGCCAGGCGGCAAGGTGCGGGTGCGGGCGCGGCCAGTCAGCTTCAGCCACAGCCAGGACAGGTCGACCGCCAGTTCATCGATCAGTCCGACTGCAATCCAGAACCCCGCGAACAGCAAAAGCTCGCGTTCCGCAAGCAGCAGCGCCTCAAGCGCCCAGCCGATTTCGCCTGCCGATCCGGTCATGCCCTGCCTGGAGAGCCCCCTGCCTATGCGCCAAAGGACGGAAGCGTAACCACATTCGGTACTGCTTGCAACGCGCGCGCGATTGGCCGATTGATCCGGCCATGCCCGCAAATCGCCATCTCGCCTCACGCATTGCCAGTGCCCTTACCCGCTTGTTCGGCGGAGAGGCCGGGGCCGGTCTCTTGCTGATTCTGGCTGCGGTGCTGGCCATGCTGGCCGCCAATTCGGCGCTGTCGGGGGCCTATCACGCCCTACTCCATGCCCCGCTACCGTGGACGCCGATCCCCAAGCTGGAAACGGCGCACTTGTGGATCAACGATGCGGTAATGGCCGTGTTCTTTTTCGTGGTCGGGCTGGAGATCAAGCGCGAGCTGCTGGTGGGTGAGCTTTCCACCCCCGCCCAGCGCCGCCTGCCGGTGCTGGCCGCGATTGGCGGCATGGCGGTCCCGGCGCTGATTTACCTCGCCGTCGCCGGGGGCGAGCCGGGCCTGGCGCGCGGCTGGGCGATCCCGGCGGCGACCGACATTGCCTTTGCCGTTGGCGTCCTCGCCCTGCTCGGCAAGCGCGCCCCGCCGGCGCTGCGGCTGTTCCTGCTGACCGTAGCGATTGTCGACGATCTGGGCGCAGTGGCGATCATTGCGCTGTTCTACACCGCGCAGCTCAAGCTGGCCTGGCTGGGCGGCGGCGCGGCGATCCTGATTGTCATGGCCCTGCTGGGGCGGTTCAAGGTCGAGCGCGGCTGGCCCTATGTCCTCCTCGCCATCGCCGCCTGGTACTGCGTGCTCCATTCCGGGGTCCACGCCACGATCGCCGGCGTGCTCGCCGCCTTCACCATTCCGCTCAAGCTCGACCGGCAAGGCGACAGCCTGCTGCTGCGGATGGAGCACGCGCTGGTGCCGTGGAGCGCCTATTTCGTCGTGCCGCTGTTCGGCTTTGCCAATGCCGGGGTTGAGCTGGCGGGCAGTGCGGGCTTCGGCCCGCTACCGCTGGGCATTGCCTGGGCCTGCTGCTGGGCAAACCGATCGGGATCCTCGGCGCGATCCTCCTGGCCAAGGCGCTCAAGCTGGCCAAGCCGCCGCCCGCCAGTTTTCAGCAGATGGCCGGAATGGCCATGCTGTGCGGGATCGGCTTTACGATGAGCCTGTTCATCGGCGCCCTGGCCTTTCCCGGCCAGCAGGCGCTGATCGACGAGGCCAAGCTGGGCGTGCTGGCGGGATCGCTGGTTTCGGCGCTGTGCGGCTTTGCCCTGCTGCGGTTCGCCCCGCAGCGGGTCTGACCCCTACCAGCTGCCGACGTTGGGCATCGAGGCCCAGGGTTCCTGCGGCGGCAGATTGCCGTCCTGCAGCAGCTCGACCGAGATCCCGTCGGGCGACTTGACGAAGGCCATGTGGCCATCGCGCGGCGGGCGGTGGATCGTGTGGCCGGCATCGAGCAGCGCCTGGCAGGTGGCGTAGATATTCTCGACCCGGTAGGCGAGGTGCCCGAAGTTGCGGCCACCGGTATAGACCTCGCCCTCGCCGTTCTCGGGCGGCCAGTTGTAGGTCAGCTCGACCTCGGCCAGCCCTTCCTGCCCCGGAGCAGCCAGGAAGATCAGCGTGAAGCGGCCCTGCTCGCTCGAAAAACGGCGCACTTCCTGAAGGCCGATCAGCCCGAAGAAGGCCACCGTCGCGTCGGGATCGGTCACGCGGATCATGGTGTGCAGGTAACGGGTCACGGCAACTCCAACTCAGTTCATCGCTATAACAAAACGGTTCATCGTGCAGACAGCCTGTGAGGCGCATGACTGGGCCGCCCGCTCAGGAGACTTTCCATGTCCGATCATAGTGCCGATCTGCCCGCCTCCGCCAGCCGTTTCTGGCACGACCCGGTGACTCGCCGCTGGCTGGCCTCTGCCGGGGTGCTGACCCTGGGCCTGATCGCGGGCGGCTATTTGCTCGGCAATGGTCTGGTCCGGGCCAAGGATGCCGATCGCTCGGTCACCGTGCGCGGCCTGGCCGAGCGCGAAGTGACGGCTGACCTCGCCACCTGGACGATCGCCTATTCGGCCTCGGCCCCCGATCTGGCGACGGCTCAGGCCAGCGTCGATCGCGATTCGGAATCGATCCGCGCCTTCTTCCGCGAGCTGGGCTTTCCGGCTGACGATCTCCAGCCGACCGGGGTCAACGTCAACCAGTTCAGCGAGAACGGGATCCAGCGCTTTACCGTGCGCCAGCGGATGACCCTGCGCACCACCGACATCAAGCGCGCCCAGGCCGCGGTGCGCCGCCAGTTCGAGCTGGTCCGGCGCGGGGTGGTGCTGGAGGAAGGCTCCGGCATCGCCTTCACCTATACCAAGCTCAACGCGATCAAGCCGGAGATGGTGGCCGCCGCGACCAAGGACGCCCGCGCCTCGGCCGAGCAGTTCGCCAAGGACAGCGGCACCAGCGTCGGCAACATCAAGAGCGCGACCCAGGGCTACTTCGAAGTCACCGCGCGCGATGGCGATTCCGGTGGCGGCTGGGGCGTATCGGATACGCCCTATAAAAAGGTCCGTGTGGTCACGACCGTGGATTTCTATCTGAGGTAACCACACCTTCGTCATCCCCGCGAA
>JACDQK010000334.1 GCA_015657645.1 Novosphingobium sp.
CGCGCGGTGGGCAGCGATCAGGGCCTGCGGATCAAGCTCGAAATGGCGCGCCGGATCGGGATGGACATTGCGCACCGGCACGGCGGCAGAGATCACCCCGCCCTGCCCAAGCAGCAGCCCGCAGGCCTCCAGCGGGTGGGCCGCTGCCGCTTCTGCCAGGAGTGTGGCTTTCGCGCCACTTGTCACCACCGTTTCCATCGCCATCTGCCTAGCAATGAACGGGGAGGAACGCATCATTTCCGGCACGCTGCCGGGCGGCGAGCGGCTCGACAAGGCGTTGAGCACTGCAAGCGGCCTGTCGCGTGAGCGGATCAAGGCGCTGATGGGCCAAGGCCGCATCACGCTGGACGGCGCCCCTGCGTCCCAGGCCAGCCTCAAGCCCGCCGCCGGGACCAGCTTTGCCATCGACGTGCCCGAGGCGGCTCCGGCCGAAGCGATTGCCCAGGATATCCCGCTCAACATCGTGTTCGAGGACGAGCACCTGATCGTGATCGACAAGCCGGCCGGGCTGGTGGTCCATCCCGCCGCCGGCAATCTGGACGGGACGCTGGTCAATGCCCTGCTGCACCATTGCCGCGGGCAATTGTCCGGCATCGGCGGGGTGGTCCGCCCCGGCATCGTCCACCGGATCGACAAGGAAACCTCAGGCCTGCTGGTGGTCGCCAAGACCGATGCCGCGCATGAGGGGCTGGCCAAGCAGTTTGCCGACCATTCGATCCACCGCGCGTACCTGGCGATTGTTGCGGGCGTGCCCAAGCCGGTCAGCGGCACGGTCAGCGGCCACATCGGCCGGTCCGATCATGACCGCAAGAAGATGGCCGTGCTCCACCCGCTCAACAAGCGCGGCAAGCATGCGGTCACGCATTACCGGCTGATCGAGGCGCTTGGCCTCGCCTCGCTGGTCGAATGCCGGCTTGAAACCGGGCGGACCCACCAGGTCCGCGTTCATATGTCATCAATTGGCCATCCGCTATTGGGGGACCCTGTATATGGACGCAACCCTCAGCGGCTTCGGCCGATTCTCACCCAGCTTCACTTCGCCCGGCAGGCCCTGCATGCAGCAGAGCTGGGCTTCATCCACCCCGTTACGGGGGCCGCGCAAAACTTCGTTTCTGCGCTGCCTGCCGACATGGCGGGGCTGTTGGTCGAATTGGAGAAACAAACCTGAGCGATTGCAGTAACTAGAAAGTCTGTGTGGCCGCCACGCGGGGGATGCCTCTATTAGGGTCCTCCAACGGCAAGCCGACGAACGAAAGGACGGTTAGTCGAATGTCCGATACCAAGCGCAAGTTGCCCGCCAGTCGTGGCACCAGCGTACCCAGCCTGGGGCCTGAACAGAGCCTCAACCGCTATCTGGCGGAAATCCGGAAGTTTCCGGTGCTTACGGCTGAGCAGGAATACATGCTCGCCAAGCGCTATGCCGAGCATCAGGATCCCGAAGCGGCCAAGCAGCTGGTCACCAGCCACCTGCGACTCGTGGCCAAGATCGCCATGGGTTACCGCGGCTATGGCCTGCCCGTGTCCGAGCTGATTGCCGAGGGCAACATCGGCCTGATGCAGGGCGTCAAGAAATTCGAACCCGATCGCGGCTTCCGCCTGGCGACCTACGCCATGTGGTGGATCAAGGCCTCGATGCAGGAGTTCATCCTGCGCAGCTGGTCGCTCGTTAAGATGGGCACCACCGCGGCGCAGAAGAAGCTGTTCTTCAACCTGCGGCGGATGAAGAAGAACCTCGACGCTTACGAGGATTCGGATCTTCACCCCGAAGACGTGAAGGCGATCGCCACCAAGCTTGGCGTGTCAGAGACCGAAGTGGTCAACATGAACCGCCGGATGATGATGGGCGGCGATGCTTCGCTCAACGTCTCGTTCAATGACGAGGGTGAAGGCCAGTGGCAGGACCTGCTGCAGGACGACCGCCCTTTGCAGGACGAAACGGTGGCCGATCTGGAAGAGGCCGGCATGCGCCACGCGCTGCTGACCGAGGCCCTTGGCAGCCTGAACGAGCGTGAGCGCCACATCCTGACCCAGCGCCGCCTGATCGATGAACCGCAGACGCTCGAAGAGCTGAGCCAGGAGTATCAGGTCAGCCGCGAACGCGTCCGCCAGATCGAGGTGCGCGCCTTTGAAAAGCTGCAAAAGGCCATGCTGCGGATCGCCAACGACCGGCGCCTGCTGCCGGCCGCGTGAGTTAACAGCCGCGCCGCGCCAAAGGATTGGCGCGGCGCGGCTCTCGCGCTAGCCTAAGGGCGATGATGCGCTTTCTCAAACCATCCCGCCCCGCTGCCAAGCACGGCTTTACCTACAATCTCGGCTGGTGGATCGGCCGGATCATCGTCTGGTTCCTGGTACTGAGCCTGGGGATCACGGTGCTGTACAAGTTCGTGCCGGTGCCGATCACGATCACCATGATCGCCGATCCCAACGGGTTCGAGAAGGATTGGACTCCGCTCAGCCGGATCGACCGCAACATGGTCGCCGCCGTGATCGCGGGGGAGGACGCCAAGTTCTGTTCGCACCAGGGGTTCGATCAGGAAGCGATCGAGCAGGCGATCGAGCGCAACCAGCAAGGCGGGAAACTGCGCGGCGGCTCCACGATCAGCCAACAGACCGCCAAGAACGTGTTCCTGTGGCAGGGCTGGGGCTGGGATCGCTATGCCCGCAAGGGGCTGGAGGTGTGGTTCACTTTCCTGATCGAGCACGTGTGGGGCAAGCGCCGGATCATGGAGGTCTACCTCAACGTCGCCGAGACCGGGATCGGCACCTATGGCGTGGAAGCCGCGGCCCAGCGCTATTACAAGAAAAGCGCGGCGCGGCTGACCCGGGTCGAGGCAGCGCGGATCGCTGCCGCCCTGCCCAGCCCGAAGAAGCGCGCCGTGACCGGGGCCAAGGGCTTCACCCGCCGCCACGGCAACGCCATCGCCGCGCGCAGCGGAGTGGTTCGCAACGAAGCGCTCGACGCCTGCGTCTATCGCTGAACTTAACAAGCAAAAAGAAAGGGGCGCCGCAGCGCCCCTTTCCCTTGTTCGGTTGAACTGATCGGATCGATCAGAACTGGAACACCACCGTACCGCTGATCGTGCGCGGCGCGCCGATCTGGACGAAGCCCGGGTTGCCGTAAGTCACGACGCCGGTGGTCTGGTTGAAGGACTGCGTCTGGTTCAGGTTGCCGCCGAAGCCGCCAACGTAGAACTGGTTGAACAGGTTGTAGACGTTGAACTGCAGGTAGGTCTTGTCGTTGAGGCCCACGAAGTCGAGGTTCACGCGGGCATCGAGGTTGACCAGCCAGTAAGCCGCCGCAACCTTGCCATAGATCTGGGTCGGAGCAGGCTGCGCCGCCGGCGTGCCACCGGTCGAGGTCAGCGCCCCGGCCGGAACGAACGAACCGGTGAAGGTCGCTTCGTTGGTGTCGAAGATGTAGCGCGGACCGGTGCGCTTGGCGGTGACACCCAGGTCGAACGGACCGATGTTGCCGCGCACGGTGCCGCCGAAGGTGTACTTCGGAGCGCCAGCTTCGCGCTTGCCGGCAGTCGGTGCGAACACCGGCGTACCATTGGCCAGCTCACCGATCGCGATGTTGTCGCGGATCTTCGACTTCATCACGCTGCCGAACAGATAGACGCTGAGTTCATCCACCGGCGACCAGGCGATCGAGCCGTCGATCCCGTACTTCTTCACGCTGCCCAGGTTACGATAGACGGTCTGGTTGATTTCCGGATCGTAGGCCGAGGCCGAACGGTTCTGGAACTGGTTGTAGAAGCCCGAGATCTGCGCCTGGATCCGCCCCGAGCGGAACCGCAGGCCCGCATCGAAGTTGTCGGTCGTTTCCGGCTTCGGCCGCGCCCGTTCGGTGGTGACCGGGAAGTAGAACGCGTTGTAGAGGTTGTCGGTGCCCGGGACCGAGATCCCCTGCGAGAAGTTGCCGAACACGCTGAGGTTGTCGGTCAGGTCAAAGACCAGGCCAACGTTGGGCAGCAGCTTCTTGTAGTTCAGCACGCGCTGCTGCGGCGGCGCCCAGCCGGTCACCGAGATCGCCCCGGTGGTGGCATTGGTGGTCACCACATAGGGGTTGAGCGTGGCGGCCGTGGTGTTCAGCGCGGTGTTGCTGCTGAAGCATTCAACGAAGCCGCTGGCCGAGCTGGTGAAGCAGTTCTGGTTCAGTTCACGCTTGAAGAACGGCATGCGCAGACCGGCGGTGACGACCAAGCGATCGTCCATCAGCTCGCCGCGGTATTCGGCCGAGAACTGGTGCAGGATCGCGTAAGACAGACGATCACGCTTCTGCAGGATCGCGCCAGTGACGTCCTTTTCGCCGGCATTGGCCGGGAACACGTCAAACGGCTCGCCATTGGTCTGGACCAGGCCGACTTCGCCGGTCTGGCGGTGGCGGGCGTGATCGAGCGTGTAGTTGACGCGGAAGGTGTTGTGATCGTCCATTTCCCAACGCAGGCCGGCAATCACGCCAAAGCGGCGGGTCTGGGTCTGGCTGGGGGCGATCGCGGTCACGGTGTCGAGCACATCGCCGTCGCCATTGATGTCACGGCCGAAGAACGGGGTGCCGCCAAGGTAACCGGCAACGTTGTTCACGCCGGCAGTCGGGTCGATATCGCGCAGACCTTCACGGGCGCTGACAGTGCCGCCGCCATTGGCCTTGACGTACTGATAGCTGGGATCGACCGTCAGGACCAGGTTGTCAGCCAGCGTGAAGCGCGAGCTGATGCGGATGTTGCCGGTGTTTGACGGGTTATAGCGGCGGTCGAACTCCGTACCGCAGCTGGCGCCGCGGAACGCCGGCGCAATGGTATCGGCCACCCCGGCCTGCGGCGTATCAACCTGGCAGGGGAAGTTGATCAGGTATTCGCGCTCTTTGTTGTTGTTCGGATAGCGATTGATCGCGGCCGAACCGACCGTGCGGTTGCCATCAAGGCGCAGCGGCAGCGAACCGAAGAAGTTGTTGCGGTTCTGGTTGTAGTGGCCGGCAACCGAGATGAAATCGTCGCCCGACAGCGGCAGATAGATCTTGCCGTTGTACTGCTGCTTGTTGACCTTGCCGTAGTTGTTGAACGGGTTGTCGTTGGTTGCGCGGCTCATCGAGAACCAGGCGCGCAGACCGCTGGCGGTCAGGTCACCGGTTTCGACCTTGGCGAAGATGCGCATGAAATCGAACTGGCCGGCGCTGCCCGAAAGCATCACGCCGAAATCGCGATCGGGCTTCTTGGTGCGCAGGTTGACCGTGCCGCCAGCGGCCGAAGCCGTCGGGCTGTCGACGTCGGTCGTGCCGAGGTTGACGTTAACCTGCTCGATCAGTTCGGGATCGATCTGCTGGTTCGAGAAGATCGCGTAGTTGCCCGAATCGTTCAGCGGCACGCCGTCAAAGGTCAGGCTGACGCGGTCCGACGAGAAGCCGCGGATGTTGAGCGTGCCGCCCGACGAACCGTAGGCGTCGTTGTTCTGGAAGCTGACGCCCGGGATCTGGTTGATCGTATCCAGGATGGTCTGGCCGGGGTTCTGGCGCTCGATGTTTTCCTGCGTCAGGACCGCCTTGGCCTTGGCCGTATCGGGAGCGGAAACGCCGGCCACTTCCTGGGTGCCCGAACGGGTCCCGGTGACGATGATTTCCTTTTCGAAGTCGATCGAGCCGGTCGACTGGGCGAAGGCCGGCGCGCTCAGCGCGGCGACGCCAATGGCGAAGCTGCTGGCGGCGGTGGTCAGGGCGGAGTTGATGCGCATGAGGAGAGAAATCCCTGTTGTGGCAAACTTGCGAAAACACGTGGCTTCTGGCGCCGGGCGAATCGCCCCCAACGCCGGCTGCGCACGCTATTAGCGGGGCAGCGCCGCGCACTAAACAGCCCTGTGTGACAAGGCTGTGACTAGTCCGCCGGTCCGCCGGGCGGTACGCGGAACCGCCGACATTTTATTACGCGCGGGACAGGCAGGTTCTAATAATCGTTCAGCGCGACGCCCAAATCGCCAATTTCCAAGGGTTTTGCGCAGAGTCCTTGCGGAACGATTGTTGCTGCACTGCGGCAATTGTGCAACGGTCAGGCTTGAAGGGACCAGAATGAGCGGCGCGCACCATCATGGACCGGGGGTTCACCACCACCGCGGCCACGGCCATCACCACCACGATCATCACGATCACCAACACCCGGTTTCCGGGTCGGGCCGCGCTTTTGCCCTGGCGGTGATGCTCAACGCCGGCTTTGTCGTAATCGAAGTGGTGGCGGGGTTGTGGAGCGGCTCGATGGCGCTGCTGGCCGATGCCGGGCACAACCTGTCCGACGTCCTGGCCTTGCTGCTGGCCTGGGGCGCCAGCATCCTCGCCGCCCGCCCCGCGCGGACCGGCTACACCTATGGTTTCAAGAGCTCATCGATCCTGGCGGCCATCGCCAATGCGGCGCTGCTGTGGGTCGCGCTGGGGGCGATCCTGTTCGAAACGATCCACCGCTTCTTCAACCCGCAGGAGATCGAAGGCGGCGTGATGATGGGCGTGGCGGCAGCCGGCATCGCGATCAACGCCCTGTCCGCCGCGCTGTTTGCCAGCGGCCAGAAGGCCGATCTCAACCTGCGCGCGGCCTTCGTCCACCTGCTGGCCGATGCGGCGGTTTCGGCCGGCGTGGTGGTGGCCGGCGCCGCGATCTGGCTGACCGGCAAGGCCTGGATTGATCCGCTGACCAGCCTGCTGATCACCTTCGCGATCGGCTGGGGCAGCTGGGGCCTGCTCAAGAACGCGGTGCGGATGGGGCTGCTGGCGGTGCCGCCGGGGATCGATCCGGACGAGGTCCGCCGCTGGCTGATGGCGCGCCCGGGGGTCAGCACGGTCCACGATCTCCACATCTGGCCAATGAGCACGACTGAAACCGCGCTGACTGCTCACGTCGAAATGCCTGGCGGCCACCCCGGCGATGCCGTGCTGCACAAGCTGGCCGAAGAGCTCTCCCAGCACTTCGGGATCGATCATTCGACCATCCAGATCGAACTCGGCGTTGGTCGATGCCGCCTTGCAGGGGACCCCGGCCATCACCATTAAGGCAGCAGGGCTCAACCCAAGAAAGGATTCCCGATGCGCGTTTCACCCTGGTTTGGCGCAATTGTCGCCGTGGCAATCGCCAGCAGCGCTGCCGCGCAGGAAGATCCCAAGGCCGCGTTCCAGGCCAAGTATGACAGCTATCGCACCGCCATGGCCGCCAAGGACAGCACCGCGGTCAACGCGATCCTGGCCCCCGGTTTCCAGATGACCGACATCCAGGGCAACACCCACGACGCCAGCGGCATTGCCACGCTGATGGAGCGGATGCCGGCGGCGATGAGCCAGAATTCCAAGACCACCGTGCTCGAAGCGACAGTCTCCGGCGATAGCGCCGCGGTTCGGCAGGAACTGGCCGCGACCATGGTCCGCCCCGGGCCTGACGGCAACGAAATGAGGATGGAGATGTCGGTCACCTCGAACGACATCTGGGTGAAGAGCGGCGATACCTGGCTGCTCAAGACCAGCTTCCAGAAGGACCTGGTGGTGAAGCGCGACGGCGAAGTGTTCTTCAAGCAGTCGAACTAAGCCCGCCAAA
>JACDQK010000032.1 GCA_015657645.1 Novosphingobium sp.
CGCCGCAGACAATGCCGGTATTGCTAGCATGCGAGAGTAAAAGATCAGTTCTTGTCCTGATCGACCAGCTTGTTTGCGCCGATCCACGGCATCATCGCGCGCAGGCGGGCACCGGTCTGTTCGATCGGGTGGGCTTCGGCTGCCTTGCGGGCCGCCTTCAGTTCCGGTTGCCCGGCGCGGTTATCGAGCACGAAGTTCTTCACGAAGCGGCCCGACTGGATATCGGCCAGCACGCGCTTCATTTCCGCCTTGGTCTCGTCGGTGATGATCCGCGGGCCGGTGGTGATGTCGCCGTATTCGGCGGTGTTGCTGATCGAATAGCGCATGTTGGCGATGCCGCCTTCATAGAGCAGGTCGACGATCAGCTTGGTTTCGTGGAGGCACTCGAAATAGGCCATTTCCGGTGCATAACCGGCTTCGACTAGGGTTTCGAACCCGGCCTGGATCAGGTGGGTGATCCCGCCGCACAGCACGGCCTGCTCACCGAACAGGTCGGTTTCGCACTCTTCCTTGAAGTTGGTTTCGATGATGCCCGAACGGCCGCCACCAACGCCCGAGGCATAGGCGAGGGCGACGTCGAGCGCATTGCCGGTGGCGTCCTGGTGGACGGCGACCAGGCACGGCACGCCGCCGCCGCGCTGGTATTCGCTGCGCACGGTGTGGCCGGGGCCCTTCGGCGCGATCATGATCACGTCGATATCCGCCGGCGCTTCGATTAGGCCGAAATGGATGTTGAGACCGTGGGCGAAGGCGAGGGCCGAGCCGGGGCGCAGGTTGCCCTTAATGTCATCGGCCCAGATCGCTGCCTGGTGCTCGTCCGGGGCCAGGATCATCAGGATGTCGGCCCAGGCGGCAGCATCCTTGTTGGACAGCACCTTGAAACCGGCGGCTTCCGCCTTGCGCGCACTGGCCGAGCCGGGACGCAGCGCGATGGCGACGTCCTTGACCCCGCTGTCGCGCAGGTTCTGCGCGTGGGCGTGGCCCTGGCTGCCATAGCCGAGCACGGCGATCTTCTTGCCCGTGACCAGGTTCAGGTCGCAATCGGCGTCGTAGTAAACCTTCATGTCAGTCCCTCAGTTCGTCATTCCCGCGAAAGCGGGAACCCATCTCCCGCGCCTTCGTGAAGCTGTACCGTCCGGTGATGGGTCCCCGCCTGCGCGGGGATGACGGCATATGAGTTGTTCGCTCTTCGGCTAAGCCGCTTCGGCCCCGCGCATCATGCCGACCACCCCGGTGCGGCCAACCTCAACCAGGCCAAGCTCGCGCATCAGCGCAACGAAGCGGTCGATCTTGCCGGGATCCCCGGTCAGTTCGAACACGAAGCTGCTGGTGGTCGTGTCGATCACTTTGGCGCGGAACACTTCGGCCAGGCGCAGTGCCTCAACCCGCGCGTCACCGGTGCCCTTGACCTTGACCAGCGCCAGTTCGCGCTCGACATGGTCGCCGGCCTCGGTCAGGTCGATGACCTTGTGAACCGGGACCAGCCGTTCGAGCTGGGCGTGAATCTGGTCGATCACCGCCGGCGGGCCGTGGGTGACGATCGTGATCCGGCTGACCGCGTGGTTCTCGGTAATGTCGGCCACGGTCAGGCTGTCGATATTATAGCCGCGCGCGGTGAACAGCCCGGCGATCTTGGCCAGAATCCCGGCCTCGTTGTCGACGGTGATGGTCAGGACGTGGCGCTCGGCCGCCTGGTGCTTGATCTTCATCATGGCCTGCCCCTTACACCAGTGCCTTGGCTTCGTCGTCCATGGTCCCGGCGACGGAATCGCCATAGAGGATCATGTCGGTGTGCGCCGCACCGCTGGGGATCATCGGGAAGCAGTTGGCTTCCTTGTGGACCAGGCAATCGACGATCACCGGGCCTGGATGGTCGATCATCGCCTGAATGCCGGCATCGAGCTGGCTTTCGTCTTCGATCCGGATGCCTTTCCAGCCATAGGCTTCGGCCAGCTTGACGAAATCGGGCAGGCTGTCCGAATAGCTTTCCGAATAGCGGCTTTCATAGGTCAGTTCCTGCCACTGGCGGACCATGCCCATCCATTCGTTGTTGAGCACGAAGACCTTGACCGGCAGGCGGTACTGCGTGGCCGTGCCCAGCTCCTGGATGTTCATCTGGATCGAGGCATCGCCGGCAATGTCGATCACCAGGCTGTCCGGATTGCCTAGCTGCGCGCCGATCGCGGCGGGCAGGCCAAAGCCCATCGTGCCGAGCCCGCCCGAGGTGAGCCACTTGTTCGGCGCGAAGAAGGGGAAGTACTGCGCCGCCCACATCTGGTGCTGGCCGACTTCGGTGGCGATCACCGGATCGCGGTGCTTGGTCAGAGCATATAGCCGCTCGACCGCGAGCTGCGGCATGATCGCCTTGGCGTTGGAGGGATAGGCCAGGCTCTGGCGGCGCGCCAGCCATCGATACGGGCCTTCCATTCGGACAGGTCCTGCCCCTTGCGCTCACCCCAGGCAGTCAGCAGCTGCTCGAGGACCAGCGTGCAATCGCCCAGGATCGGCAGGTCGACCGGGACGGTCTTGTTGAACGAGGACCGATCGATATCGATGTGGATCTTGGTCGACGTGGGCGAGAAGGCATCGAGCCGGCCAGTGACGCGGTCATCGAAACGGGCGCCGATGCAGACCATCAGGTCGGCCTTGTTCATCGCCATGTTGGCTTCGTAAGTGCCGTGCATGCCCAGCATGCCCAGCCAGTCGCCATGGTCGGCCGGGAAAGCGCCAAGGCCCATCAGCGTCGAGGTGACGGGTGCGCCGGTCCGGGCTTGCAGCTCGCGCAGCAGCTCGGCGGCGCGCGGGCCGGAATTGATCACGCCGCCGCCGGTGTAGAAGATCGGCGCGCGGGCATTGGCGATCAGTTCGATCGCCCGGGCGATATCCTTGTCCGTGCCGCGCAGGGTCGGGCTGTAGCGGTTGGGCCGCTGCGGCGCGCCATCGGTGAAGCTGGCGACCGCGACCTGCACATCCTTGGGGATGTCGATCACGACCGGGCCGGGGCGGCCCTGCGTGGCAATCTGGAAAGCCTCGTCGATCGTCGCGGCGAGTTCGGATGGGTCCTTCACCAGATAGTTGTGCTTGGTGCAGTGGCGCGTGATGCCGACCGTATCGGCTTCCTGGAACGCGTCCGAGCCGATCAGGCCGGTTGCGACCTGGCCGGTGATCACGACCAGCGGGATTGAATCCATGAAGGCATCGGCAATGCCGGTGACCGCATTGGTCGCGCCGGGGCCGGAGGTGACCAGCACCACGCCTGGCTTGCCGGTCGAGCGGGCATAGCCTTCGGCCGCATGGGCTGCGCCGGCTTCATGCCGGACCAGGATGTGGCGAATGCGCGGATCGGCGAACAGCGCATCGTAAATCGGCAGCACCGCGCCCCCCGGGATAACCGAAGACGAATTCGACCCCCTGGCGGACCAGGCTTTCGACCAGGATGCTTGCGCCGCTGCGCTCTTCACTCACCGTAACAGTCCTTCATCAGTCTCACCGCCCTCTTAAAGAACCGACCCGGCACAGTTGCCTGTGCCGGGTCGCCCTCTCCAACTCGTGCGGGCCTGCCATGGGCAGGAAGTGATCCGGCCCTAGGCGACAGTAAATAACGTGTCAAGCGCTAATGTTGTAATAAAGATGCGAAATAGGCTTCTGGATCGACATTATGAGATTCAATCCGCCGCCATTCGGCCGGCGGCTGGTTGCGGAACCAGGTATACTGCCGCTTGGCATAGTTGCGGGTGGCCTGGGCACCGCGTTCGACCAGCTCGGCGCAGCTGCATTCCCCACGCAGGAAAGTGCTGATTTCCGGGACTCCAATCGCCCGCATGACGGGCAGGGCGGGGTCAAGCTGGCGGGCGAGCAGGGCCTCGACTTCGGCAATCGCACCGCGTTCCAGCATCAGCTCAAAGCGGCGGTCACAGCGTTCGTATAGCCAGGCGCGCTCAGGGAGGAGCACTGCGGCATGCAGATCGACCGACGCGCCGATCCCGCCAACCTTCGCTGCTTGCCACTCGGCCAGGGTGCGACCGGTTGAACAGGCGACTTCCAGCGCGCGCACGATCCGGGTCGTATCATTGGGATTGAGCCGGGCGGCGGCTTCAGGATCCTCGCGCTGCAAGGCGGCGCGCGCTTCCTCCAGTGTCAGTCGGCGCGCATAAAGCCGAACGCCTGCGTCTATCGGCGGCACCGGGGCAATGCCATCGAGCAGGGTGCGCAGATAGAGACCGGTCCCGCCGACCAGGATCGGCACGGCCCCATCGGCATGGGCAGCAGCAATCTCATTGCGCGCGGCCTTGGCCCAATCGGCCGCCGAGCAGGCTGTCGTGCCGTCCCAGGTGCCGAACAGCCTATGCGGTACGCCTTGCATCTCTTCGGGCGCGGGGCGTGCGCTCAGCACGGCCAGGTCGGCATAGACTTGCGCGCTGTCGGCATTGATTACCACAGCCGCGCGCCCCTGCGCCTTGATGGCCAGCGCGAGCCGCACCGCCAGATCGCTCTTGCCGCTCGCGGTCGGCCCTGCGATGAGCGCCAGCGGCGGCCGGTCCTGGTCCGAATCTATAGGGGAATCCTGCGTGCTCATTGCTCGCGTGATAGCAGAACCGGCGCTCTTGTCCGCCCATCTCGATGCCGCGATCCATGCGATCGAGGCGCAGGGCGCGCGAGTTATCGGCGCCGATCCGCTGCCGGAGCTCGATTCTGTGCTGCAGGTGATGACGCAAGACGGCGATCCGGCGGCGATCCGGGGCGTGCTCGATCGCCACTTCCAGCCATCCGACCTGCTGATTGCCGATCACCTGCCGCAGGTGCCGCAGGTTTTCGTCTCGGACATGGATTCCACCATGATCGGGCAGGAATGCATCGACGAGCTGGCCGATTTCGCCGGCCTCAAGGAGCAGATCGCCGCCATCACCGAACGCGCCATGCAGGGCGAACTCGATTTTGCCGAGGCCCTGACCGAGCGGGTCCGCCTGCTGGGCGGGCTGGGCGAGGATGCGATCCAGCAATGCCTGGATGAACGGATCAACGACATGCCGGCGCCCGCACGCTGGTCGCGACGCTCAAGGCCTATGGTTGCAGCACGGTGCTGGTGACCGGCGGCTTCCACCAGTTCGCCGATCCGGTCGCGAGCGGCTCGGGTTTGAGCGGGTGGTCGGCAACCGCCTGGCCGTGAGCCACGGCAAGCTGACGGGTGGGTTGGTCGGTGACATCGTCGACAGCGCGGTCAAGGAAGCCGTGTTGCGCGGCGAGGTGGAGGCCCGGGGCGGGGCGGTCAGTCTGGCCACCGGCGACGGTGCCAACGACATTCCGATGCTGGTCGCGGCCAGCTATGGCGTGGCTTACTACGCCAAGCCAAAGGCCCGCGCGGCTGCGAATGGTGCGATCGATCGCGGTGACCTGACCGACGTGCTGCGGCTGCTCGGGATTGCTGAGAACGACTGGGCTTAGGCGCCCCAAAACCACTATTGACAGTTCTGTAAGTAGTTCGCATTATCGCGCTTGCCATGAACATGATGACCGCACCGCTCGAAGTCCGGCCCTCGCTGCGCCAGGCTCACGTCAATTTCGCCGATCCGGACCTGCCGCTGATGCTGCCGGGCCGGCCGGAGATGCGCTATGACCTGCCCAAGGCCTGGCGCAATTTCCGCGAGCTGGTGAAGGACAAGGAAGACACGTCCAAGGTCACCCCGATTTTCGAGGCGCTGCCTTGGCGCGGGGTCTATGACGCGGCGCGCAGCTTCCTGAAGACCGAGCGCGCGCAGGAGATCCGCCGCAAGGAGCCATCGCTGATGAAGCTCCTCGATGATCACGAGGCGCTGCGCAAGATGCCCGCCGGCAGCCTGGCGCATGTCTATTGCGATTTCATGGAGCGCGAAGGGCTCTCGGCCCACGGCCTGGTCGATGAACTCGACGCAAACCGTCCGCTCGACTTCTACTGGGAAGACCAGGTCACCTGGTACTTCAACCGGATGCGCGACACGCATGACCTGATGCACATCCTGTCCGGGTTCGGGCGCGATGCGCTGGGTGAACAGTGCGTGCTGGCCTTCACTTACAGCCAGCAGCCGAGCCCGGCGCACCTGTTCCTGGGCTATGCCGGTGCGGTTGAGATCGCCAAGCGCAAGACCGTGAAGGTTCCGGTGTTCCGCGCGGTGCGCGAGGCGCAGAAGATGGGCAAGGCCTGCCCGCGACTGGTCGAGATGTGCATCACCGACCTGCTGCCGCTGCCGATCGAGGAAGTTCGCGCCAAGCTGAACATCAAGCCGCCAAGCTATTACCAGCAGGCCCACGCCATGTGGCGCGCGGCCGGGATCGACCCCTACGATCTGATGGCGCCGGCCAAGCTGGCCGCCTGATCCGGCGGCCTAGCGGAGGTCCTTGCGGATCACCAGCTTGAGGCCGGACCAGACCTCGTCGACCGCGCAGACCTTGGTATCGACCAGGCCTAGCGGCAGGCAAAGCTCGCGGATCGTGTCCTCGGTGATGTCGGTCGGCACTTTCGCGGCCTTCTTTGGCCAGCTGACCCAGATCTGACCATCGGGCGCGATCTGCTTGCGCAGGCTGTTCAGCCGGGCTTCCAGCACCGTGCGTTCCGTCACGAACACGTGTGCTGCGTCGATTCCATCTGCCGGATCTGCCACAAAGCGCAGCTCAAGCGCATATTCGTCGATTTCGTCGGCCACGCTGTCGGGCATGGCATCGAACCACACCCGCATCCCGTCACGCAGGTTCAGCTTTTTCGCCAGCGGCGTGCCGGAATAGCCCGCCTCGGTCACCCGATCAGCCTTCCATCCAGTCGCGGAAGAAGCTTTCGCTCGCTTCGCGCAGCGCGCTGAGCTTGACCGGCTGACTATTGATCACCAGCGCGTCGCCGCCGGTGGTGCCGATCTTCTCGAACGGCACCTTGCTGCGGTCGAGCGGCTTGTCGGCCGGATAGGTCACCAGATAGCGCGACTGGGTTTCGTTGAAGGCGAAGGCCGTGTCCATCGGATCGATTGTGGCGCCCAAGTTGCCGGCCAGTGCCATCTCGGCAATCGCGACCAGCAGGCCGCCATCGCTGACGTCGTGCACTGCCGTCACCGCGCCGTCGGCGATCAGCTGGCGGATTACCTCGGCGTGGAAGCGCTCGTCACCCAGGTCGACCGTGGGCGGATCGCCATCTTCGCGGCCGTGGACCTCGCGCAGCCACAGCGATTGGCCCAGTTCCGGATAGCTCGGCCCGATCAGCGCCAGGCATTCGCCCTCGGCCTTGAAGGCGATGGTCGCCATGATCTCATGATCGGCCATCAGCCCGACGCCGCCAATCGCGGGCGTGGGGAGGATCGCCGAGCCGCCGCCGGTCGCCTTGCTCTCATTATAGAGGCTGACGTTGCCCGAAACGATCGGATAGTCGAGCGCGCGGCAGGCATCGCCCATGCCGCGCAGGGCCTCGACGATCTGGGCCATGATTTCGGGCCGCTGCGGATTGGCGAAGTTCAGGCAATTGGTGATTGCTAGCGGCTTGGCGCCAACTGCTGAGATATTGCGGTAAGTTTCGGCCACGGCCTGCTTGCCGCCTTCATAGGGATCGGCATAACAATAGCGCGGGGTGCAGTCGGTGCTTATCGCCAGCGCCTTCTTGGTCCCGTGGATGCGCACCACCGCCGCATCGCCGCCGCTCTTCTGCAGCGTATCCGCACCGACCTGGCTGTCATACTGCTCCCAGATCCAGCGCCGGCTGGCGAGATCGGGGCAAGCCATCAGCTTGAGCAGGTCCGCGCCGAGGTCCGCGCTTTGCGGCACATCGCCGAGCGGCTTGACCTTGGCCCAGGCCTTGTAGTCGGCCAGGCTCAGGGCCGGGCGGTCATAGAGCGGGGCGTCTTCGGCCAGCGGCCCCAGCGGGATATCGCAGACGGTCTCGCCCTGCCAGGTCAGCACCATGTGGCCGGTGTCGGTCACTTCGCCGATCACGGCAAAGTCCAGCTCCCACTTCTTGAAGATCGCTTCGGCCATCGGCTCCTTGCCGGGCTTGAGCACCATGAGCATCCGCTCCTGGCTCTCGCTCAGCATCATTTCGTACGGCGTCATTCCTTCCTCGCGGCACGGCACCTTGTCCATGTCGAGAATGATGCCGGCCTTGCCGTTGGTCGCCATTTCGACCGAGCTGGAGGTCAGGCCGGCCGCGCCCATGTCCTGGATCGCGACGATCGCGTCGGTCGCCATCAGTTCCAGGCAGGCCTCGATCAGCAGCTTTTCGGTGAAGGGATCGCCCACCTGCACGGTCGGGCGCTTTTCGTCGCTCTTCTCGTCAAAGTCGGCGCTGGCCTGGTCGCGCCGTGGATCCGTCGCGCGGTCTTGGAGCCGACATAGACGATCGGATTGCC
>JACDQK010000033.1 GCA_015657645.1 Novosphingobium sp.
CGGCGTCATTGGGCATATGCCGGAGTCGCCAGCATGGCGCAAGGGACACAGCGCTCAGCAGCTGCATTACGGGTCACGTCGGTCCTTCCCTGTTAGTTCGGTCCCTGCGCCCGGTTATCGTTACGGGTCGCTCAATAAGGGTGTTCTACCTGCCAGGCAAAGTTGTCCGGACATTTGAGCTTTTGTCAAGCCGCGAAATGTGGTCTTGTCTGGACAACATTCGCGGGGGGGAGCCGATTCATGAGCCTGACCGAACTTGCCTATCCGACCCTGGTCTATGTCCACCTGCTGCTGTTCGTGATGTGGCTCGGGGCAGACGTGGGCGTCTTCCTGCTCGGCCAGCACTTCCGCAAGCGTGAACTCTATACGCTCGATCAGCGGATTGCCTTGCTCAAGCTGCTGGTGATCGTCGACCTGACCCCGCGGGCGGCCTGGGCGCTGATGGTGCCGCTATCACTGACGGTGTCCTATGTTGGCGGCTGGTGGAACCTGCCGGTCGCGCTGGTCTGGGCGGCTTGGGTTATCGCGGCGGTGTGGCTCTGGCTGGTGCTTGATGCCCATGTCCACGACATGACCCCGCGCGCCGCCCGGAACCGCCGGATCGAAGGCTGGATCCGCTACCTCCTTTGCGCCTTCTACCTCTGGCTGGGGGCAGAGTCGGTGCTGACCGGCCACCCGATCGCCCCGACCTGGCTCGCCTGGAAGGCGCTGCTGTTCGGCGCGATCTTTGCTGCCGCGATTATGATCGATGTCTCGTTCAAGCCGGTCGGCGCCCAGCTTGGGCGGTTGCTGGCCGAAGGTTCGAGCGACGAAACCGAAGTGCCGCTGCGCAAGACCATGGACAAGACCCGCTGGTGGGTTTGGCTCACTTACCTGCTGCTGGTGGTCACGTCTTACCTCGGGGCGGTCAAGCCGATCCCCTGAGGCGGATCAGAACGGCCGAACCACGGCCAGCACCGCGATCGCGAAGACCTGTAACCACAGGCCAGCCAAGATTGATGTGGCGCGGCGATAGGTGGCGCGCAGGCTGGCCTCGCGCGCTGGCGTTGAGCCTTGCGCCAGCACTTCGCCCCAGACAGTGAAGTGGCGGATCAGTTGGAACCGGATCAGCAAGCCGCAGCCGATCACGCCGGCGAATAGCCCCAGCTTCAGCCGCAGCCACAGCGGCCAGTCGGCTTGCGTGAAGGTCAGGGCCAGCAGTGCGAGGGCCAGGCCATAGCGGACCACGCGGTCGAGCAGCGCCAGCCTCAGGCCAAGCGGCGTCTTGCGGGTGCGGTGGGTCGCTTCGACCAGTCCCAGCCAGGCCAGGCCGGCGGCCAGCGCAATCCCGCTGAGGCTGGCCGGCAGCAAGCCCAGTCCGGCCAGCAGCATCGTGCCGAGCATGGCCTGCAGCACCAGCGCATAGCGGACGTGCTGATCGACCTTCATCAGATGATCGGTCATCTCCTGCCGCGCCGCGACCGGCAGGTCATGGCGGTGGACGATGAAGCGGTATTCGCTGTTGATCACCAGGTCCGAGCCGAGCCAATAGCCCAGCACGATCGTATGGATCGCCAGCAGGATTGTCTGGCTCATCGCGGCGCTCTTGGCTGGAAGGCGTAGTACGCGGGATCGTCGAGGGCCTGCCAGTCGGCAGTCACGTAGTCCTCGTTGATCAGGGTGCGCTGGAACAGCCGGCCCTTCTCATACCAATGCCAGGTGCGGTTCTTGGCCAGGCCGTCCTCGGCTACGGTGATCATCTCGTAATAGCGGAAGTCCGGCTGCCCGGCGCGGGTCCAGGCGACCATGATCGTGCGCTGGGTCTCATCCAGGGCCAGCGGCGCGACCCAGCCATCGATGTTGACGTTGGAGATGTTGATCCGGTCACCCTGCAAGACGCCATCGAAATAGCGGATCTCGCGGGTGCCGTCGGCCCAGTCATAGATGTTGGTCTGGGTCAGCCGCGCCGCGCCGTCCGGGCCATCGAACAGCCGGCAGATCAGGGTCGACCGGTGCCGGTCAATCTCGCGGTGCTCGGCATCGAAGTGGACGTACTCGCCCTGCCATACCCCCGCCTGACTGGCGACGAGGGGCATGGCAGCGGCGATCTGGCCCACGCTTCAGTGCCCGGCAGTCGCGGCCGGCTTCTTGCCGCCGTCCTTCTCGGCCACCCACTTCTTGAACACGGTCCAGGTGGTTTCATTGGGCCGCTGGTCATCGAGCGGCGGGGGCGAGGTGTAGATCGGATAGTTGAGCGCAATCTCGTCCTTGAGCACCTTGGGCAGCTCATCGAAGCTCTTGAGCTTGTTGCCCATGGCGTTGACGACCATCTGGCCCTGGCGGCCGCGCATCTTCATCCACGGCATCCAGTCGGAAATGCGCACCCAGGACACGATCGGGTAGGCGGTGGGGTTCTTCAGGTTGAGGATCTCTTCCGCATCATAGGCGAAATCGAAGATCTCCATCGCGTGGTACTTGCCGCCGATATAGTCCTGATAGTCGCCGCCCAGCACGTTGTGGTAGAACAGCGGGGCTTCGAACGGGGCGAAGATCCAGCGCCCTTCGCGCCGACCGGAAAACTTGAACGGCGTGCCATCGGCGGCATAGGGGAACATCGGCCGCTGGTTCACCGGATCGTTGGCGATGTGCATCACGTCGACCACTTCATTGGTCCACGGGTTGGTCCACTTGCGCACCACTTCGCCGGTCTTGGGATCGAGGTAGAGCATGATCTCGCGGCTGATCAGCCGCCAGCCCTTGCCGCGTTTGGGATCATCCACGGTCACGCAGGTGCGGATGTTCATGCCTTCGCCGTGGAACAGCACGCGGTCAGGCTCACCGATGACACGCGAATAGAACTTGCCCGACCAGTGATAGACCGCCGGCTTGCCATCGGCCTCACCGCACTGGGCGCGCTTGGAAATCTCCAGCGCGTCTTCCGGCTTGTTAGGATCGAGCATCCGCGCCTTGCCAGCTGCCAGAGCCGGGCTGGCCGTTACTGCCAGCGCCGCTGCCGTCATCATCCACTTGATTGCCCGCATGATCCGCTCCTTATCGGTTATGGGCGGAGCATAGATTTGTCCGGACAACTTGTGAAGCGGAGAATTTGACTCAGGGCAGCAGCAGTTCCGCCATCGCCTCGACCACCGCATCGGCATCGAGCCGGTAGGTGCGGTAAAGGTCGGGCAGGTCGCCGGTCTGGCCAAAGCGGTCGATGCCGAGCGGGCTGACCCGCTGCCCGCGCACCCCGCCGAGCCATGACAGCGCGGCCGGCGAGCCGTCGAGCAGGGTGACAATCCCGGCATCGGCGGCGAGCGGGGCAAGCAGGGCCTCGACATGGCTCGCCACGCGCTTGCCGCCCTGCCAACGCGCCGCCCGCGCCGCTGACCAGCCGCGGTGCAGCAAGTCGGGCGAGGTGACGTTGAGCAGGCCCAGGCCCGGCAGGTCGTCGGCCAGCTGCTCCCAGGCGGCGATGGCTTCGGGGGCGATGGCGCCGGAGAAGGCAATGGCGGCGCGTGAACCCGGTGCGGGCGGACGCAGCCAGTAGCCGCCGGCGAGGGCATCGGCTTCCCACGACGCATCGGCGCGCGGCTGCTGGTCGATCACCCGGGTCGAGAGGCGCAGGTAAGTCGAGCCGCCCTCCGGCGCCTGAATCTCGGCAAAGGCGCGGTGCATGAACAGCGCGAGCTCATCCGCAAAGGCCGGTTCGTAGTGCGTCAGGCCGGGCTGGCCCATGCCGATCAGCGGCGTGTTGATCGACTGGTGCGCGCCGCCTTCAGGCCCCAGCGTCAGCCCCGATGGCGTGGCCACCAGCAGGAATCGCGCATCCTGGTAACAGGCATAGTTCAGTGCATCGAGGCCGCGGGCGATGAAGGGGTCATAGACGGTGCCGATCGGCAGCAGTCGCTCCCCGAACAGCGGCGCGGACAGGCCCAGCGCGGCGAGCATCAGGAACAGGTTGTTCTCGGCAATGCCCAGCTCGATGTGCTGACCGGCCTCATGCCCGGCCCACTTCTGCGGGCTGGGGATCTTCGCGCCCGCGAACACGTCCTTCAGCTCCTGCCGCCGGAACAGCCCGCGCTGGTTCACGAAGGCGCCGAGGTTGGTGGAGACGGTCACGTCGGGAGAAGTGGTGACGATCCGGTCAGCCAGCGGATGGCCCGACTTGGCGAGATCGAGCAGGACGCGCCCGAAGGCAGCCTGGGTCGATTGCTCGGCCCCGTCGGGCACCGGCAGGCGATCTGGCACCGGCACGGCGGGGGCGGTGCGGGCCGGGTGTGTCAGCTTGGTGCGGAATGGTTCGAGGAAGGCTTTAAGCGCGGCCGCGCTGTTATCGCCGAGGCCGGCAAAGGGTTCCCATTCGGTCCCTTCGGCAATGCTCAGGCTGGCGCGGTAATCGGCCATCTGGGTCGGGTTCATCAGGCCCGCGTGATTGTCCTTGTGGCCCTGGAACGGCAGGCCGTAACCCTTGACCGTATAGGCGATGAACAGCGTCGGCACTTCGTCCTGCGCGCGCTCGAAGGCGTCGAGCAACGTTTCGATGCAGTGCCCGCCAAGGTTGAGCATCAGCCGCGACAGGCCATCGTCGTCGAAGCTGGCGATCAGATCGAGCGCGGCCTGGTCCGCCGCAAGGTCGGCATTCAGCCGCGCGCGCCAGGCGCCGCCGCCCTGATAGGTCAGCGCGGCATATTCGGCGTTGGGGCAATCATCGATCCACTGGTCGATCGCCTTGCCGCCAGGGCGCTTGAACACCTCGCGCTGCAGCTTGCCATGCTTGATCGTTATCACGCGCCAGCCGCAGGTTTCGAAGATATCGTCGAAGCGGCGGAACATCCGGTCAGCCGTGGTGCTGTCGAGCGACTGGCGGTTGTAATCGACGATCCACCAGCAATTGCGGATGTCGTGCTTGTAGCCTTCGATCAGGCACTCATAGATGTTGCCTTCATCGAGTTCGGCATCGCCCATCAGCGCGATCATTCGGCCGGCTTCGCCCTCGGGCAGCTGGCCGTGAGCGATCAGATAGTCTTGAACCAGGCTGGCAAAGGCGGTGATCGCCACGCCCAGGCCGACCGAACCGGTGGAGAAATCGACCGGCACCTTGTCCTTGGTGCGGCTGGGATAGCTCTGCGCGCCGCCGAGCCCGCGAAAGGTCTTGAGCTGGTCCAGGCTCTGGTTGCCGAGCAGGTAGTGCAGCGCATGCAGCACCGGCCCGGCGTGCGGCTTGACCGCCACCTTGTCCTGCGGGCGCAGGGCGTGGAAATAGAGCGCCGACATGATCGCGGTCATCGAGGCGCAGCTGGCCTGATGGCCGCCGACCTTCAGCCCGTCGCGGCTGTCGCGCAGGTGGTTGGCGTTGTGGATGATCCACGCAGAGAGCCAACGCAGCCGCTGGTCGATGGTTTCCAGGGTGCGGACCAGTTCGGCCCGCGATTCTCTTTTCGGCATGGGGGTGCCTTAGCCGAGCGGGGGCTGTTCCGCATAGGCGGCAATAGGGGCAGCTTCGCCGTTCTGGCGCATGATCGCCTTGACCCGGAAGTAGCGGTAAAGCCCGGCATCGCCCATCCGGCTCGGGCCCATGCCCGATTGCTTGAACGAGCAGTTCTCCGCGTCCCAGACCCCGGCGGTCAGCGACCCGTCGTTGATCGAGATCGCCCCGGCCTCCAGCCGCTCGCCAACCTTTTCAGCCTCGGCCGGATCGCCGATCACCGAAGCGGAGAGGCCATAGATCGTATTGTTGGCCAGCCGGATCGCTTCCTCGACATCGTCATAGATCGTCACCGGGATGACCGGGCCGAAGGTTTCCTCGGCAATGATCGCCATGTCGGGGGTGACATTGGTCAGGATGGTGGGGCGCAGGTACTTGCCGCCGCCGAGCGTCTCGACCTGGCCGCCGTGCAGCACCTTGGCCCCCTGAGCCACGGCCGCGTCGATCTGGGCCTGGACCTTGTCGGCCTGGGGCGGGAAGATGAAGGGACCGATATGGCCCTTGCCGATGTCCGGGTAATTGAATTCGACGCCCTTGGCCTGCTCGACCAGCGCGGCAAGGAAGGCATCGGCCAGACTGCGGTGGACATAAAGCCGCTCGATCGACTGGCAGGCCTGGCCATTGGCCGCGACGCTGGAGCGCAGTGCAATGCTCGCCGCCTTGACCGGATCGGCCGAGGGCAGGACGATCATCGGATCCTTGCCGCCCAGCTCAAGGTTAGCGGGGATGAAGGCGGCGGCGGCAGCTTCGGCCACCTTGCGCCCGGTGGCGACCGAGCCGGTGAAGCAGACATAATCGACATTGCCGACGATCGCCCGGCCAGTATCGGCATCGCCTTCGACGATCGACAGGACCTTGGCCAGTTCCGGCACGGCTGCGACCGTCTCGCGCAGCACCGGGATGAAGCGCGGGGTCACTTCGCTTGGCTTGATCAGCGCAGCGCAACCCGCCAGCAGCGCGGGGATCGCATCGATCAGTGCCAACAGCATGGGGAAGTTCCAAGGCGCGATCACGCCGAGCAGCTGATAGGGCACGTGGCGGTTGCTGATGGAAATGCCGGGCGTGGCGGAGGCCACGTCCTTCAGGTCCATCGCCGCGATCATGCCGGGGCCAGTGGCGGCCCAGCGGCGCAGCGTGCCGGCAACGCTGAACACCTCTACATTGGCGATGGCGATGCGGCCGGTATCAACGCTGAGTTTCGCGACCAGATCACCGGCACGGGCTTCGATCGCGTCGGCCCACTTGAGCAGGACGGCGGCGCGCGCCTCGGCGCCCATGCCCAGCCAGGCGGGCTGGGCGGCGCGCAGGCGCTGGGCAATCGCGGCGATTTCGCCAGCCGGGACGGCCTCGATCGCATAGTCGGTTTCGCCGGTGCGGGGATTGCGGACGGGGATAGTCATGGGGAGGCTCCTGTTCGCGCGCACCTTTGCTGGCTGGCGCAAAGTTGTCCAGACAACTTTTAGGGTGAAGGGGTATCCTGCGTCAGCAGGGCGCCGAATTCATGCAGATCGGCCAGCTGGTCACGCAGGCTGTCGGTCGAGCCGGTCTGGCGCAGCACGGCCAGATGAGCCGGACCCTGGCGGATAAAGCCGTGCAGCAGCACCAGCGGGTGCAGCGCCACGGCATAGCCCAGCGCCTGAAGCTCGGCGGCAGAAGAGACCGGGCTGACGCCGCCTTCGACCAGGTTATGGACCAGCGGGGCGTCGGGCAGGGCGGCGGCGATCGCCTGCATCTCCGCGACGGTCTCCGGGCCTTCAAGAAACACCAGGTCCGCCCCGGCTTCGGCATAGGCGCAGGCCCGGTCCAGCGCGGCGGCAAAGCCTTCGATTGAACGCGCATCGGTCCGCGCGATCACCCGCGTCGGCCCGCGCCGCGCATCGAGTACGGCTTTGAGCTTGTCCAGATATTCGCCCGCCGGGATCACCGCCTTGCCAGCCAGAAATCCGCAGCGCTTGGGGAAGACCTGGTCCTCCAGCTGGATTGCGGTGGCTCCGGCGGCTTCGAGCACGCGGATCGTGCGGACGGCGTTATCGTCATTGCCGAAGCCCGTATCGGCATCGACGAACAGCGGCAGGTCCGACACTTCGCGGATCAGTTGCACCGCCTGGGCCAGCTCGCTCATGGTGACGAGGCCCATGTCGCGCCGCCCGTGCCGCGCCATCGACAAGGCTCCTCCTGAAAGGAATGCGGCGGGAAAGCCGGCCTGCTCGACCAGCTTGATCGAGAGGCCATCCCAGACCCCCGGCAGCGACAGCACCTGCCCCCGCGCATAGCCGGGCACGGCAGCGGCGAGGGCGGCGTTGCGGTTCATCAGGGCTTGAGCTGACCGGGGATGTGGCTTTCGTGATTGGCGAGGTACCAGTCCGCAATCTCCTCGCGGGTCGCCCACCATACGCCGGGGAGCGACTGGGCGTGTTGGATGAATTCGCGGATCGCCCGGATCCGGTGGGCCCGGCCCGAAACGTGCGGGTGCAGGCCGACATTCATGATCCGCCCGGTCTTGGCGCCCTCGGCATAGAGCACGTCGAGCTCTTCGATCAGCGCGTCGCGGAACTGGTCGGTGGTGAAGTTCTTGCGGGTGATGAAGGTGAAATCGTTGATCTCGTTCGAATAGGGGGTCGAGACGATCGGTCCGTGCGGGGTGCGCAGCAGATAGGGCTGATCGTCGTTCATGATGTCGCAGTAGAAGGTGCAACCCTGCTCGGCGAGGATGTCGGCGGTCTGCATGGTCCCGCGCAGCGACGAGGAAAGCCAGCCCTTGGCCTTGCGTCCGGTAAACTTCTCATACTGGGCCAGGCTGCGCAGCACGATGTCGCGCTCCTTGTCGGGCTGGTGGGCATAGTCGCTCAGCAGTTCGCCCTGTTCCCAGTTGTGCGCCAGCAATTCCCAGCCGCGTTCCAGGCAGGCATCGACCATCGCCTTGCGGCGTTCGAAAGTGACGGCATTGGTGGTGCAACTGGCCTTGGCGCCCAGCTCGTCGAACAGGTCGTACAGCCGCCAGATCCCCACGCGCTGGCCATATTCGCGCCAGGTATAGTTCGGGAAGTCGGGCGTATTACCCGGCAGAACATCGGGCAGGATTGGCGGTCCGCCAGCATAATAGGCCTTGTCGGTGTCCTTGGTCAGATCCCAGGTTTCCAGGTTGAAGGTCAGGATCAGCGCGACCCGCGCACCGTTTGGCCAATGCAGCGGCTGGCGCTGGCTGATCGGCACATAATCGTATTCCATAACCGTCTCCCCTCGGCGCGACAGCGCTCCCTTCGCGTATCGCGCCAGCCGTTTCATGCCAGCCGGGTGCGCTCTTCGCTAGACGGATACATTTGGCCTTGCCCGATCTCGCCGGGAAATGTGCGCCCATAGGAAGGGCCAAGGACGCAATTTCGCGGGAGTTGGCAAACGATGGCAAGCGTGGAGCGATGCCAGGTCATGATCGCCGGGGCAGGGCCGGTTGGCACGGTCATGGCGACGCTGCTGGCCCGCGCCGGCATCGATGTGATCGTACTGGAAGCCGGGGAGGACTGCGCGCAGGACATGCGCGCATCGACTTTTCATCCCCCAACGCTGGAGATGCTCGACGAGATCGGGATTACCCCGATGCTGCTCGAGCGCGGGCTTAAGGCCCCGGTCTATCACTGGCGTGATCGCCGCTCGGGCGAGGTGATCGAGTTCGACCTGACGGAAATCGGCGATCGGACCCGCTATCCCTACCGGATCCAGTGCGAGCAGTACCACCTCAGCCGGGCGCTCGCCTCGGGACTTGAGCAGTACCCCAACGCCTCGGTCCGGTTCGGCCACCGCCTGCTGTCGTTCGAGCAGGACGATCAAGGTGTCTCGATCGCGGCGGAAACGCCGTTCTCGGTCGCGCATTTCCGGGCCGACTGGCTGATCGGGGCGGACGGCGCGAACAGCCTGGTCCGCAAGTGGTTGGGGACTGAATTTGACGGGTTTACCTACCCCGAAAAGTTCCTGTGCCTGTCCACCGCGACCGAGCTGGGCGATTACCTGCCGAACCTGGCCCACGTGAACTATGTCTCCGATCCGGAAGAGTGGCTGGTGCTGCTGCGGGTACCCAAGTTGTGGCGCGTGCTGCTGCCCGCCGCGCCAGACGCGAACGAGGTGGACCTGCGCTCTGACGCCACCAAGAATGCAGTGTTCGATCGGCTGACAGGCGATGGCGCGGCAGTCGAAACCTATCACCGCACGGTCTACCGCGTGCATCAGCGCGTGGCGAAGAGCTTTATCAACGGCCGGGTCATGCTGGTCGGCGATGCCTGCCATCTCAACAATCCGCTCGGTGGGTTCGGGATGAATTCGGGCGTCCACGATGCCTTCAACCTGGCCGAAAAGCTGCTGCCGGCGATCAAGGCGGGCAAGCCCAACGGCACCCTGGCGCTCTATGACCGCCAGCGCCGGACGGTGACTCACGCCTTCACCCAGGCGCAAACGATCAAGAACATGGAATTCATCCAGGGCGGGAGCGATCAGGCGCACGAACGCCGCCGTTCGGAAATGCTGGCAATCAAGCAGGATGATCAGCAGCGCCGCGCCTATCTTCTCCGGCAGGCGATGTTCGAAAGCCTCGAACAGGCTGCGGCCATCCAATAGGAAAGCGGAACGCTATGACCGATGTGCAAGGCTATCGCGCGGTTCTGGGCGTGATCGGCCCGTCGACCAATACCGTGGTTCAGCCCGACATGGAGCGGATGCGCCCGGTCGGCGTGACCAACCACTATCGCGGGATCTTCGTGACCGATCCGGTGGCCCTTTCGAACGAGGATTTCCTGGCCGGGACCACTGCGATTTCCGAGAATACCATGGCTGCGGTGCGCGAGGCGATGACCTGCAAGCCCGATTACCTGGTGCTCGGGATGTCGGCGATCACCTTCTACGGCGGGATTGCCGGCGGGGCGAAGTTCAAGGCTGAGGTTGAAGGCCTGGCCGGTGTGGGAGCCTCGACCGGGTCGGAATCCACTGTCGCCGCGCTCCAGGCTTTCGGGGGGATCAAGCGGGTCAGCTTCGTCTCGCCCTATTACCCCGTCGCCAATGCCGAGGTGCGCCGCTACCTGGCCGAAAGCGGGTTCGAGACGGTCCGCGACGTGCCGCTGGAATGCAAGTGCTGGACCGATATCGCCAAGGTCACGCCGGAGCGACTGACTGAGGTCATCGCCTATCTCGACGGGCCGGATGTTGACGCGATTGTCCAGGTCGGCACCAATCTCTCGATGGTCCAGCTGGCCGCTGACAAGGAGCGCGAGCTGGGCAAGCCAGTGATCGCGATCAATACCGCGACCTACTGGCACGCCTTGCGGGCGCTCGGCATTACCGACAAGATCAGCGGTGTGGGCCGTCTGCTCGAGGAGCATTGAATATGACTGCTGGGGGCAAGAGCTATTCAACGGGCGCCATTCGCGCCGGGTGGGCATTGGCCCTGGTCTATTTCGCGCAATCGCTGCTGACGATTGCCTTGCCGCGCACCGACAAGACGCTGCCGCTGCGCGAAGAGCTGCGCAACTGGCACGTGCTGGTTGGCGTAACCCTGCTTGCGCTGGTGGTCTGGCGGTTGTGGCTGTGGTGGCGCGATGAGCGCGGCATGGAGCCAGTCCACGGGCTGCGTCCGGGCCTGTTCAACTGGGGCCGCACCCTGGCGCTGGCGAACTACCTGCTGATGCTGTCGATCCCGGTGACCGGCTTCCTGTTTGCCTGGGGCGGGGGGACGCTCGTGGCGCTCGGCCCGCTGTTCAAGCTGCCGGTGCTGCTGCCGGAAAGCTACCGGCTGTGGCTGTTTGCCGGCTATTTCCATTCCGGCGCCGGGTTCATGATGATGCTCCTGAACCTGGCGACGCTGCTGACCGCAGCCTATGCCTGGCTGCGCTATGGCAAGGGCCTGCTGGCTGCCTTTCCGCCCGGGTTCGGGGTGCAATCACTGCTGGCGCTGGGCACGACCAGCTATGCCCTGGCGACATTCAAATCGAGCGCGCCCGGGCCGGCGGCGGTGGCGCGCTATGTGGCGATCATCGTCGTTGTCTGGGCGGTTGGCGCGCTGATCGCCCGCTGGCGCAAGGCCAAGGAACGCGCCCCGGAGCCGGCAAACAAGGGCCGCCTCGCCGCCGCCGTGGTGGTGACCGGGCTGGTCGCGCTCGGCTCCTATGGTCCCTATGCCATGTTCCGCGTCTCGCCCTTGCCGATGGGTGACGTGATTGCCGGGCCGGCCGGAGTCACCTCGCATTCCGCGCCGGTGACCCGCGTTCAGGCCTGGGCCGAGACCGAGTTCGAGCGCACCGTGGCAATCGATACCTACAAGTGGTGCGGCTTCTGCCATACCTATGAAAAGGGTGGAAAGACCAAGGCCGGGCCGAACCTCTACGCCATCTTTGGCCAGCGGATCGCCTCGGTCCCCAACTTCCATTACTCCCCGGCGCTGGCGGGCAAGCGCGATGCGGTGTGGGATGACGCCACGCTCGATGCGCTGCTGGCCGATCCGGACAAGTTCGCCCCGGGCACGACGATGATCATCTCCTCCGGCCCGGTCAGCGATCCCAAGGTCCGCCGCGCGGTGATCAATATGCTCAAGCGCGATACGATGCCGGGAGCGGTCGATACCGTGCCCGCGCCGGAAGGGCAGTAAGCCTTTACTTGATTGCCCGCATGATCAGGCCCGGCAGGCGGGAATTGTCCCACTCCGGCTTGGCCGGCGGGGTATCGCCCATCCGCAGGATCGCGAGGTCGTACTTGGGTGAGAGGTAGAGCACCTGGTTGCTGTTGCCATCGAACAGGAACAGGTCCGGATCGAGGTAAGCTTCGCTGTGCAGCACCTGCGGCCCAGGCCGGCCCGGCGCGCCAAAGCCGCGCCGCTCCTTCCAGGGGCTGCCGATCCAGATGCCCAGCCCGAAGTGCGGGTTCTGCGCCGTGCCGGTGCGCATCTCGGCGACATAGCCCTTGGGCAGCAGTGCCTTGCCGCCCACCTTGCCGTCTTTCAGCAGCAGAAGGCCAAGCCGCAGCCAGCTTTCCGCCGGCAAGTGCATGCAGCAGCCTGAATGGGCCAGGCCGCCGGGGCGGTTGACCCAGACCTTGCCACCCTTGGCACCGATCGGCTGGAGCACGTGGCGGCCGATGAACTCGGCATAGCGCATCTTCGTCGCCCGCTCGATCACCAAGGCGACCAGCTCGCTTGGCGCATTGGCATAGCCATAGGCCGTGCCGGGGGTGCTGGTCAGCGGATAGTTCTCGACAATATGGCGGCCGTGATCGGTATCAAGATAGGCGCGGTTGAGCGGATGATCGGGATCGAGGCTAAAGCCCTGCTCAAGCATGCCTGAGCGCATATCGAGCAAGTAGCGGACCTTGATCGCCGCCTTGGGCGTGCCGCGCCATTCGGTCACGAAATCGGCGACCGACTGGTCGAGCGACTTGATGTAGCCCAACTTGATCGCGCGGCCCACGGCGATCGCGGTAATCGGCTTGGCCATCGATTTGGAGACCAACAGGCTGTCGGCGTTCCGGTTCCCGTAATAGCGTTCGTACTCGACCTTGCCCTTGCGCCAGACGACCAGCGTCGAGGACTTGTTGGCGGCGGCATAGGCGTCAGCCTCGGCCAGGGCGGCGGCCGGAATTGCCGGTTGGCCAAGGCGCGGTAGTGGCTTTGGCTTGGCCCCGACGACGTCCTCCAGTGGTCCGAAAGAGACTTGGCCGGGAGCCTTCAGAAACGCATCCCAGCGCTCCTTGTAAACCGCCGCATCGTCAGCCAGCGCCGCGACGGAGGCACACAGCGCGAAGCTGGCGAGGGCAGGGCGAAGCAGTTTCAGGCTCATCGTTTCAGACCCTTTAGTGCAAGATTGACCAGCACACCTTCATCCCAGCCATCCCCTGGATTGCCTGCCCGGGCGATCACCAGACCGACTGAGGGCACCACATAAAGCCGCTGCCCGCCGTAGCCGTCGAAATAGATCACATCATCGGCCAGGAACGGCTCGGCCTGCGGCACGGTTAGCGACACTTCCTGCGAATAGCGGCGGTCCTTCACATAGGGCGAACCGCGCCAGATCCCCATGCCATAGCCGGGATTGCCCGCCGATGGTGCGGTGATTGCCGCGATCCAGGCGGCGGGCAGCACCTGCTTGCCGTTCCACTCCCCCTTGCGGCGGATCAGCTCGCCCACGCGGGCCCAGTCCATCAGGCCGGCGTTGAGATAGGCGAAATAGCGCGGTTGGCCGCCATCGAATTCCAGCCAGAGCGAGGCTGGGCCATTGCCCAGCGGGCACCACAGCTTGGCCGAGAGGTATTCGGCATAACGGCCCTTGCCGGCGCGCTTCGCGGCATTGGCAATCGCGGTTCCGGCCAGCTGCAGGTTGGCGTTGTTGTAGTTGAAGGTGCCGGGTGCGCCAGCGATCGGCAGCGATAGCGCCGCCTCGCTGACATTGCCCAGCATCAGCTCGATCGCCGCGCTGTCCATCTTTGCCATCGAGGCGTTCTTGAGCCCGCTCGACATCGACAGCAGTTGGCGCAGGGTGATCTTGCCGCGCGGATCCTTGCTCAGCTCGGGAATGTAGCGCCCGACCGGATCGTCGGCCGATTTGATGATGCCGTCGGCAATCGCCGCACCCAGCATCATCGCCACGACCGACTTGTGCATCGAATTGGTCTGGATCGGCTGGGACCCCGACATGCCGGGAGCAAAGGTCTGGCCCGCGAGCTGACCGTTCACCAGCACGATCAGGCCCACACCGCCGCGTGCGTCGGACCAGGTGCGCATGGCCTCGAAGGTGCCCGGCGCCAGCGCATCGGACGGTGCGGCAGGCAATGGAGCGGCAGAGCAACCACGCACCACCTCGGCGGGCGTCAACTGATCGACCTGGGTGATCGGCTTGCCCGCCACCTTGGCCATGTTGGCAGCAGCCAGCGGATGGAGTGCGGCATAGGCCGCCAGCGGGGTGAGCAGCAGAACCAGCAGCAGGCCCAGCCATTTCATGATTTTGCGCAGCATTGGCTACTCCTGCTCCGGTGTGCGGAATAAACCACAGCTTGCCCGCGCACTATCCGGTTGTCGATCACTTGCCGTTGGAGCGTGATTGCCGGCGCGCGGGCGGCTAAGCTGGGGTGATGAGGATCATTGCCCTGTTCGCCGCGCTACTGGCGCTGATCTCCACCCCGCTCGCGGCGCGTCCGATCAGCGAGGTCGTCCCGCTCGACAACGGCGCCGGGCGGACTGTGCCCGTCACCCTGGTCAAGCCCGAGGGGCGGGTGAAGGGCGTGCTGTTCTTCTCGCACGGGGCGCTGTCCAGTCCGGCAAGATATGCCGCGCTGACCGAAAAGTGGGCCAAGGCCGGCTACTTCGTCGTCGCGCCGCTCCACGGTGACAGCACCGACTGGGCCGGGACCAAGCCGAAGCAGGCCGAGCAATTGCCCTGGCGCATGGCCGATATGGCGCTGGTCCGTGCGCAGCTTTCGGCGCTGGCCAGGCGCATGAACCTGCGCTTGGGCAAGGCGCCGCTCCATGCCACGGGCCACAGCTTTGGCGCACTGATCGCAATCCTGTGGGACGATCCGGCGCTGCGTTCGGTCATTGCGATTTCGCCGCCCGGGCCGTTGCCCGGTCTGCCGATGCCGCCCGAGGACAAGCCGCTGCTGGTGGTGACGGGGACCAAGGATTCCTTCCCGATGATCGCGCCGAAGTGGCAGGATCACCTGACTGCCTACAACCAGGCCAAGGGCCCGGCGCTGGCCTATGTCGGAACCGATGCCGACCATTATTTCGGGGGGGATCTATGGTCGGCCAGAGCTGCGGGGCACCAAGGCGGAAGCAGCCTTTGCCGATCTGGTGCCGCTGACGCTGGC
>JACDQK010000034.1 GCA_015657645.1 Novosphingobium sp.
CCAGCCGCCCACCACGCAGCCCGGCTGACCCTTGCAAGAACCGCGATCGAGCTGTGGTGCGCGCGGAATACCATTGTTGAGCGCGCGCCGGGCGGCGAGCGAGGACGGATCGCTCTCGGCGGTGGAGGGGACCCGCAGATCTTCGCCGCGATCGACGCAGACCACGATTTCGCCGGTTTGGCGGGCGTTTCGGCAGCGGTCCTGGACCGTCTCGACGCTTAACCGCGACTTCGCGGCAGCAAGGCGCTCGGCGATCTGCGGATCGGGTTCGGGGTCAGCGGACTGGGCCAGCAGCGGCGTTGCCGCCAAGGCAGCCGCCAGTCCTATCGATTGTCCCCGCCAACCCATTGTCCAAACAGAGCTTGCCAGCCCTTAATCCCCGGTGAACCCCCCTGGGACTATGCCCGCTTACTCGACAAGTGCGGACGCGCTCGCTAAGCGCCGCGCTGCATTCGTATTCGACAACTTCACGATCCAGGGACAGCGAACCGCCCATGACCAATCCCACCGCCAGCAAGGTCCTCGACCGCGTTCTCGTCCTCGAAATGGTCCGCGTGACCGAGGCGGCTGCCATCGCCGCTTCCAAGCTGGTTGGCCGGGGTGACGAGAAGGCTGCCGATGCCGCTGCGGTCGAAGCGATGCGCGAGGCCTTCGACGATCTGGAAATCGACGGCACCGTGGTGATTGGCGAAGGTGAGCGCGATGAAGCGCCGATGCTCTACATCGGGGAGAAGGTCGGCGGCGCGCAGGGCACCGGACCAAAGATCGACATTGCGCTCGATCCGCTCGAAGGCACGACCATCACAGCCAAGGCGGGTCCGAATGCGCTGGCCGTTCTGGCCTGCGCCGAGGAAGGCAACCTGCTCAACGCGCCTGACGTCTATATGGACAAGTTGGCGGTCGGCCCAGGCTATCCAGACGGGATCATCGATCTGGCCAAAAGCCCGACCGAGAACGTCAAGGCCGTGGCCGCGGCCAAGGGTGTTGAACCGGGCGACATCATCGTCTGCGTGCTCGACCGGCCGCGCCACGCCGAACTGATCGCCGAGCTGCGCGGTTTGGGCTGCGGCGTCGTGCTGATTGGCGATGGCGACGTGGCCGGCGTGATCGCGGTGACCAACGAGGACACCACGATCGACATGTACATGGGTTCGGGCGCGCGCCGGAAGGCGTGCTGGCCGCAGCCGCGCTGCGCTGCGTTGGCGGCCAGTTCAACGGCCGCCTGCTGTTCCGCAATGACGATGAGCGCCAGCGCGCCTACAAGTGGGGCATCACCGATCTCAACAAGATCTACACCCGCGATGAGCTGGCCAAGGGCGACTGCATCTTTGCTGCCACCGGGGTGACCGACGGTTCGCTGCTTGCTGGCGTGAAGCGCCGCAAGGACGGCACCATGACTACCGAAAGCGTGGTGATGCGGGCCAGCTCGGGGACAGTCCGCTGGGTCCGCGGCGAACATCGCAAGCCGCGCTAGTCTCGCCCTTCGGGCGCGCTAATCCACGCCTGCGCCAGCGGAGCGCCTTGCAATCCGCCACTCCCTGATTAGAGGCTCCAGCGGGGTCAGAATCACGGGGAAGGCAGCGCAATGAAACTGATGGCCGGCAATTCCAACTTGCCGCTGGCGCGGGACATCGCCGCCTATCTCGATCTGACCCTGACCGATGCTTCGGTCCGCCGATTTGCCGACGAGGAGGTCTTCGTCGAAATCCACGAGAACGTCCGCGGCGAGGACGTCTTCGTGATCCAGTCGACCTCCTATCCGGCCAATGACAACCTGATGGAACTGCTGATCGGGATCGATGCGCTGCGCCGCGCCTCGGCCAAGCGGATC
>JACDQK010000035.1 GCA_015657645.1 Novosphingobium sp.
GGCCCAGCAGACCATGGCCCGCGCCGAGGGTGAGGCGGCGGCCTTTGACAAGGTCTATGCCGAATACAAGCTGGCCCCCGAAGTGACCAAGCGGCGCATGTATTACGAGACAATGGAACGCGTGCTCTCCGCCAATGACAAGGTCGTGGTCGAAGCCAATGGCGTGACCCCCTATCTGCCCCTGCCCGAACTGCGCCGCCGCGCGCAGGAACCGGCGCCTGCTGCGGGAGGCCAGTGATGCTGACTGACCTGTGGCAACGCAGCAAGGGCACCGTCATCGCGATCGGTGCGGCCGTGCTGGTGGCAATGTCCTCGATCGTGATCGTGCCTGAAACCGAACAGGTGGTGGTGGTGCGGCTGGGTGAACCGGTCCGCAAGATCAACGCCTTCAAGCCCGACGTTGCCTTCGGCAGCACCGGGGCCGGGATCAGCTGGCGCATTCCCTTTGTCGAACAGCTGGTCTGGATCGACAAGCGGCTGCTGGCCTTCCCGATGGAGCGGCAGACGGTGCTTTCGACCGACCAGCTCCGCCTCGAAGTAACGGCCTATGCCCGCTTCCGGATCATTGATCCGGTCAAGATGGTCAAGACCGCCGGTTCGACCGACCGGGTGATGAGCCAGCTCCAGCCGATCATGACCTCGGTCCTGCGTCAGGAACTGGGCAAGCGCACCTTCCAGTCGCTGCTCAATGCCGAGCGCGGCGCGGCGATGATCCGGATCAAGGAAAACCTCGACAAGCAGGCCCGCGAGTATGGCGCCCAGGTGATCGACGTGCGAATCCAGCGCGCCGACCTGCCCGCCGGTGCGCTCGAATCCGCCTTCGCCCGGATGCAGGCGGCGCGCGAGCAGGAAGCGACGACGATTCAGGCCCAGGGCCAGAAGCAGGCCCAGCTGATCACGTCGGAAGCCGAAGCCCGCGCCACGCAGGTCTATGCCGCCGCCTTTGGCAAGGATCCGGCCTTCTACGACTTCTACCGGGCGATGAAGAGCTATGATGCGACCTTCGCCAACCAGGCCAACAAGGGCAGCAGCACGATCATTCTGTCGCCAGACAACGAATATCTGCGGCAGTTCAAAGGACGCTGAATGACGTTGGTGGAATCATTCAATTCCGGTTCAGGCTGGACTGCTTGAATCCACCCCGCGCCCCATGCCGGGTGAGACGTTTTTGAAGAGGAAGCTCAACACGTGCGATACGCCTATGGAGTAACGAGTGCGCTGCTGGTTGGCGGCGCGGCCATTTCGGTCCTGACCGGGATTCCTGCCGGAGCGCAGGTGGCGCAGAATGATGCCACCCGGATGGAAGCCATGGTGCCGCGCGCCGGTGCGCCGGCCAGTTTTGCCGAGCTGACCCAGCAATTGCAGCCGGCCGTGGTCAACATCGCCACGCGCCAGCGGGTCCGCGTCGCCAATGGCAATCCCTTTGCCGGAACCCCGTTCGAAGACCTGTTCGGCGGCGGCCGCGGTGGCGGCGCGACGACCCGCGAAGCCCAGTCGCTCGGTTCGGGCTTCATCATTTCGGCTGACGGCTATGTGGTGACCAACAACCACGTGATCACCGCCGATGGCCAGGGCGAAGTGCAGTCGATCACCGTCACGCTGGCCGATGGCGCGGAACACACCGCGCGCCTGATCGGCCGCGATGCCCAGTCGGATCTGGCCGTGCTGAAGATCGATGCCGGCAAGCCCCTGCCGTTCGTCAAGTTTGGCAACAGTGAAGCTTCGCGCGTCGGTGACTGGGTGATTGCGATTGGCAACCCCTTCGGCCTGGGCGGCACGGTTACCTCGGGGATCGTCTCGGCGGTCCACCGCTCCTCAGGCGCAAGCCGCTACATCCAGACCGATGCCTCGATCAACCGCGGCAATTCGGGCGGTCCGCTGTTCGACATGAAGGGCAACGTGATCGGCATCAACAACGCGATCTTCTCGCCCACCGGCGGCAATGTCGGGATCGGCTTTGCCATTCCTGCCGACATCGCCTCGCCGATCGTCGACAAGCTGATGCGCGGCCAGACGATCGAGCGTGGTTATCTGGGCGTCCAGATCGTGCCGGTGACCGAGGACGTGGCGGATTCGCTGGGCCTTGCCCGCAATCGCGGTGAGCTGGTGCAAACTGTCCAGCCCGGTCAGGCCGCAGCTGCCGCCGGCCTCCAGCCCGGCGACGTGGTGGTCAAGGTCGATGGCCAGGAAGTCTCCCCGGACAACACCCTGTCGTTCATCGTCGCCAATACCGCCCCGGGCAAGCGCATCCCGATCGAGGTGATCCGCAACGGCAAGCGCATGACGCTGACCGCCACGGTCGGCAAGCGGCCGAGCGAGGAAGAGCTGGCCAAGCAGACCTTCGCACCAGGTACCCCGGATGCGGACGACCGCTTCAACCGAGCGCCCGAAAAGCAGGGCGAAGGCCTGGCCGAACGCGCGCTGGGTCTCTCGGTCCTGCCGATGACCCCGCAGATCGCTGGCCAGATCGGCCTGCCCGCCGATACCCGCGGGCTGGTGATCTCGGTGGTCGATGGCTCATCGGACGCCGGAGCCAAGGGCCTCCAGCGCGGCGACGTGATCCTTTCGGCCAATTACCGCGACGTGCTGACCGTGGCCGATCTGGAAACGATCATCCGCACCGCCAAGGCCGAGAACCGCGCCGCCGTGCTACTGCGCGTCCAGCGCCGCGGCCAGCCGGCGGCCTACCTGCCGGTGCGGCTGCGCTGATCGCCAGCCAAGCGCTGAAACGAAAACCCCCGCCCTGATCCGGCGGGGGTTTTTCTTTGTGAGCTAGTTCGGCCGCGCCCCGGTCGCCTCGCGCAGGAACTCGTCGTTCGCGGCCGGCGGCGGCGGGCCCGGCTGGTCCGGCAGCTGCTCGGGCGGCAGGTCCTGCCGGCTCGGCTCGACCATGTTGCCCTGGTCATCGGCGTAATAATACTCGTCGGGATTGCCGCCGAGCTGCGCCTCGTCATCGGGTTCAAGCTGCCAGGCTGGCAGGGTCACTTCGGTATCGAACTTCTCGATCGGCCGGCCCGCCACGGCAACTGTCATATAGGCCGCAAAGGCGCGCGCCGGCGCGGTGCCGCCCTGCAGCAGGTTGCCGACCGGCTTGGCATCGTCACGGCCCATCCAGACCCCGGTGGTGATCCCGCTGGAGAAGCCCAGGAACCAGCCATCCTTGTTCGAATTGGTGGTGCCGGTCTTGCCCGCCACCGGCCGCCCGATCTGCGCGGCCCGGCCCGTGCCGGTGCTGACCGCGCTTTGCAGCAGGTCGGTGATCCCGGCCGAGACATATTGCGGGACCAGCAGCGGCCCTTCGCGGACGGCGCGCTCATAGAGCACCTTGCCATCGACCGTCTGGACCTTGGTAATGCCATAGGGATCGATCGCCCGGCCCTTGGCCGACACGGCGGCAAAGGCGCGGGTCATGTCGATCACCCGCACATCGTTGGTGCCCAGCACCATCGAGGGAACGGTGGAGATCGGGGTGGTGATCCCGAACCGCTTGGCGATTCCTGCAACCGCGCTGAAGCCCACTTCGTTGCCAAGCTGCGCCGCGACGGTGTTCTTGGAATAGGCGAAGGCGGTGCGGACATCGATCTCACCGGCATAAGCGCCGTTCGAGTTGCGCGGGCTCCAGCCGTCGATCGTCACCGGCTCGTCCACTACCCGGTCGTTGGGGGTGTAGCCGGCTTCCAGGGCCGCCAGGTAAACGAACAGCTTCCAGGCCGAACCCGGCTGGCGCACGGCATTGACCGCGCGGTTGTAGTTGGAGGTGACGTAATCAGTCCCGCCGACCATAGCCAGGACCGCGCCGTCGCGGTCCATGCTGACCAGCGCGCCCTGGGCGCCCTTGGGGGTGTTGGTCTCGATCGCCTTGGTCGCCGCCGCCTGCATCTTGGGATCAAGCGTGGTCCAGACCTCGATCGGCTGGGTGTTGTCGGGCAGCAGCAGGTCAAGCTGCGGCAGGGCCCAGTCGGTGAAATAGCGGACCGAGTTCTGGTTCTTTTCGGCCGCGAACTTGATCGCGTTGAAATCGACCGCCGCAGCCTGGGCCGGGGTCACGTCGCCGTTGCGCTTCATGACCGAAAGCACAACCTTGGCCCGGCCGATTGCCGCTTCGGTATCGGCGGTCGGCGAATAGTGCGAGGGCGCCTTGACCAGGCCGGCGATGATCGCGGCTTCGGGCAGGACAAGCTCGGTCCCCGGATGACCGAAGAACTTGCGACTGGCGGCATCGACGCCATAAGCGCCGCCGCCGAAATAGACCTTGTTGAGATAGAGCTCGAGGATCTGGTCCTTCGAGAACTTCCATTCCAGGGCCAGCGCCAGCACGCCTTCGCGCAGCTTGCGGGTGTAGCTGCGATTGTTGTTGAGGAAGACCGTGCGGGCCAGCTGCTGGGTAATCGTCGAGGTGGCCCGCAGCCCCTTGCCGGTCACCACCGCCATATAGCCGGCGCGGGCCAGACCGATCGGATCGACCCCCGGGTGCGAGCGGAAGCGGCGGTCCTCGACCGAGACCATCGCCGTGCGCATCACCTGGGGGATCTCGTCGTGCTTGAGCCAGCGGCCAAAGCTTGGGCCGATCGAGACCAGCTCGGTCCCGTCGCGGGCGCGGACCAGGATCGTCTGGCCGACCTGGCTGTCCTTCAGCTCGTCAAACTCCGGCAGCGAGCGGGCGGTCAGCCCGACCGCGACGCCGAGCACCAGCAGGCCCAGCACGGCAAGCGAGGCCGTCCAGACGAAAATCCGGCGCAGCACCCGGCGGAAACCGCTTGGTTCTTCACGTTCGGGCGCGCTGCGCCCTTTCCCATCCTTGCGCGCCATTGCGGTAAGCTAATCCCTCCAGCAGGCCGATCCCGGCCCGATCCCGTTCTGCATAGGCGAATTGTAACCGGCGGTGAATCGCAGAATTGGTGCAGAAGCCGTGGCTATTTCTTCGGCTCGAAATCCAGGCTGGCGCTGTTGATGCAATAGCGCAGGCCTGTTGGCGCCGGGCCGTCCGGAAAAACGTGGCCCAGGTGGCCATCGCAGCGCGCGCAGCGCACTTCGGTGCGGATCATGCCGTGGCTGGTATCGACCAGCTCGTCGATCGGCGCCGCAGGCAAGGGCGCGGTATAGCTAGGCCAGCCGCAGCCGGAATCGAACTTCTCGTCAGAGGCAAACAGCGGCTCACCGCAGCCGCCGCAAACATAGATGCCCGCATCCTTGTTGCGCTCAAACTTGCCGGTAAACGGCCGCTCCGTCCCGGCCTGGCGCAGGATGTGATAGCGTTCCGGCCCCAGCTTCTCGAGCCATTCGGCCTCGGTCAGGTTCAGCTTGTCTGCCATGGCGGTTCTCCTTGCCGCGCGAATATGGGGTCGATGTGCCATTCCGGCAACCAGCCATGCTTAACCCTGTCGTAAGCATAAGGGCCTATGCAGGATCAGTCGAAAGCAGTGGACAGGGACATGATCCAGCACAAGCCGATGGATTTCGGGCAGGCCTTCTGGGGTTCGGAGCATCCGGACACCGCCCGTCTGCGCGTCCAGCAGGACTATGTCGACAAGATGATCGCATTGAAGCGCGAGAACATGGACCGCGTTTCGCAATACGTCGATGATCTGATGGCCAAGGCCAAGGAAGAACTGGGCCACGCCCGCAGCGGCAGCAACGAGCTGCGCAAGATCGCGCTGGCGCAGCACATTGATGAGACCGTGTCCTACCTGCGCGGCCAGGGCATCGAGATCACCGAGCCGGAGAGCCGCACCGAGAACGGCCGCCGCGCTTTCCTGCTCGAAGACGTGCCGGCCTTCTTCGGCCGGGTGCGCTGCGTGCTCGACCAGTGGCACGCCAGCCACATGATCGAGCTTTATGACGAGATGGTCACGCTGGTGAAGCTGAAGAAGCAGGTCCCGACCGCAGACTAAAGCGTCTTGAACAAGGCCAGCATCCGCTCCCAGGCGCGATCAGCCTGAACCTTGTCAAACACCGGCGAATCGATCGTGCACCAGCCGTGATCGGCCGGATAGACTTCCACTTCCGCCGGACGCCCTGCTGCCTTGGCGGCTTCACGCAAGGCATCCTTGTCACCCGGCGCGCGGGCATCGTCATTGCGGGCGATCGCAAACAGGTATCCGGCCTTGGTCGCTTTGAGCAGCTGGTGCGGGCTGTCAGGCTTGTCGGTAACCAGCGAGCCGCCGTGGAACGAGGCGGCCGCGCGAACCCGGCCCGGCGCGGCATGGGCCGTACGGACCGTGAAGGGCCCGCCCATGCAATAGCCGGATGAGCCGATCCCGCGCTTCTTGTCGACCGGCTTCTGCCCGTCGAGCCAGGCGACCGCCGCCTTGGCATCGCTTTCGATCGCGGCGGCGCTGAGCAGCGGGATCATTGGCCGCAGCTTGGCCTGGCCTTCGGGCGTGCGCCATTCGGTGATGGCGTTGAAATGCGGCGCCGGGGCCGAGCGGTAATACTGGTTCAGCACCAGCACGGCATGACCATCGGCCGCCAGCCGCCGCGCCATCACCTTGTAGGCTTCGCGCAGGCCGGCAATGTCGGGCCAGAGGATCACGGCGGGGTGCTTGCCCTTGGCCGGGTGGACGAAAAATGCGTCGAGCTTGCCATCAGGCGTGGTCACCTCGACCATGCGCTCAGTCAGGCCTGCCGGAGCCTTGGCAGCGAGCGGCGCGGCCAGCACGGCCAGGCCTGCGGCCCCCAGGCCGGCAAAGCTGCGGCGGTCAATTCCGCGCGCATCCAGCGCCCGTTCTTCCTCGATTGCGGTCAGGTCATCACACATCGCCAAGCTCCTTGCGCCCCTCCCGGCCGATCATAACCACGACTGCACAAGAGGGCTAGCTTAACCGGGCGATTAACGGCACTATTGCGCCAAAGGGACGACCTGGATTCACCAGGCGCGCACAATTTGGAGGGATGGGATGGCCCGCATGATCGATGGATTGCGCCTGAAAGCTGCGTTGCTGGCGCTCGTATTGCCACTGGCAGCCTGTAAGCAGCAGCCGAGTTCCGAACTGCCCGGCGCAGTGAATGCGGAGCGGATCTTGGCCGCCAATCCCGATGAGTGGCTATCCTATGGCCGCACCTACGACGAGCAGCGCCACTCGCCGCTCGACCAGATCAACCAGGACACCATCAAGGACCTGGGCCTGGCCTGGTTCGCCGATCTCGACACCTCGCGCGGGCAAGAAGCGACCCCGCTGGCGATCGACGGCAAGATCTACATCACCACGGCCTGGTCCAAGGCCAAGGCCTATGACGCGGTTACCGGCAAGCTGGAATGGGAATACGATCCCAAGGTCCCCGGTGAGCGCGGGGTTGCGGCCTGCTGTGACGTGGTCAACCGCGGCTTCGGCGCCTGGGGCGACAAGCTGTTCATGGGCACGCTCGACGGGCGGCTGGTGGCGCTGGACCGCAAGACTGGCAAGGAAGTGTGGAGCGTGGTCACGCTCGACCAGTCGAAGCCCTATACCATCACCGGCGCGCCGCGCGTGATCAACGGCATGGTCCTGATCGGCAACGGCGGGGCGGAAATGGGCGTGCGCGGTTTCCTGACCGCCTATGACGCCGATACCGGCAAGGAACTGTGGCGCTTCTATTCGGTGCCTGACGCACCGGGCAAGAACAAGGAAGAGCACCTCAAGAAGGCCGAAGCGACCTGGAAGGGCGAATGGTGGAAGCAGGGCGGCGGCGGCACCATGTGGGATGCCATGGCCTATGACCCCGAGCTTGACCTGCTCTATGTCGGGGTTGGCAACGGATCCCCCTGGAACCAGTTCTTCCGTTCGGCCGGGGAAGGCGACAACCTCTACCTCTCCTCAATCGTCGCGCTGCGGCCCAAGACCGGCGAATATGTCTGGCACTTCCAGACCACCCCGGGCGAAACCTGGGACTATACCGCCACCCAGCACATCATGCTGGCCGACCTGACGATCGACGGGGCCAAGCGCAAGGTGCTGATGCAGGCACCGAAGAACGGCTTCTTCTTCGTACTGGACCGCACCGACGGCAAGCTGATCAGCGCCAACAACTATGTGCCGGTGAACTGGGCCACTGGCTGGGACATGAAGACCGGTCGCCCGATCGAGAATCCGGATGCGCGCTATTACCGCACCGGCAAGATGTGGCTGGGCACGCCGGGTCCGATCGGGGCGCACAACTGGCACCCGATGGCCTTCAGCCCCAAGACCGGGCTGGTTTACATCCCGGCGATCAACAACTCCTTCGCCTTCATCCACAATCCGGAGTGGAAGGCGAACAAGCAGGGCTTCAACGTCGGGCTGGATCTGTCTTCCGGCATGTTGCCGGCGGACAAGGCGATGCGCGCCGCGGCCAAGGCGGTGACCACGGGTGAACTGGTGGCCTGGGATCCGGTGGCACAGAAGGCGCGCTGGACGATCAAGTATCCGGGTGCCTGGAACGGCGGCCTGCTTTCAACCGGCGGTGATCTGCTGTTCCAGGGCAACATGGCTGGTGAATTCAACGCCTTCGACCCGGCCAACGGCAAGAAGCTGTGGAGCTTCAACGCCCAGACCGGGATTGTCGCGCCAGCCTCGACCTTCCGCGTGAAGGGCGAACAGTATGTCGCCGTGCTGGCCGGCTGGGGCGGCGCCTGGCCGATCACGGCAGGTTACCTGTCGGAACCGAATGGCCCGATCCGCAATCAGTCGCGGCTGCTGGTCTTCAAGCTGGGCGGCAAGGCCAAGCTGCCGGACATGGATTCGGCTGCACCGCCGCCGCTCGATCCGCCGGCCTCGACCGGCACCCCGGCCCAGCTGGCCGAGGGACAGAAGCAGTTCGGCCAGTTCTGCGCCGTCTGCCACGGCGATGCGGCGATCGGCACCTCGCTGACGCGCGACTTGCGCCGCGCCGGTTCGCTGGGCGATGCCAAGATGTGGAATGACATCGTGATCGGCGGCGCACTATCCGCCAATGGCATGGTCAGCTGGAAGAATGAGCTGACCCCGCAGCAGTCCGAAGCGGTCCGCCTCTACGTGATCAAGCGCGCCAACGAAGACAAGGCGCTGGGCGACTAAGCCAGCGCCTTGCCGCCAAAACATTGAACCGGTCCGGCCCAGCGCCGGGCCGGTTTTTTTATTCAGATCACGAAATCGAGGATCGCCGGCATCTGCTTGGTGCGGCGGTTCTCAACCATCCGCTCGTGCAAGCTGCGGATCTGCGCCGAGCCGGTCTTCACGAACAGGAACGGGAAAATTCCGTGCAGCAGGCAGGCACAGCCGCCGAGGATCATGCGGATGCCAAAGCCCGAGGCCATGGCCAGATGCTCGCCATAGGTTTCATCGACACTGGCAGGGTGCTCGGTGAACAGGGTCTTGAGTGACATTGGCTGGATCTCCCGTTGATGACGCAAGGATATCGCGACATGAATGCAAAATCATCACCGTTTTTATGGCATTTCTCGCCTTTTGGTGATATTTTATCCCAATGTCAGACATATTATCGCAATTTGATTCGATAGACTGGGCAATCCTCGGGGTTTTGCAGGCGGATGCCTCGCTGGCCGTGCAGGACGTCGGCGACCGGGTCGGGCTGTCCAGCAATGCCTGCTGGCGGCGGATCAAGCGGCTGGAGGACAGCGGGATCATCGCCCGCCGAGTGGCGCTGGTCGATCCGGCCAAGCTGGGGCTGGCGACGACGGTCTTCGTCTCGATCCGCACCAACCGGCACGATCCGGCCTGGCTCGAAGCCTTCTCGCGCGGGGTCGCGGCGATTGACGAAATCGTCGAGTGCCACCGCATGGCCGGCGATGTCGATTACCTGCTCAAGCTGGTGGTGCGCGACATTGCGCACTACGATCGGATCTATCGCAAGCTGATCGCCGCGATCCCCGATCTGGCCGATGTCAGTTCTAGCTTCTCGATGGAGCGGATGAAGGCGACCACCGCCCTGCCCCGGCCGACGTAACTACTTCCGCAGCAGCCAGCCGAACACTTCGGGCAGGCGGCGGGCCCAGGCGTTTTCCTCGTGCTCGGCCCCATCGTAGACCTTGCTCTCCCAGTCGCGGCCGCGCTGCCAGCCGCTGGCAGCAAAGCGCGCGTCGATCTTCTGCTGGTAGGGGGCGTAGAAGGCATCGAGCGTGGCCGTGCCGTGGTCCAGCCAGACCCGGCGGCCACCCGGCTGGCCGAGCCGCGCGGCGAACCAGCCGTCCCACAGCGCGATCAGCTCCGGATTGGCCTCCCCCACCTGGCGCGGATCGGCGGCCGGCCAGTGCGAAGAGACGCAGCCGGCGCGGCCATAGGTTTCAGGCCGCTCGAGGAAGGCATAGCAGCTCATCAGCCCGCCCATGCTCGAACCCATAATCGCCGTATCATCGCGACCCGGACGGTGCGGAAGCTGGCATCGACCCATTGCTTGAGCGGTCCGGCGAGCCAGACCAGATAGGCGTCGCTCACCACCGGCCCTTCGATCATCGCATCCATCGCCACGCGCGGGGTGCCGCTGGCGGCCTGGTAGATCGTCTGCGGCAGGTACTGGCGGTAGCGGTCCCGGCCCGGCGCCCAGATGCCGACGATGATGTGCGGCGCAACCTTGCCGGTCTTGACCGCCGCCAGCATCGCCTTGTCGGCCGCCCAGACCTTGTTGAAATTGCTCTTGGCCGGATCGAACAGGTTATGCCCGTCATGCATGTAAAGCACCGGGTAGCGCTTGCTGCCCTTGTCATAGCCCGGCGGCAGCCAGATCGTCAGCCGCTGCTCGGGCAGGCCCGCGGCGGCGACATGCTCGTATTCCAGGAGCCGCCCGGCCTGCTCCCGCGCGAGCGCCGGGGCGGCCAGCAAGGCGCCGATCAGCGCCAGCAGGCCGCCCAGCAGCCTCACTTGGCGGGCACCAGCCGGATCGCGAAGCCGCCGCCCGGGGCGATCCGCAGGGTCAGGCTGTCGGCGCTGGTCAGCACCTTGCTTTCGATCGCGATCGAATGGCGCTTGTCGGTGCGATAGTCCGCATCGTCGCCATCGCGGTAGATTTCGGCCTTGTAGCGCTTGCCGGCGGTCAGGAAGTCGAGCTTGAACGAGACAGTCTGGGCGTTCTCATCCCCCACCGCGCCGACATACCAGCCCTCGCCGCCGCGCTCCTTGCGGGCGATCGTGACATAGTCGCCAATCTCGCCATTGAGCACGCGGGTGTCCTGCCAGTCGGTCGGCACGTCGCGGATGAACTTCAGCTCCTTCGGGAATTTCGCATAGTTCTCTGGCGTATCGGCCACCATCTGAACTGGCGAATAGATCACCACGTAAAGCGCCAGCTGCTTGGCAATGGTCGAGAGGATGTTGCTGTCCTTCTCACCCTTCAGGCTCAGGATCCCGGGGGTGAAGTCCATCGGCCCTTCGAGCATGCGGGTGAAGACGATGTTCGCTTCGTGCTCAGGCGGGTTCTTGCCGCTCCACGAATTGTATTCCATCCCCCGCATGCCTTCGCGTGCCACCCAGTTGGGATAGGTGCGGTGCAGGCCGGTGCCCTTGACCGGCTCGTGGCTGTCGAAGGCGATCTTATACTTGGCCGCCGTTTCAGCCACGCGGACGAAGTGATTGGTCATCCACTGGCCATCAAGCCATTCGCGGTACTTGGTTCCGTCGGGATCGACGCGCTCCAACTGGGCGGCATCGGTGACATAGCCGGTCTTGACCACCATCATCCCGTACTTGGCAGCAAAGGCGAAGCTGCGGTCCAGCTGGTTGTCGTAGTGGGTTACGGCCCCGCCGGTTTCGTGGTGGCCGACCAGCCGGACGCCCTTCTTCTTGCCGTAAGCGGAGAGCATGGCCACATCGAAGTCTTCGGTCGGCTTGGTGAAATCCATATCCCAACCGTTGCCGAACCAATCGCCGTCCCAGCCCACGTTCCAGCCTTCGACCAGCACGTTGGGGATGCCATTGGCGGCGGCGAAATCGATGTAGGCCTTGACGTTGGCATTGGTCGCGCCGTGCTTCGGCCCGCGCGCCCACGACCATTCGCCTTTGATCATGTTCCACCACACCCCGGCGAACTTGCCGGGCTTGAACCAGCTCATGTCGTCCAGTTTGTTGGGCTCGTTGAGGTTCAGCATCAGGTGGCTGTGATAGATGCCGGGGGCATCGTCGGCGATGATCAGCGTACGCCAGGGCGTGGTCCAGGCGCCGCTCTTCCGGACCTTGGGCGACCGCACCAGGGGTGAGGTTGGCGCGCAGGGTGGTGCCCTCGGTGCGCGTCACATTCATGCCCGAATAGTCGACCAGCGCCGCCTCGTGCAGCGCAACATGGGTGCCGTCGGCCAGCTTGATCGTGATCGGCGTCGCCGCGGTCGAAACGGCCGAAAGGCTGGTCTTGTTGTAGAGATATTCCTCGCGGTTCCACAGATAGGCCGGCTTCCACCAGGCCGTGCCATCCTGGGCAAAGGCGAACTCCGTCAGCTCGTCGGCAATGTTGGTCTTCGCCATGTTCGGTTGCTGCGGGAACTCATAGCGGAAGCCGACGCCGTCCTCGTAAAGCCGGAAAGTCACCGTGAAGACGCGGGCGAGCGCAGTCGTTTCCTTGAGATGGACCTTGAACTCGCGGTAGCGGTTGCGGATGTTGGCCCACTCACCCCAGGGCTGGGTCCAGGTCTCGTCGAAATCACGGACTTCCTGACCGGTGATGGTCAGGCGGCGCTCGATCTTGGCCTCATCGGTGAACAGGAAGCCGAGCCGCGAGGGCGCGATGACCGGCTTGCCCTTGCGGGTCACGGCATAGGCCGCGCGGCCATCGCCATCGATCGTGACCGCAACGCTGACGGTGCCGTCAGGCGAAGAGGCCGTCACCGGCGTCTGCTGCGCCAGCGCGGGCGCGGCGGCGAGCGCCAGGCCCAGGCCCAGCGCGAAACGGATCGGCTTCATCTCAATTGCTCTCCCGGATAAGGACCGCCCCGAAGGCGGGCAGGCTGCCGGGCTGTGCCCCGTTGACCGCGAAAATTGTCGTCCCGCTGGTGCTCAGGCCCGGGGGCCAGGCGGTGTCTTCGGCGGAAATGTTGAACACGGCCAGCACGGCCTCGCTGCCCGCAACGCGGCGCAGCACCAGCCGCGCTTCGTCGGCCAGCACGACTTCGCAAGTGCCACTGCGCAAGGCCGGCGTGCCATGCCGCAGCGCCAGCAGCGATCGCGTCAGGCCCAGCAACGAAGCGGGATCATTGTCCTGCCGGTCGACGCCTTGGCCATGTTCTCTTCGCCCAGCGGCAGCCACGGCGCGGAGCTGGCAGTGAAGCCGCCCTGCTCGCTCTGCGCCTGCCACGGCAGCGGGGTCCGCGCGCCGTCGCGGGCCAGGGTCAGCGGCCAGTTGGCAATCGCTTCGGGATCCTGCAGCTGTTCGAACGGAATCTCGACCTGGGTCAGCCCCAGCTCTTCACCCTGGTAGATGATGATATTGCCGCGCAGCGCAGCCAGCAGCGTTGCCTTGAGCCGGGCAAAGACCTCACGCTGGTCGGGCGTGCACCAGCGTGAGAGGGCGCGCGGCGCGTCGTGATTTCGAAGGCCCAGCTTGGCCAGCCGATGTCGGGACCGGCAGGCCATTGCTCCAGTGCGCGGGCAACCACGGCGGGGGTCAGCTGCTGGGCATAGAGGAAGTCAAAGCCATAGGCGCTGTTGAGGCGGGCTTCGCCGCTGGTGAACAGCTTCATCTCGCGCTCGGCATCCTTGCCGCCCACTTCGGCGACTGTGAAGACGCCGTCATAGCTGTCAGTCAGCGCGCGGATCCGCTCGATGAAGCGCGGGATATCGGCGTGCGACTGATTGAACAGCTGCTGCTGGAAGTCGAACGGGCGGGTGCGCGGCTTGCTGTCCGGCTCCGCCGGCGGGTTATCGCGCAGCAGCGGATCGTGCATGGCAAAGTTCAGCGCATCGATCCGGAAGCCGTCGACCCCCCGGTCCAGCCAGAACCGCGCTACGCCCAGCAGGGCATCCTGCACCGCCGGGTTGTGGCAGTTCAGTTGCGGCTGGCTGGAAAGGAAATTGTGCAGGTAATACTGCCCGCGCCGCGCGTCCCAGGTCCAGGCCGGACCGCCGAAGACCGACTGCCAGTTGCTGGGCGGCGAACCATCCGGCTTGGCATCGGCCCAGACGAACCAATCGGCCTTGGGATTGTCGCGGCTGGCGCGGCTTTCGATGAACCAGGCATGCTCATCCGACGTGTGCGAATAGACCTGGTCGATCGTGACCCGCAGCCCCAGCTCATGGGCGCGGGCGACCAGGGCATCGAAATCGGCGAGCGTTCCGAAGATCGGATCGACCCCGCAATAGTCGGCCACGTCATAGCCGAAATCGGCCATCGGCGAGGTGAAGAAGGGCGAAATCCAGATCGCATCGACGCCCAGCCTGGCGACATAGTCCAGCCGCTCGGTAATCCCGGGCAGGTCGCCGATCCCGTCGCCATTGGAATCGCGGAAGCTGCGCGGATAGATCTGATAGATCGCCGCACCGCGCCACCATTCCTGGCCGAGCTGATCCCGGCTGGCAGATTCAATTCGGGTCAGGCGATTCATTTGGCACTCACGTTGGATTCCTGCGCGGCGCAAACGGCATAGCCGAGTGGCGGCAGGGTGATGGTCAGGCTGCCGGGAGCATCGGCGCTGAGCGCGCACTGGCCGGCCAGCGGCTTGAAGGTCAGGCTGCGCGGCTCGATCGCGATCCGCTGGGTGACGGGCTGGTTCGAGGTGTTGAAGGCCAGCACCACTTCCTGCGCCGTTTCCGGATCGATCCGCGACACGGCATAGAGCCCCGGCTTGTCAGAGAAGGCGCGGCTGATCGTCGCCCCGGCATAGAGCGCGGGCGTTGCCTTGCGCACCTCGGCCAGGGTGGCGATCTGGCGGTAGAGAGGATGGCTCTTGTCAAAGTTGGCCTGGGCGGTCGTGGCGTCGGTGCCGATCAGGTCATTGTCGTTGTAGACCGCGACCTTGGACGGGAACATGTCCTCACGCGCCAGCTGATCGTTGCCGTCAGACACGAAGCCCTGCTCGTCGCCGTAATAGATCACCGGCACGCCGCGCAGCGTCAGCAGCATGGCATTGCCCAGCATGACGCGGGACAGCAGCTCGTCCTGGCTGATGCCGGGATTGGCCTGCTTCACGAACATCGAGAAGCGGCCGAAATCGTGATTGCCCAGGAAGGTCGGCAGGTTGAGCGCAGCCCCTTCGCCCCCCTGGTACAGCGCATCATCCTCGAACAGGCGAGCCAGCACGTCGGTCCCGGCCTTGCCCGAAACCACCCGCTGGGCGGCGGCGGCAAAGGCCATGTCGAGGTTGGATGGCAGGTCCGCGATCCGGGTCCAGCGCGCGAGCAGCGCGGGATCGACATCGCCGGTAGCCACTTCGCCGAAGATATGGAAGTTGGGGATGCCCTTCTTCCTGGCCACATCCAGCATGGCCGGCACGAAGGCGCGCCAGAATTCAGGGTTCACGTGCTTGGCCGTGTCGATCCGAAAGCCATCGATGCCGAAGCGCTCGATCCAGCTGGCGTAGATTTCGATCATGCCCGAAATCACCCTGGGGTGCTGGGTGGCAAGGTCATCCAGCCCCACGAAATCGCCATAGACCGCGCTTTCGCCCACCCAGTGGGTGTCGCCCCGATTGTGGTAATGGATCGGATCGTTGAGCCAGGCGGGAACCTTCACGTTCTCCTCGCCCTTGGGCACATAGGGGGTATAGGCCCAGGTCGGATCGGTCAGCTTCGCCCAGTTATCCGGATGCGGATCACTGTCGCCGTTGAAGCCGGGATTGATCCCCGGCCCGTCCACCCCGCCACGCCGCGAATAGGGATAGTTGGCCTTGTCACGATAGCGATAGCCGTTGGCGTCGCCATCGCGATAGCGGATCACATCGGCCGTATGATTGGCGATGATGTCCATGTAGACCTTCATGCCGCGCGCATGGGCGGCATCGACGAAAGCCTTGAAATCATCGTTGGTGCCGAAATGGGGATCGACCTGCGTGAAATCAGTCACCCAATAGCCGTGATACCCGGCGCTCTCATCGCCCTTCGGCCCCTGGACCGGCTTGTTCTTGAAGATCGGCGCAAACCAGATCGCGGTCGCACCCATACCCTGGATATAGTCGAGCCGGCTGGTCAGCCCCTTCAGGTCGCCGCCGTGGTAGAAGCCCTTGTGAGCCGGATCGAAGCCATGCTGCAGCCGGTCACCCTTGATCCCGCCGGTGTCGTTCTTCGGATCGCCATTCTCAAACCGGTCGGGCAGGACGAAATAGACCACTTCCTGGTTGGGCGCGCGGGAGCGCAGCTCGGTCTTGGCGGCGCTGGGCTGCGCGGCGAGCGGAGTTGCTAGCGCCACGGCGGCGAGCGTGAGGCCGAGGGTACGGATCATTGGGCAGCTCCACGGGCGGTTTCGGCGGTAACCAGCGAGGCGAGATAATCGATGTGTTGCGGCATCGGCCGGACCGCGTCGATGGCGCCGCGTTCGACGCCTTCGAGGAATCGACCAAGGTCGGCTTCGGACAGGCCATCGGCAATCGGGTTCCAGCTGGCCGGTTCCAGCCCCTGCCCGGCCATGACCTGGAGCCAGCCCACTTCGGTGAACAGCTCGTCGGCGCTCGGCTGGATCACGCAGGCGGCCTGATATTCCTCGATCCGCGCCTTGAGGCTGTCCGGCAAGTCCAGGTTGCGGCAGTGATCCCAGAACGGCTCGCCGTGGCGCTGGTTGGCCCAGTAATGCAGGATCAGGAAATCGCGGATCCGCTCGAATTCCAGAGCAGCCCGGCGGTTGAACCCGTCGCGCACCGCGTCATCGACCGGCCCGCCCGGCAGGACCGTGAGGAAGCGGGTAATGGTCGACTGGATCAGGTGGATCGAGGTCGATTCCAGCGGTTCCATAAAGCCGCTCGACAGCCCGACCGCCAGGACATTGCGATCCCAGAACTTGCGGCGGCGGCCGGTGACGAATTGCAGCGGCCGCGGATCGGCGGCGGGCGGACCATCGAGATTGGCGAGCAGCACCGCAGTCGCCTCATCGTCGGACAGGAATTCGCTGCAATAGACGTGGCCATTGCCGATCCGGTGTTGCAGCGGAATACGCCACTGCCACCCGGCGGACCGTGCGGTCGAGCGCGTATAAGGCGTGAAATCGCCCGATGCGGCGCAAGGGACCGCCACGGCGCGGTCGCAGGGCAGCCAGTGGCGCCAGTCCTCATAACCCGCGCCAAGTTCCTGCTCGATCAGCAGACCGCGGAAACCCGAGCAATCGATGAAGAAATCGCCTGCAAAGCTGCGGCCATCGTCGGTGGCGACTGCGGCGATGTCGCCATTTTCAGCCCGCGCGACCGATGCGACCTTGCCTTCGTGGCGGGTCACGCCGCGCGCTTCGGCATAGCGGCGCAGGTACTGGGCATAGAGCCCGGCGTCGAAATGATAGGCATAAGGCAGCGACACACCGGGCGCGCCCGGCCCGGCGCGGCCGGTGCGCGCAGCCAGTTCATTCGGCGAATAATGGGCCAGCGACTTCGCCAGCCCAAGCTTGCGCCCGCGCGCCCAGTAATGGCGGAACGGCAGCAGACCGAGCTGGCGGCCGACCTCGCCAAAGGCGTGCATGTAGGAATGGCCGGGTTTCAGCCAGCCAGCAAATTCGATGCCGAGCTTGAACGAGCCCATCGTCTCACGCAGGAACTCGGCCTCGTCGAGCTCAAGCGCCTGGTTGAACAGCATGATCGCGGGGATCGTCGCCTCGCCGACGCCGACGGTGCCGATCGCCTCGCTTTCGATCAGGGTGATCGAATGGGTGGGCGGAGCGAACCGCGCCAGGGCGGCTGCGCTCATCCAGCCGGCGGTCCCGCCGCCGAGGATGACTATCCGAAATGGCTTGCCCTCACCCATGGGTCATCTCCGCGCGCAACTTACCCGCGCGTTAGTCTGGTAATCGACTGGATAATCAAGCGGAGATCGATGGGGCTCCGGCGGTGCGACCCCTGCCGGAAACCCCATCTCCCCCCTCATGGACTTCAGAACTTGTAGGTGAAGCCTGCCAGGAACCGACGACCATAGCTCTGGTAGTCGATCACCTGGCGCACATCGCCCGGGTTGGTGGTGATGAACGGTTCATTCGTCAGGTTCTGGCCCTGGATGTAGAGCGAGAGCCCTTCGAGCGCCGTGCCGGGCTGGAAGTCATAGCCGATCTGGGCGTCGATGATGGTTTCCGGCGCGCGCGGCGACGGACCCGGTTAGCCGCGAAGCCCGAGACTTCACCGACGAAGGTCGACCGATAGCGAACCGAGCCACGGACGTTGAAGCCGTTCTTTTCGAAGAACAGCGTGCCGTTGGCGACCCACTTCGAATAGCCCGGCAGGTCTTCGGCCTTGCCACCCGGGTCGGCAGGATCTTGGTTTCGGTGTAGGAAACACCGCCCGTGATCCCGAAGCCCGAGAGCGCTTCGCTGAAGGTGTCGAACGGCAGGGTACCGGCCAGTTCGACGCCGTACAGTTCACCACCCTTGCCATTGGTCGGGATGTTGATCGTGGCCGTCGGGGCAATCGTGATACCAGCCGGCGGCGGTGCAAGCACCAGTTCCGAGCTCGGGATCACGACGTCCTGGTTGTAGATGTAGCTCTTCAGATCCTTGTAGAACAGCTGCAGCGCCAGGTAGCCCTTGGTACCGAAGTACTTTTCGAAGGTCAGATCGACCGCATTGGCGCGCACGGACGCAGATCCGGGTTGCCCGAACCGCCGGTGATGAAGGCGGTCGGCACGCCGGCAACGGTCGCAAAGGCGTAACCGAAGCTCAGCGAGTTCTTCATGTCATCCATGCGCGGCCGGATGATTTCGCGGGCCGCAGCGAAGCGGATCACGAGATCGCTGGGGAAGCGCAGCGAGAGGTTCATGCTGGGCAGGATGTCGGTGTAGCGGGTCGAGTCAGCCTGGGAGCGGGTGCCGATGTTCGGCGCACCGTTCGGCAGATTGCCAAGATAGACCGCCGAAGCGCCAACCGACTTCTGTTCGGTGAAGTTGGCCTGGACACCGATGTTGCCGGTCAGGTCAGCCGAACCGAGCGTGCCCTTGATGTTGGCCTGGAGATAGGGGGTCAGGATCTTTTCGCCGACCGAGTAGCTCTTGACCGTCACGTCGCCATAGGCGTTCGGGACCAGCTTGTAGATGCCGGCATCGAGCAGGGCGAGCGGGTTGTAGCTGATCATCGGGCCAAGGCCGAGGAACGACAGGTTGGTCGCGCCGAGGCGGAACTGGCTCGGCACGGCGACGCTGGTGGTGCCGTTGGTGTTGGCGGTGAGACCCAGGAAGTACTCATCCGGCACCAGGCTCTTCGAACGGTCGGTATAGTTCACGCCGAGCTGGACGCTCGAGATGAAGCCTTCAAGATCCTTGGAAACTTCGGCGCGGGCCTGCCAGATCTCATCCTTGACGATGCGATCGTTGTAGTATCCGTCCTGACCGTTGATGATGGTCGTGCCATTCGGGGCAGTCTGGTTGCCACCCCAACCCTGCGGGCTGGTCAGCAGGATCAGGTTGTAATCGCCGTAGTTGAGGGTCGGCGAGAACACGGTGCCCTGGGTGCCGCTGGTGAAGCGGATGGTGTCGGTCGCGCCAACCGCGTTGCGGCCGGTGCCCGAATAGCTTTCCAGGTTCAGCTCGTTACGGTCGGTCTTCGAATACGACAGGTCGAGCACGGCCTTCCAGCCATCGTCCCCTTCGTACTTGTTGTTCCAGCCGAAGCTGTAGAGCTTGGCATTGCGCTGGAACACGTCGTTGCGGACCACGCCCTTGACGCCGTTGTACTGACCGGCGGTGATGAACTTGTTGCTGCGGGTCGGGTTCGAAAGCGTCGCGGCCGACCAGTAGAGCGGCAGCTCGATCCCGCGCTTGACCTGGTCATCCTTGAAGTCCGTGTAGAAGGCATCGAGCGTGGTGGTGAAGGTCGCGCTCGGCTTCCACTGCAGCGTACCGTTGAGGCCGAAGCGGGTTAGCTGGGTGCTGGTCACGTAGGACTTCGAACCACCAATCACGGCGTCGCCGGCGTCGGTCGGGTAACCCCAGGCGTTGAATTCCTGAATCTGGTAGGGCTCATCGACATAGGAGGCGCCCAGCGCGATGCCGATGGTGTCATCAGCAAACTGATCCACATAGAGCGCGTTGACGCGGTAGCCGAAGTCCTTCGAGCCGGCGTTCAGCTTGCCGAGATCGGCATAGGAGCCACGCGCGCCGACGGTCAGGATCTGCTTGCCGGCATCGAGCGGACGGATCGTGCGCATATCGACCGTGCCCGACAGGCCCTGGCCGATCAGCGAAGCCATCGGCGTCTTGTAGACGTTAACCTGGCTGACGACTTCCGAGGGATACTGATCGTATTCGACCGCGCGGTTGTCACCGGTCGAGGTCTGTTCGCGGCCGTTGAGCAGCGTGGTGGAGAAGTCCGGGGCGAAACCCCGGATCGAGATCGAGTTCGAGCGACCCGAGAGGCGCTGCGAGGTCAGACCCGGCAGACGGGCGATCGATTCCGCGATCGAGGCATCGGGCAGCTTGCCGATGTCTTCGGCCGAGATCGATTCGACGATCACTTCCGAGGTCTTCTTCTTGTTGACGGCGGATTCCAGCGATGCGCGGAAGCCGGTGACGATGATCGCGCCGTCTTCGACAGCGGCTTCGTCTTCAGCAGCGGTATCCTGCGCGAAAGCGGCGCTGGGCATGGCCACAGCGGAAATTGCAAGTGCGATGGCCGATACCCCAAGGCCACCGACAGAACGGGTGCGAAGTGCCACGATGTACTCTCCCTAAACCGCGCCAGCAGGTCCAGTCCCCCCCGGCGCAAAGCCCCATGCGGAATCAGGCCGGGTATACGGCTCCTCCTCCCGTGGATGAGTGCAGATACGGGCCAAGCGGGCTGCGCAGGAAGATGGCATACGTATACGCATATTATGCGGAAGGGCTGGCGTGGCCTTTCTGCCACGCGGTTTTGCCAGTTGGTCCGCCACATTTGGGCGTCTAGGCAGTGCGCAGAAAAATCAGGAGACGTGTCATCGCCTACCAGAACCGCCGCGCAGTCATCGCCAAGCGCCCTTCGGGCCTGCCCTCGCTGTCCGATTTCGGCATCGAGGACGAGACCATCTCCGCCGTCCCGGCCGGACAGGTGCTGGTCAAGGTCGATACGCTGTCGATGGATGCCTGGATCCGCACCACGCTGGATGCCGCAGGCTTTCACGAGAGCGGCGCAATCGGCTCCACCATCCGCGCCTTCGGGATCGGCCAGGTGGTGGAAAGCGGCGATCCGGCCTTTGCCGTGGGGGACTGGGCCTATGGCCTGCTCTCCGCCCAGACCATGGCGCTGATGCCGGCGGGCGAGCTGACCAAGGTGGTGCCCGAGCAGGGCGTTTCGCCGTCCGATTTCATCGGCCTCTTGGGCATTACAACTGGCCTCACCGCCTGGGTCGGGCTGATCGCCGTGGGCGAGGTTCAGCCGGGTGACGTCGTGCTGGTCTCCGGCGCGGCGGGAGCGGTCGGCTCCTGCGTGGTGCAGTTCGCCAAGGCGCGCGGGGCGCGGGTGATCGGGATTGCCGGCGGCCCGGCCAAGTGCGGCTTCGTCACCGGCCTGCTCGGCGCCGATGCCGCGATCGACTACAAGTCCGGTGATGTCGGCGCACAGCTGGCTAAGCTCGCGCCGGAAGGCATCGACCTGTTCTTCGACAATGTCGGCGGCGAGATCCTCGACGCCGCGTCTCGATACCTGCGCCCGACCTGGCGGCGCGCGGGTGGTGATCTGCGGGGCGATCTCAGCAGACGTCAGAACCTCAATGACGTGCGCGCCCAGCTTACCTACGCCGTGGACCGAACGCAACGCCTCGATGCGCCGGCTTCGTGGTCAGCCACCATGCCGCCGCTTTGACTGAGGCGTAGTCAAGGAATTCGA
>JACDQK010000036.1 GCA_015657645.1 Novosphingobium sp.
AAAAAACGGCCGCGCGGTGGAATGCCGCGCGGCCGGTCTTGTGTGGCGGTGCCGGAACAGCGCTTACTTCGGCAGCGACACCGCGTTGGTCACGTGGATCACGCCATTGGACGACAGCACGTCGGCTGCAATCACCAGTGCGCGCCCGCCATTGGCGTCGATCACTTCGACATTCTGGCCGTTGAGCTGTGCAGTCAGCTTCTGGCCCTGCACCGTGGTCAGCTCGGCCTTGCCGCCGCCGGCCTTGATCGCTGCCAGCACGTCCGCGGCGGTCACCTTGCCAGCCACCACATGGTAGGTCAGGATGTTCGCCAGTGCGGCCTTGTTCTCAGGCTTGACCAGCGTCTCCACCGTACCGGCCGGCAGCTTGGCAAAGGCGCCATCGGTCGGCGCGAAGACGGTGAAGGGTCCTGTGCCCGACAGCACGCCCACCAGGTCTGCCGCCTTCACGGCTGCGACCAGGGTGTTGTGCATGTTCGATTGGCTGGCGTTTTCGACGATCGTGGCGGTAGGCTTCAGCTGACCGCCGCCAACCACGGCCGGCTTGGCGCCATGATGATCGGCCAGTGCCGGTGTGGCAATTGCGGCTAGGCCAGCCATCAGGGCCGTCGTGAGCGTCAGATTGATGCGGTTCATTGGTATTCTCCTGTGCGCCCCCGACACAGGAGATAGGAACAGGAAGCCAGCTTACGACATGGGCAAAAGGACGTATCGGGCGCGATTTTCGGCCAGTTGAAGGCCCCTTGGCGCCCCCCCCGACGGGCCGCCCCGCAGCAGCGTCAGGCCGCTTCTTCCTTGGCCTTGAGCACGCGCACCGGCTCCTTTCGGCCTTCGACCACGTCCTTGTCCACGACCACTTCGGCAATCTCCGATTCGCTGGGGATGTCGAACATGGTGTCGAGCAGCAGCCCTTCGACGATCGAGCGCAGCCCGCGCGCGCCGGTCTTGCGTTCGATCGCGCGCTTGGCGATCGCTTCGAGCGCGTCCTCGGTGAAGGTCAGGGTCACGTCTTCCAGCTCGAACAGCTTGGAATACTGCTTGATCAGCGCATTCTTGGGTTCGCGCAGGATCTTGACCAGCGCTTCGACATCGAGGTCCTCGAGCGTGGCGATCACCGGCAGGCGGCCGACGAATTCGGGGATCAGCCCGAACTTCAGCAGATCTTCCGGCTCGGCCTTCTGGAGCAGTTCACCCACCTTGCGCTTGTCCGGATCGGCGACATGCGCGCCAAAGCCGATCGAGCGCTTCTGCAGGCGGTCGGCAATGATCTTTTCGAGGCCGGCAAAGGCCCCGCCGCAGATGAACAGGATGTTGGTCGTGTCGACCTGCAGGAATTCCTGCTGCGGATGCTTGCGGCCACCCTGCGGCGGGACGGAAGCGGTGGTGCCTTCCATCAGCTTGAGCAGGGCCTGCTGCACGCCTTCACCCGAGACATCGCGCGTGATCGAGGGGTTTTCGGCCTTGCGGCTGATCTTGTCGATCTCGTCGATGTAGACGATCCCGTGCTGGGCCTTCTCGACATTGTAGTCGCTGGCCTGGAGCAGCTTGAGGATGATGTTTTCCACGTCCTCGCCCACGTAACCGGCTTCGGTCAGCGTGGTGGCGTCGGCCATCGTGAAGGGCACGTCAAAGGTCTTGGCCAGCGTCTGGGCCAGCAGCGTCTTGCCCGAACCGGTCGGCCCGACCAGCAGAATGTTCGACTTCGACAGTTCGACATCGCCGCCCTTGCCGCTGTGCTTCAGGCGCTTGTAGTGATTGTGGACCGCGACCGAGAGCACGCGCTTGGCGCGGTCCTGGCCGATCACGTAATCGTTCAGCGTCTCGAAGATGTCCTTCGGGCTGGGTACGCCGCCGTCCTTCTTGCCAGCGATTGCCGGCCTTGGTTTCCTCGCGGATTGATGTCGTTTGCACAGCTCGACGCATTCATCGCAGATGAACATCGGTTGGACCGGCGTATGAGCTTCCTCACCTCGTGCTGCTGACTTACCGCAGAAGCTGCAGTTAGAGGGTTGCTCTTCTGGCGTCGGATCCGCTCAAT
>JACDQK010000037.1 GCA_015657645.1 Novosphingobium sp.
GCCCGCTATTCAAGCTGCCCGAAGGCATCTCGTTCGAAACCGCCGCCGCATCGACCATGCGCGGCCTGTCCGCCACCTACTGGCTGACGAAGGCGGACCCGCGGCTCAAGGCCGGGGACACGATCCTGCTCCATGCCGCCGCTGGCGGCGTTGGCCTGCTGGCGATCCAGATCGCCAAGCTGCTGGGCCTGCGGGTGATCGGCACGGTCTCGACTGAGGAGAAGGCCGAAAAGGCCCGCTCGCTCGGCTGCGACGAGATCATCTTCTACCGCCGCGAGGACGTGGCCGCCCGGGTCAAGGAGCTGACCGGCGGCGAAGGCGTCCAGACGGTGTTCGACTCGGTCGGCAAGGACACCTTCGAAGGCTCCTTGAAGTCGCTGCGCCGCCGGGGCGTGCTGGTCGGCTGCGGCACGGCCTCGGGACCCTTCCCGCCGCTCGATGCCTTTCAGTTGATGCTGCAGGGTTCGGTCTATTTCATCCGCCCGGCCTTCGCCGATTTCTTCGCCGATCCGGCCGAACGCGCCGAGATGGCCAAGTTCTGGTTCGATCACCTTTCGGCGGGGCGGATCAAGGTCGAGATCGGGCAGAAGTATACCCTCGATGAGTGCGTCGCAGCGCACCGCGATCTGGAAGCCGGCAAGTCCATCGGCTCATCGGTGTTCGTGCTGTGAAGATCGAGCGGCTCACCCAGCACATCGGCGCTGAGCTGGTCGGGGTGAACCTGGCCGAAGCCGTGCGCAATGACGACCTGTTCGGGGAGATCAAGGCCGCGCTGCTGAACCACAAGGTGCTGTTCCTGCGCGATCAGGACATTTCACGCGCCGATCACGTCGCCTTTGCCGAGCGCTTCGGGCCGCTGGAGGATCATCCGGTGGCAGGCAGCGATCCCGAGAACCCGGGCCTTGTGCGGATCTACAAGGACGAGAATTCCCCGCCCGATTTCTACGAAAACTCCTGGCACGCCGACACGACCTGGCGCGAGGCGCCGCAGATGGGCGCGGTGCTGCGCTGCGTGACGTGCCCGCCGGTGGGCGGTGACACGATGTGGGCCAACATGGAGCGGGCCTATGAGGACCTGGCCGACCACATCAAGGACACCATTGCGCCGCTGAAAGCGCGCCATTCGATCGAGGCCAGCTTCGGGGCGCGGATGCCGGATGAAAAGCGCCTGGCGCTGAAGGCCCAGTTCCCCGATGCCGAGCACCCGGTGGTTCGCACGCACCCGGAAACCGGGGCAAAATCGCTCTACGTTTGTGGCTTCACCACCCACTTCACCAACTATCACACCGCCGCCAATGTCCGCTACGGCCAGGACTATGCGCCGGGTGGGGCCAACCTGCTCCACTACCTGATCGGCCGGGCGCAGATCCCCGAATACCAGGTGCGCTGGCGCTGGCAGCCCGGCTCGATGGCGATCTGGGACAACCGCTGCACCCAGCACTATGCGGTGATGGATTACCCGCCCTGCGTCCGCCAGATGGAACGCGCAGGGGTCATTGGCGACAAACCTTTCTAGGGAGAGAGACGATGCAGTTCTTCGACGAAAGCCTGCTGCCCGAATACCAGGATCCGCTGGTCATCCAGGTGGCGCCCTATGCCCCCAGCTTCATGCCTGAGGATAGCGACGACATCCCGGTCAGCTATGCCGACCAGGTCCAGAAAGCGGTCGATTGCTACAACGCCGGCGCGACCGTGCTGCACCTCCACGTGCGCGAACCCGATGGCACCGGCTCCAAGGATCTCGACCGGTTCAACGAGATGCTCGACCGGCTGCGCAGTGCCGTGCCCGACATGGTGCTGCAGGTCGGCGGTTCGATCAGCTTTGCGCCGAAGAGCGAGAGCGCCGCGGCCGAATGGCTCGATGACGATACCCGCCACATGCTGGCCGATCTCACGCCGGCGCCGGATCAGGTCACCTTGGCAGTCAACACCAACCAGATGAACGTGATGGAGCTGATCACGGAAGAGGACGCGGGCGGCACCACGATGTGGGATGTCTACCGCGAGGCCTATACCGAGATGTATTACGACGCCGGGCCGAAGTTCATGAAGGAGCACATGAAGCGGCTGACCGCCTCGGGCATCCAGACGCACTTCCAGATCGGCTGCGCACGTGACCTGGAAACGGTCGAGCGGCTGGTCCGCAGCGGCCATTACATGGGCCCGCTGGTCTGCAACTGGGTGGCGATCGGCGGCGGCCACGACGGGCCGAACCCGCGTAACCTGATGGAGTTCATCAACCGGCTTCCCCAGAATGCAGTCTGCACGGTCGAAGGGCTGATGCGCTCGATGTATCCGCTGACCGTGATGGGCATCGCCATGGGCCTGCATGTCCGGGTCGGGCAGGAAGACAACCTTTGGGGCCGCCGCGGCGAGCGCGCGACCTCGGTCCAGCAGATCGAGAAGATGGTGCGGATCTCCGAGGAGCTCTACCGCCCGATCGCCAGCGGCAAGGAAGCCAAGGCGATCTACCAGATCGGGACCTTCTACTCGAGCGTCGAGGAAACGCTGGAAAAGAACGGCTGGCTGCCCAACCCGCAGCCCAAGCCGCGCCGCCCGGCGATCCGCGCCGCCGCATGAGCGCGACGGTCCTCTTCGTTCCCGGCCTTCGGGACCATGTCGAGGACCATTGGCAGACCCATGCTGCCCGTGCCTTTCCGGGCTCGGTGACGGTTGCACCGCTCACTGAGGATCGGTTGTCACGGGCGGCACGGGTTGCCGCGCTCGATGCCGCACTCCAGGCAATCGAGGGCGAGGTTGTGATCGCCGCGCACAGCGCCGGCTCCCTGATGGTCGCACACTGGGCGCTGGCGCCGACCCGGTCGATCAGGGCTGCGCTGCTCGCCACACCGGCCGATGTCGAACGGCCGTTGCCGCTGGGCTATCCTGCCTATGATGACCTGGCAGCCAACGGCTGGCTGCCGATCCCGCGCCAACCCCTGCCCTTTCCAGCGGTTGTCGTCGCCAGTCGGAACGATCCTCTGGCCGGATTTGCGCGGGTTGAGGGACTGGCGCGCGACTGGGGTTCCGAGTTGCATGATGCGGGCGAAGTCGGCCATCTCAATCCGCCGGCCGGCTTTGGGTCCTGGCCCGATGGCCACCGCCTGATCGAACGGCTGCTACGCTAGCGGCGGCCCGGGGAGAGAGAACAGGCCATGGCCGGACCAATACCGCACAACCCAAATGCCACCGGCGGGCCGGACCGGGTGACGGTTTACGCCTGGCTGGTCTTTGCGCTGAGCTTCGGCCTGCTGATCTCCGATTACATGGCACGGCAGGTGCTCAACGCCGTGTTCCCGCTGCTCAAGGCCGAATGGAGCCTCAGCGACGGGCAGCTGGGTCTGCTGTCCGGCGTGGTCGCGATCATGGTTGGCCTGCTGACCTTCCCGCTGTCATTGGCTGCCGACCGCTGGGGCCGGGTGCGCAGCCTGACGCTGATGGCGATCCTGTGGAGCCTGGCCACGCTGCTCTGCGCCGTGGCGCAAAGCTATGAGACCATGCTGATCGGTCGGGCGCTGGTCGGGATCGGCGAGGCGGCTTACGGCAGCGTCGGCATTGCCGTGGTCATCTCGGTCTTCCCAGCCCGGCTGCGTGCGACCCTGTCCGCCGCCTTCATGGCCGGCGGGCTGTTCGGCCAAGTACTGGGCGTAGCGATCGGCGGTGCCGTTGCCGCAAGCCACGGCTGGCGGGCGGCATTCGCGGCAATCGGTATCGCCGGTCTAGTGCTCGGCATGCTCTATCCGGCGGTGGTTCGGGAAGGCCGGATCCGTGCGCTGGCCGGCCTTGCCGCTGGCGGCTCGAACCCTGCGCCGACTCCCTTGCGCGCACTGGTCGGCAATCGCTCGGTCCGGCTGGCCTATGTCGCCAGCGGCCTGCAACTGTTCGCGGCCGGGGCGCTGCCGGCCTGGCTGCCAAGCTACTTCAATCGCTATTATGGCCTGCCCGTGGACAAGGCCGGTTCACTCGCGGCAGTTCTCCTGCTGCTCTGCGGGTTCGGGATGATCCTGTGCGGATCGCTGAGTGACCGCATCTCCCGCAACCGGCCCGAAGCCAAGATTGCGCTGGGGATCGGCTATTCGCTCGGCACCGCCGTTAGCCTGACGCTGGCCATGCTGCTGCCGCCCGGGACCGGTCAGCTGGTTCTCCTCGGCATCGCGATGTTCCTGGTCGCCGGAACTGTCGGGCCGGTTGGGGCCATGGTCGCCAACCTGACCCCGCTGGCCATTCACGGCTCAGCCTTTGCCACCCTGACGCTGGCCAACAACCTGATCGGCCTCGCGCCGGGACCGATCCTGACGGGCCGGATCGCCGATGGCATCGGCCTGGCCGAAGCCTTCCGCCTGCTCCCAATCCCGTGCCTGCTGGCCGCGCTGACCTTTGCGGCCATGCGCCGCAGCTATCTCAACGATCTGCGGGTGCCAGCTTCCTGATCGTTCAACCACTTTGTCACTGGCCATACGAGTTCGAATAGAAGTCCGGCGCGCCTCCGGCGATCCCTTTGGCAGTTCCGCCTCAGCCAATTGCCGCCGTCAGCCTCGGCCAGCTAGCTGGCTGCGGATGCTTCGCGCAACGCCTGCAGGAAGGCGCGAATGCGTTTGGCATTGACGCCAAGATCGCTGACCCCGATCCGGCTGGTCGAGCGCATGTCGACCCGGCTGCCAGCCCCGTCCTGGGTGGGCACGATCCGCAACACGACATCGTCCTTGAAGCGGATGAACGAGACGCTGGCCGTCGCCTCGACATGGCCGCGTGCCGGATCGCTCTTGACGATCTGCCAGCCTTGCGCCTCGGCCAGCCGCACGGCATCGGCAGTGACCTGCGCAACCGGACGAGCAATTTCGAGCGGGCGGAGATCGGCATAGGCGGCAGCGTGCAGCTTCCGCCAGTTCTCCACCGTGCCAACCCCGGCCAGATTGTCCTCGCGCAGCTTGATCGCTTCGAACTGCGGGGGGTTGGCCAGATCGGTGGTGATATCGTGGATCGCCGGGACGTCGCCATTGGCCATTGGCCGCGAAACGAGGAAGCCGGCAAAGAGCAGCGACACGGCGATCGCGGCCAGCAACTTGCCGCGCGACGGCAAGGCCTGCTGCCGGCCGATCAACAGCGCGGCAAGGCCCAGCAACAATGCCAGGGCTGCCAGCAAGCCGCCGGACAGGAATGCCATGAAGCCTGTGAGCTTGGGCACCAGATCATAGCGCGCCAGGATCAGGCCAAGCGCCGCCACGACGACCGCAACCAGCGTCAGTTTGATCGACCCGTTTGCAAGGCGCCCTTTCCATCTGGATTGTTCAGCCATTTCCTGTTCCTCTTCTGCAGTTGCAACAGGGTCAGCAGGAAATCGGCAGCGCGTCAATCATGCCAGGAAAAGGACTGGATCGACCGCGCCAGCTCTGCCCGCTAAAGCAGTCCCGTCCGTCAGGAGTATAGCAGTCACCATGCAGCCGAAACGCCTCGCCCTACTCTCGCTGTTTGCGGCTGCGCTCACCGCCTGGTTCGTATTCGATCTCGGACAGTACCTGACGCTCGAAGCGCTTAAAACGCAGCAGGCGGCGATCGACGTCATTTACCGGGCCAACCCGCTGCTGGTGATCGCAGCGTTCTTCGCGATCTATGTGACCTTGACCGCACTGTCAGTGCCGGGGGCGGCGATCATGACCCTGGCAGCCGGTGCGATCTTTGGCGTGGTGACCGGCACAGTGCTGGTTTCGTTCGCTTCGAGCATCGGCGCGACGCTGGCCTTTCTTGGCTCGCGCTATCTGTTCCGCGACGGCGTGCAGGCCCGCTTCGGCGCGCAGCTGAGCGGGATCAACGCCGGGATGGCGCGGGACGGGGCATTCTATCTGTTCTCGCTGCGGCTGGTGCCGGTTGCCCCGTTCTTCGCCATCAACCTGCTGATGGGTCTCACCCCGATCCGCACCTGGACCTATTATTGGGTCAGCCAGGTCGGCATGCTTCTGGCCACGATCGTTTACGTCAACGCGGGGACCCAGCTCGCGCAGATCAATTCGCTGCGCGATATCGCCTCGCCCGGGCTGCTCGGCTCCTTCGTAGCGCTCGGGCTACTGCCATGGGTGGGCAAGTGGATCATGGCCATGATCAAGCGGCGGCAGGTCTATGCGCGCTGGCAGCGGCCCCGCAAATTCGACCGCAACCTGGTGGTGATCGGCGCAGGTGCGGCCGGGCTGGTGTCGTCGCTGATCGGCGCGACGGTCAAGGCCAAGGTGACGCTGGTCGAGGCGGGGAAGATGGGCGGCGACTGCCTTAACTATGGCTGCGTTCCCTCCAAGGCGCTGATCAAGTCGGCGCGGATCGCCGACCAGATGCGCCATGCCGAACGTTACGGCCTGGACAATGCCGACCCGCGCTTCAGCTTCAAGGCGGTGATGAACCGGATCCACGCGATCATCAGTGCGATCGAACCCAATGACAGCGTTGAGCGCTACACCGGCCTTGGGGTCGATGTGATCAAGGGCTACGCAAAGATCGTTGATCCCTGGACGGTTGAGGTCGCCCGCGAGGATGGCCAGACCCAGCGCCTGACGACGCGCTCGATCATCATCGCCGCCGGGGCCGCACCGCTGGTGCCCGATCTGCCCGGCCTTGCGGACTCTGGCTATCTGACCAGCGATAACCTGTGGGAGGAATTCTCCCGTCTGGACGAGATCCCCCGGCGCATCACCGTGCTGGGCGGCGGGCCGATCGGATCAGAGCTGGCGCAAGCTTTCGCCCGGCTGGGCGCGGCGGTGACCCAGGTCGAGCTGGCCGAACGGGTGCTCATTCGCGAAGACGCCGACGTTTCCGCGCTGGCCAGGCAAGCGCTGGAAGCTTCCGGCGTCACGGTCCTGACGGGACATGAGGCGCTGCGGGTTGAAGGCAAGAACCTGATTGTGGCTCATGCCGGGGCCGAGCAAGCCATCGCCTTCGATGCGCTGATCCTGGCGATCGGCCGCAAGGCGCGGCTGACCGGCTACGGGCTGGAAGAACTTGGCATCGAGACTGACAAGACTGTCGCAACAGACGAATATCTGGCGACAATCTATCCCAACATATACGCCGCCGGCGATGTAGCCGGCCCCTACCAGTTCACGCACACCGCCTCCCATCAGGCCTGGTTCGCCAGCGTCAACGCGCTGTTCGGCCAGTTCAAGCGCTTCAAGGCCGATTACCGGGTGATCCCCTGCACCACTTTTCTCGATCCCGAGATTGCCCGGGTCGGGCTCAACGAACAGGAAGCGCTGGCGCAGGGCGTGGCGCACGAAGTTACGGTCTACCAACTCCACGAGCTGGACCGCGCCATCGCCGACAGCGCCACGGCGGGCTTCGTCAAGGTGCTCACGCCGCCCGGCAAGGACCGGATCCTTGGCGTCACCATTGTCGGTGAGCATGCCGGCGAGCTGCTCGCCGAATACGTCCTGGCGATGAAGCATGGATTGGGCCTCAACAAGATCCTCGGCACAATCCACACCTATCCGACCATGGCCGAGGCCAACAAGTTCGCCGCCGGGGCCTGGAAGAAGAAGCACGTCCCCGAAGGCCTGTTGCGGATGGTCGGGCGCTACCATGATTGGCGTCGGGGATGAGCGCGGCCGCGCAGAACCTTCAGGGCCTGATCGGCCTCACCGCGATCCTGCTGCTCGCCTGGGCACTCTCGGAATATCGCGCCGCACGGCCATCTTGGCGCTGGATCGGCGGAGCGCTGCTGCTGCAGTTCGCAATCGCTCTGGTGGTCACGCGGGTGCCGTTCGTGTGGACATTGGTCGGCTTCGCCAACTCGGCGGTTTCCGCAATCGAGGCGGCGACACTGGTCGGGTCGAGTTACATGTTCGGCTATACCGGCGGCGCGCCGATCCCGTTCCTGCTCAAGCCCGGGGCGGAGCCGCCGGTCGTTATCGCCTTCCAGATCCTGCCGCTGATCATTGTCTTCTCGGCGCTCTCGGCATTGCTGTGGCACTGGGGCGTGCTGCGCGCTGTTGTGCGCGGCCTGTCCTGGGCCTTGCAGCGCACCCTGGGCGTGAGCGGAGTGGTCGGCCTTGGCGGCGGGGCAACGATCTTCCTTGGCGTGGTGGAAACCCCCCTGGTGCTGCGCGCCTGGTTCGGCAAGGTCAGCCGCAGCGACCTGTTCATGCTGATGGTCATGATCATGGCGACCATCTCGGGCGCGATCCTGGTGCTTTACGCCTCCACGCTGTCCAAGACCGTGCCCAATGCCGTGGGCCACATGATCGTCGCCTCGCTGATCTCATTGCCCGCCGCGATCCTGATTGCGCGGCTGATGGTGCCGGGAGGCAAGGCAGACGAGCCCACCCCGGTCGAGGCTGACCTCAAATACGAAAGCAGCATCGACGCGATCATCCGCGGAACGATGGAGGGCGTCCAGCTTGTCCTCGCGGTGATCGGAATCATCATCGTGGTCTTTGCACTGGTTAATCTTGTCGACCAGGTCCTCGCGCTGCTGCCCATGGTCGAAGGCGCGCCGCTGACTTTGCGCCGGGCCTTCGGCTGGCTTCTGGCACCGGTGATGTGGGGTGTCGGGGTGCCGTGGGACCAGGCCAGCGCCGCCGGAGCGCTGATGGGCACCAAGGCCGTGCTCAACGAATATGTCGCCTACCTCGATCTGGCCGCACTGCCCGCAGGCACGCTCGATCCGCGCAGTTTGCTGATCGTCACCTATGCGCTGTGCGGAGTGGCCAATCTGGCCTCGGTGGGCCTGATCGTTTCGACCATCGCCACGCTCGCGCCCGAGCGCCGGGGCGAGGTTTCAGCGCTCGGCATCAAGAGCTGGCTGGCCGGCAACATGGCCTCACTGATGACCGGGGCGGTCATCGGCCTGGTCACCTGGGCCTGAGCCGCCGCGATGTTCGACGCCCGCCTGCGCCCACTGATCGACCCGCCGCTGAATGCGGCTGGGCGCGCGCTGGCGCGTTGGGGCATCGGTGCCAATGCCGTGACGCTGGCCGGGCTGGTCCCGGCGATCGCGGCGGGCCTGGCGATTGCCCACCAGCACTATTGGCTGGCCCTTGTCCTGATTGTCCTCAACCGCCTGCTCGACGGGCTCGACGGCGCGGTCGCGCGGGCGAACGGGATCAGCGCGATGGGCGGCTACCTCGATACGCTGGCTGACTTTGCCTTTTACGTGGCAGTGCCGCTCGGGTTCGGTTTCGCCGCCGCGGCCAATACCGCACCTGCCATGGTCCTGATCGCCAGCTTCACGCTGACCGGCGTCAGCTTCCTGGCCTTTGCCGCCATAGCCGCCACGCGCGGAGTTCAAACTACGGCCCACGGCACCAAGAGCTTCTTCTATTCGACTGGCATCGCAGAGGGGACCGAGACTTGCGCAGCTTTCGTGGCAATGTGCCTCTGGCCCGCGCAATTTGCGGCGATCGCCTATGCCTATGCCGCGCTGTGCCTGCTCACCGTGGTCCAGCGCAGCCTGATGGCGCGCCGCATCTTTGGATCGCAGCCAGGCCATGATTGAGGCGCTGGCCCTGAACGAAGCCGCGCTTCGGACCGGCTTCTTTGTCGGGATTTTCGCGCTGATGGCCGGCTGGGAGGCGCTTGCCCCGCTGCGCCAGCGCGGCGTTTCACGGACGTTGCGCTGGAGCAACAACCTGGCGCTGGTTGCGCTCGACTCCGTCATCGTGCGCCTGATCTTTCCGGTGACTGCAGTGAGCTTCGCCGCCCTGGCGGCAGAGCGGGACTGGGGCTTGCTCAATCTCCTCGGCCTGCCGTTCTGGCCCGCCTTGATTGTGTCGCTGCTGCTGCTCGACCTGATCATCTACCTGCAGCACCGGCTGTTTCACGCGGTGCCGCTGCTGTGGCGGCTGCACCGGGTCCATCACGCTGACATCGAGTTCGATGTCACCACCGCGCTGCGCTTTCACCCGCTCGAAATGCTGGTGTCGATGGCTATCAAGCTGGCGGCCATCGCGGTCATCGGCGCTCCGGCGGAAGCGGTTCTGGTCTTCGAAGTGATCCTCAACGGCGCGGCCATGTTCAACCACGCCAACGTCGCCCTGCCACCGAAAGTCGAGCGCATGCTGCGGTTGGTCTTCGTCACCCCGGACATGCACCGGATCCACCATTCGACGCAGATCGAGGAAATGAACCGCAATTTCGGCTTCAACCTGGCGTGGTGGGACCGGTTGCTGGGCAGCTATTGCCCCAGGGCCCAGCAGGACCAGCACTCAATGCCCATCGGCCTCGACCAATTTCGCACGCGCCGCGATCTGTGGCTCGACCGGATGCTGCTGCAACCCCTGCGCCGAAAGCCCTAGCGCTCCGCGCCCAGCCCTGGCGCGTTTTGCAAGCAAACGAATTGGGGCGGACAATCAGGAGCCTGGGCCACGATCTGCCCTGCTGACTAGCGCGGCTGGGTGCGCTCTGGCGGGATGGCCAGGGCCCCGGGCCGGCGCGGGTCGGCGGCACCGAGGAACAGTCCGTTCTCGATCATGATCGATTGGGCGCTGCCCATTGTTTCATCTGACGTTAGCGTGTGCCCCATGGTGCCGAGGATCCGGACCGTATCGGGATTGAAGTTGGGCTCCACCCGCAGATTCTTGCCGGTATCCTGGAAGATGCGGGGCTGATGCGTGGCCTCTTCGACGTTGAGGTTGAAATCGACCACGTTGACGATCAACTGCAGCACCGTGTTGATGATCGTGCTGCCCCCGGGCGTGCCGGTGACCAGCCAGGGCTTGCCATTCTTCATGACCATGGTCGGCATCATGGTGGACAGCATCCGCTTGCCCGGAGCCATGGCATTGAGCGGCGGCGGGGTGCCGTCGCGCAACGCCTTGGCGGCGTTTTCGTGATCGAAATTGTTCATCTGGTTATTGAGCAGCACCCCGGTGCCGGCAATCATCACTCCGGAGCCGAAGTCCGCACCCAGCGTATAGGTGGTCGAGACGACATTGCCCTGCGCATCGGCCACCGAGTAATGCGTGGTCGACGGGCTTTCGAACCGGGTCGGATCGCCGATGCCAAGGTCGCGCGCCGGGGTCGCCTTTGCCGGATTGATCAGCTTGGCCCGTTCTTGCGCATAACCCTTTGAAATGAAGCCCTGCAACGGCACGGTGACGAAATCGGTATCGCCTAGGAACCGGTAGCGATCATTGTAGCCCAGCTTCATCGCCTCGGCCATGATGTGCAGCGACTGAGCCGAGCCGGCGCCGTGGGCCTTGAGGTCAAATCCTTCCAGGATGTTGAGCATGTTGAGCAGCGTCGCGCCGCCAGCGCTGGCCGGCGGCGCGGTGACGACCTCCAGCCCGCGATAGGTTCCGCGCAGCGGCTTGCGCTCGACCGCGCGATAGGCCGCCAGATCCTCCAGCGTGATCAGGCCGCCGTTGACCTTCATGTCGGCGGCAAAGCGCTGCGCCACTGGGCCTTTGTAAAAGCCATCGGCCCCGCGCTTGGCGATCTGGGTCAGCGTCCAGGCCAGGTCCGGCTGACGCAGGATCTCGCCAGCGCGGTACAGTGAGCCGTCAGCACGGTAATAGGCGGCCTTGGCGGCTGCGCTGGTCGAGAGCCGCTCCTTGCCCCAGCCGAACACGAAGGCTTCGTCCGGGGTCAGGGCCACGCCATTACGGGCCAGGGCAATCGCGGGCGCCACGACCGTGCCCCACGGCAGCTTGCCGAACCGCTTGTGGGCCATGGCCAGCCCGGCAACCGTGCCCGGCACCGAAGGCGCGAGGTACCCGCGGCTGGCGATGCTCGCTTCCTTGCCCTGGTTGTCGAGATACATCGCCAGGGTCGCCGCCTTGGGCGCGACCGAGCGGAAGTCGAACACCACCTGCTCGCCGCTCTTGGCATCGTGGACCAGCATGAAGCCATCGCCGCCGATATTGCCGGCGCGCGGCAGGGTAACCGCGAGGGCAAAGCCAACAGCAACCGCCGCATCGACCGCATTGCCGCCGCGCCGCAGGATTGCCGCGCCGACGCCCGAGGCTATGGCGTTCTGTGAGACCACCATGCCCTGTTCGCCGACCACGGGGGAATGGATGCTGGGATATTCCAGCAGTTGCCGCTTCTGCGCCAGCCCCGGCGTAACTGCCATGAGCAGCGCAGCCAGCAATGCCGTGGCCTTGCCGGCCCATCCCCCGATCAGTCGCTTCACATCAACTCCTTGCCAATTACCGCTCGGCTAGCTGGCGACTTCAGAACTCCTTGGAGAGCTCGAAGTAGAAGAACTGGCCAACGGCATCATGCAGCGAGCCGAGGAAGCCGAAGTTGTTCGAGGCCAGCGGCGGTGCCTGATCGAACAGGTTGCGCGCGCCGACCCGGAAACGGGTGCCCGAAAGCGCACCGCTGTCCTTGGGCACGCGGTACTGGACATAGGCGTTGACCGTGGTGAAGCTGGGCAGCTCGTAGAACTGGCCATTCACCTGCTGGGTGCCGGTATCGAAGACCGAGCCGACATAATTGACCAGCACGCCCGCGCTGACCGGGCCGGACCGCCAGGTCAGATTGCCGCTCAGACGCCATTCGGGGTTGCCGTTGACCTGGATCTGGCTGCCGGCCTGGGTGATCGTCACGCCCGTCCCCAGCGTGCCGGCCGCATTGGCGGCAATCAGCAGGGCCTGGAGCTCCGACGGGGTCTGCTCATACTTGAGCAGCTTGGAGGCGGCGAGATCAAGATTGATGTTGCCGAGCGGCGTGTCCCGCAGATCGAGGTTGAGGGCGAAATCGAGCCCGCGCAGCGTGCGCGGTCCCAGGTTGAAATAGTTGTCCTGGACATAGTCGATCGTGCCGACCACTTGCGTGCCGACCGGCGCCAGGCGGACCACATTGGGGTTGCTGCGCCCACCCAGCCGTTCGAGCAGATCGAACAGGATCTGGTTCTGCGCGCCCTGGATGCCGATCACGCCTTCGGACCGCAGCGACCAGTAGTCAGCAGTAAAGGTCAGGTTGCGGAGCGGCTGAAGGATGATCCCGGCCGAGAAGGTTTCCGCATTTTCGGGCTCGAGGTTGCTGTTGCCGGCACGCACTTCCAGCGTGCCCACCCCGGTGCAAGTGGTGGCCGGATTGAGCCGGCAGGCCGCAAAGTCGGTCCGGGTGTTCGAAACCTGGGTCCCGGCGCTGTAGAATTGGGCCAGGTTCGGCGCGCGGAAGCTTTGCGACCAGGCGCCGCGCACCTTGACCCCTTCGAACAGCTCCCAGGCGCCGGCCACCTTGGACTTCAGCACGTTGCCGAAATCGGAATAGTACTCATCGCGGGCGGCCAGCTGCAGATCGAGCGAGCGGACTAGCGGCACGTTCATGTCTTCCGAAACCAGCGGTACGGCGAATTCGAGGTAGGCCGAGGTAACGGTCCGGCGGGCCTTCACGTCAGGCGCAGGGCTCGCCCCCATGATGTCCGTGCCATAGCGGATGCCGGTGACGCTGTCGGTATAGGTGGTCGTGCCATCCAGCCGGGCGTCGCGGTTGTCCTCATAGGTTTCGCGGCGCAGTTCGACCCCGCCGGCAAAACCGACGCCGCCGCCCGGCAGCGCGAAAATGTCGGAATTGGAGATCCGGAAATCGACCGTACCGAGCGAAGTCTTGCTGATCCGGTTAACATCAACCAGGAACGACTGGATCGTCGCGGCGCTGTTCGGCGTGCCATCGCCCAGCGAATAGTTCGGCTGGCTGCCACCGTTGAACGGGTTGTAGGCATCGGGCGTGGACCGGGCCAGCGCCGCCTGGAACAGCGTGTTGCTGATCGCGTTGCGGGTGTGGTCATCGGTCCGGGCCCAGGAATAGGTCGCCGCCGCATCCCACTTGAAATTACCCCAGGCCCCGCGCAGCCCCAGCAGCGTGCGGAAGCTGTCATCGGTCACGGTGAACTGGCGCGGGCCGGTATCGACCGGGCGATAGGTCGTAATACGCAGCGGCAGACCGGTGGTCGGCACGTTGACCAGACCGGACAGACGATTGGGATTAGCCACGCCATTGATCGTGGTTGCGCCAAACGGGTTCCAGTAATTGCTGGCGGGCACGGTGATCACCGCGCTGGAAATCGGGGCCGATTGCTCGCGCTGCCCATCAAGCTTAGCGCCATAATAGCCCGCCTCGGCGAACAGTTCGACAGAGCCGATTTCCTGGCGGAACGTGCTGAACAGATTGATACGGTCAAGCCCGCCACGGATCGTGCGGTCCGGGTTTTCGTCATAGCGCAGCACGCGGCTGGTCGCGCCGGTGATAACGCCGCTGCGCAGGCACAGGTTGCCGTTGATAACAGTGCTGGAACAGCCGGCAGCGGTGTTGGCCGTCGGCTGGATGTTGAACACGCCCGTGGTGGTCAGCGCGACAGTCCCCTGGCGCACGGCAGTGACCGGGACGGTGGTGAAGCTGCCCCAGGGCGATGAGGTGGAGCGGTTGTCGAACGACGTATCGTTTTCCCACGGCGTCCCGACCAGGTCCGGCATGTGGTTTTCGCTGGCCGAAAACGGGCGCTCGCTCGCAAACAGCGGGGTGCGGTGGGTATAGCTGCCGAAGAAGGTCAGGTGCCCGCCAGAGCCGGTCTTGATCCCGGCCTTGAGCGCGCCGGTCCACTCGCTAGTGCCGTCGGCAAAGCCGTGCCGGGCATCAAGCCGCAGCCCGGTGTACTTGTCATCGGTCACCACGTTGATCACGCCGGCCACGGCATCGGCGCCATAGATCGCCGCCGCGCCATCGCGCAGCACTTCTACCCGGCGGGTCGCGCCGACCGGCAGCGAATTGGTGTTGGCGGTCTGCACCGGCACGAAGTTCTCGGTCTGCGTGCCCGGGGAAAGGATCATGCGGCGGCCATTGACCAGCACCAGCGTGTTGCCGGTGCCGACGCTGCGCAGGTTGATCGAGGCATTGTCCCCGCGCGCATCGTTGAGGTTGCCCGTGGTGCGCGCTTCCTGGAACTGCACGTCACCGGCCTGCGGGATCGAGCGGAACAGATCGTCGCCCGATACGCTGCCGGTCGCGGCAATGCGCTCTTCGTTCAGCACCGAAACGGGCAGCGTCTCAGCCACCTTGCTGCCTTCGATCCGGCTGCCGACCACGACAATGTCATCGGCCGGGGCCGGCGCAGCATCGGCAGCAGGCGCGCTCTGCGCATGAGCAGCCAGCGGCAGGGCCACAAGCAGTGAGCCACCGATATACAGGCCGGCGCGGATCGAAAATCTGGTCATGTCGCTAAATCCCTGTTGTTGGCGCCTGCCCCGGGCGCGAAACTTATATGCGCCCGCAATTGCATCGAACCTGCAACCTGACAAGAGTTTGGCATTCAAAATATGTGATCATTCCATTCCCTTTGGTTATCCCGGTGGTGCAATTGGTTCAGGGCAGGATTCGCGGCCCGGCGCTAGAAGCAGGTGGCGCGGCGCTCGACCAGGCTGGGATCGGCGGAGCGAGAGGGGAACGGGATATGAGATTGCTTGCCGCGCGCCGGGTTGCCGCCACAGGAATCGCGCTCGCCGCCACACTCGCCGCCGGGGCGCTGGCCAAGCCCGGTGCGCATCCGCAGCCGGAGTTCGACCTGATCCTGCGCGGCGGCACGATCTATCCCGGCGAGGCACCGCCCTATGTCGGCGATGTCGCGATCCGGGGTGACCGGATCGTCTACACCGGGCCAAAGGCCACCGGCAGCGCGGCCCGGCTGATCGACGCGCGCGGCCTGATCGTTGCGCCAGGCTTCATCGATCCGCACACTCATGCCGGCGAGGCGCTGACCTCCTCCGATCCGGCCGCCCGGCTGGTCCTGCCCTTCCTGACCCAGGGCGTGACGACCGCCTTCATCGGGGTCGATGGCGGCGGCAGCGCCGATGTGGCTGGAACGCTGGGCCTCACCCAGGCGGGCACGCCGCGCGATCAGGGGATCAATTTCGCGACCTATGTCGGCTTTGGCGCCGTCCGCTCAGCCGTGGTCGGCAATGCTGACCGCGCGCCCAGCCCGGCCGAGCTTGGGCAGATGCAAACCCTGGTCAGCGAAGCCATGTGCCAGGGCGCGCTCGGCCTTTCGACTGGCCTGTTCTATGCCCCGCAGAGCTTTGCAGGGCGCGACGAAGTGGTGGCGCTCTCGCGCATCGCGGCGCGCCATGGCGGGCTTTATGACAGCCATATTCGCGACGAGGCCAGCTACTCGATCGGCCTGCTCGGCGCGGTTGACGAAACCCTGGCGATCGGCCGCGAGGCTGGGATTCCGGTCCATTTCGCCCATATCAAGGCGCTCGGCATCGACGTTCAGGGGCTGGCCCCGCAGGTCATCGCCCGGATCACGGCCGCCCAGGCAGCGGGACAGGTGGTCACCGCCGATCAATATCCCTGGTCCGCCTCGGGCACGCGCCTTTCGGCCGCGCTGATCCCGCGCTGGGCCCAGGACGGCGGGCGGGCGGCGATGCTCGCTCGCTTCGCCGACGAGGCCGCCCTCGCCCGGATGCTGCCTGAAATCACCGATAACCTGCGCCGCCGGGGCGGTCCGGCGGCGATCCTGATCACCTCCGGCCCGCGTTCGGTCAGCCGCAAGACGCTCGAAGCGATCGCGCGGGAGCAAGGCACCGATCCGGTCACCGCCGCCATCGCCGTGCTCAAGCTGGACGAGGTCGGCATTGCCTCGTTCAACCAGAGCGAGGCCGATATCGCCGCCTTCATGCAGCAGTCCTGGGTCGTCACCAGTTCCGACGCCTCGGCCGGACACCCGCGCTATTACGGCTCGTTCGCGCGCAAATATGCCACCTACGTCAAGGAGCGGAAGGTGATCGACCTGCGCAGCTTCATCGCCGCCAGCACGATCCGCACGGCGCGGATCTTCGGCCTCACTGGCCGCGGCGAGCTGAAGCCGGGGGCCTTTGCCGATGTGATCGCCTTCGATCCCGCCCGCTTCGCCCCGCGCGCCGACTATGCCCAGCCGGCCCTGTTCTCGCGCGGGATGCAAGTCGTGGTGGTCAATGGCCAGCTGGCGATCGAGGACGGCCAGCCGACCGGAACAGCAGCGGGCCGCCCCCTGCCGCGTCAGCCGAAGGCAGGCACCTGCCCCGCGCCTTGAGCCAGGTTTTCGCGGCTTGGTCAGCAGCAGCTAACTTGCGCAGCCCGCTTGCCCCGCGCGGGCCACAAAAATGCGAGTTGCCGCGCGCCTGCGGCTAACCCAGCCTTGGCGCCTTCCAGACGAAAGGCGCAGTCACCTATGACCGATCCTTACAGCTATGTCGTGATCGTCAGCGCGCTGGCGCTGCTGGCCTATTACTTCACGCTGCTGATGGCCGGGCTGGCGCGCGGGCGGTTCAAGATCGCGCCACCATCGCACAGCGGCCCGCCCGAGTATGAGCGCTATGTCCGCGCGCACCAGAACACGCTGGAACATCTGGCGCTGTTCCTGCCGGGGCTGTGGCTGTTTGCCTATGTCGTCAGCCCGCTGTGGGCGGCGGGGATCGGCGCGATCTGGCCGTTCATGCGCGTGCTCTATGCGCTGGGCTATCACCAGGCGGCCGAGAAGCGGCTAATCCCGCTCTATCTCTCGATGCCGCCGATCTACATCTTCGTGCTCGGCTCGCTGATTGGCGGGATCTTGCGGGTCACGAATGCCGGGTAGTCGGCCCAGCCGGTCCGCCTAGAAGATCGACGTGCCCATCCCGCCATCGACCACCAGCGATTGCCCGGTGACGAAACTGGCCTGATCGCTGCAGAACATCGCGACCAGCGCGCCCAGCTCCTCGGCATCGCCAAAGCGCCCCGCGGGAATGCGCACGGCCTTGACGAAGGCGGCGACCTCCTCGTCATAGCTGCGGCCATTGGCGGCGGCGCGGGGGCCGAGCATCTCCTCGATCCCCGGCGTGTGATGCATCCCCGGCAGGATCGAATTGATCGTCACGTTGTGCGGCGCGAGCTCCTTGGAAATCGCGTGGCAATAGTTCGCCAGCGCCGCGCGTGGCGGGCCGGACAGGACGCGCATCGCCGCCGGATACTTGGCCGCCCCGGTGCTGATATTGACGATCCGGCCCCAGCGGCGCGCCGCCATCGGCACGGTCACGGCCTTGATGTAATCGATCGGGCTGAGCAGCGCCGACGCCACTGCCTGGGCCAGCGCCTCACGCGAGACCTCATGGAAATCGCCAGTGAAGGGCGGCGGCGCGCAGGTCGCCACGAAGATGTCGGGATCGGGACAAGCACCCAGGATCGCGGCCCGGCCTTCGTCGCTGGCGTGATCGGCGATGATCGCATGCACTTTCGCGCCGGTCTCGGCGGCAATGGCCGCGCAAGTCGCCGCCAGCCGTTCGGCCCCGCGCGCCGCGATGAACACCTCGGCGCCCTCACGCGCCAGGGCCAGCGCGGCCCCCCGCCCCATGCCAGCACTACCGCCGTTGACCAGCGCCTTGCGCCCCGCAATTCCCAGATCCATCGCCCGACCTCCAACAGCGTCCCGCACGTCATGCAGGAACTGTCGCCCGTAATTCCACTGTGTTCCATCCCCCAAATTGAGGACCAGGCGTTGCCGGGGCGGACCGGCGGCGATCCTGATGACCTCCGGCGCTGCCCGCCACCAAAGCTCTGGAAAACGTGGCCCGGCGGTTGGTCCGAATCTGCTGGGGGCTCTAGGCCCGCTGGCGTGAGCGCGCCCATCCAGATCGGTACCGACCAGCACGGCCAGGCCATCAGCCTCGATATCGAGGAGCTGCTGGCCACCCGCCTGCTCGTGCAGGCAACAGCGGCTCGGCAAGTCGCACCTGCTGCGCCGCCTGCTGGAGGAAAGCGCCGGGATCGTGCAGCAGATCGTGATCGACCCGGAGGGCGATTTCGTCTCGCTGGCTGAGCTGTTCCCGCACATCGTGGTCGATGGCGCGGCCTATTCGACCCAGGAGCTGACGCGCCTCGCCGCGCGGATCCGCGAGCACCGCGCCTCGGTCGTCCTCGCGCTCGACGGGCTGGAGGTCGAGGCGCAGATGCGCTGCGCCGCGCTGTTCCTATCCGCCCTGTTCGATGCCCCGCGTGAGCAGTGGTATCCGGCGCTGGTGGTGGTGGACGAGGCGCAGGTCTTTGCCCCTGCCGTGGCCGGCGAGGTCAGCGACGAGGCCCGGCGGCTGAGCCTGGCGGCCATGACCAATCTGATGTGCCGGGGGCGCAAGCGCGGGCTGGCGGGCGTGGTCGCCACCCAGCGCCTCGCCAAGCTGGCCAAGAATGTCGCGGCCGAAGCCTCCAACTTCCTGATGGGGCGCACCTTCCTCGATATCGACATGGCCCGCGCCGCCGATCTGCTGGGGATGGAGCGCCGCCAGGCCGAGCAGATCCGCGATCTGGGGCGCGGGCAGTTCCTGGGGCTTGGCCCGGCGATCAGCCGCCGCCCGGTTTCGGTCCAGATCGGCTCGGTGCGGACCGGGCCGAAGTCGCTGGTCCAGAAGCTCGCCCCGCCCCCTTCCGCCTCGCCCGACGATCTCCACGCCCTGCTCCACGCGGGGCTGCATCTTGAGGAAACGGTGGTCCGCGCGCCCGACCCGCTGCCGGTCCCCCCGGCAATCGACGAGCTGATCGGGCAGATCGCCCCCCGAAGCCCCGGCCCCTGCGCCAGAACAGCCGCGCCTGCCGGACAAGTCCGCCGCCGAAGTCGACGCCGCGATCCATGCGATCCTGCGCGAGATGGCCGCCGAAGAGGGCTGCACTTACCAGCCGCCGGCCAAGCTCTATCAGGATTTCACCGTCCGCTGCCGGATGCAGCGGCTGACCGCCGGCCAGGTCGACATGGGCACCTTCCAGCGCCGCTTCGCCATGGCCGTGGCCGGGATCGCCGATCCCGACAGCGCCGAGGCACGCGAGATTCTGCGCGTGGGCAGCGTCCTGCCCGATGACCTGCTGGCCCCGTTCCTCGCCATCGCCCGCGCCGCCCAGGCCGGCCACGCCTGCCCCGACGATGACGAGCTGGCGGTGATCTATGGCACCAGCTCACCGGGCCGGCTGCGCCGCCTGCTCGACCATTACGAGAAGACCGGCCTGATCGTCGTCCGCACCGATTTCAGCGGCCGCCGCTCGGTCTCGATCCCCGAGCTGGGGCTCGCAACCGAGCCACTCGAGGCCTAGGCCCGGGTCAGCGAATAGCCCAGTCGGGGCACGTGGACATTGATCCGGCCCAGCTCGGGCACGTCGCGCGCAACGGTCAGGCAGAACGGACTGGAGCCCGCCAGGGTCCCGCTGATCGGATCGCGGCCATAGTCGGTGGCGGCCAGGCTGACCGGCTGGCCGGCCAGGCCCGCATCAGATGCCAGCACTTCCGTCGCTTCCGGCTCTGCCGCTGCGGCAACACCAAGCGCCTCAGCCGGGGTCATCGCCGTGCGGGCGCCGTGGCCCAGCGCCGCGACGCGGTCGTACCAGGCGTCAAACCCGGCGAGGTCAGCGAACCGGTCGGCCATGCCCGGCGCGAAGCTGCGCAGGAACCAGAAATTGTAATAGGCGGCGGCATCGGCCAGGCAGGGCGCAGCGCCGGCCAGGAAGGTGCGGCCATCGGCGAGCTGTTCGGCCAGCAACGCGGCATGGGCCTTGAGCTGGCCCAGCGCGAAGGGGGACAGCGCTTTCATCGCCGCGACATTGAATGGCTGGCCGCTCAGCGCCTCGCGGTCCTTGATAAAGGCCGGATCGACCTTGTCCCCAAGCGCGCCGAAGATCGCGACGACGGCGGACTGGAACACCGCCTTGTCGCACCACTGCTCCGTGGCATTGACCAGCCCGGCCTGGCCGGCCGGATAGAGCGGCTTTTCGGGAAAGCGCCGCTCCAGCTCGCGCGCGATCAGTTGGCTGTCGCAATAGATGTCGGCCCCGATCTGCAGCACCGGGATGCGGCGATAACCCCCTGTCAGCGGCACCAGATCAGGCTTGGGCATGATCACCGGCTGATCAACCGCGCGCCAGGCCAGCCCCTTGATCCCGAAGCAGATCCGGATCTTCTCGGAGAACGGCGAGCTATCGTAGTGGTGCAGAATGACTTCGGGCATCGATCAGGGCTCCAGTTGGTCGGGGCGGCGGTGGCCGCGGCGGTCACTTGATCAGCGTCAGTTCGGTCTGGCGGCCATCGATGAAGCGCACATTCTTGCCATCGAAGAAGGCGTTTACCTCGGTCCGGAAATCGACGCGCTGCCCACCCCATTCGGGCACGGCGGCGTAAGAGGTCAGCTCGATCGACCAGGCAGTGTTGGCGTTGATCGCCCCGCTGCCACGCGGATCGGCGTTCTGGTTGTCCCAGAAGCCGATCGCGGGACCAGCGCCGTGGCCGTGGAGGCCAATCGGGTGCGAATAGATCGAGGGATCGAGCCCCGCCGCCTTGGCCTCTGCCCGGGCCAGCGCTAGCGCCTCGTTGCCGCTGCGGCCGACCGCGAACTGCCGCCGCAGGATATCCTGCACCCGGTTGCTGTTGGCCAGCCCCTGCCGCAGACCCGCCGGGGCCTGGGTCTCACCCGGTTTCAGGACATAGGCCAGGTGCTGGGTATCGGTGTTGAGCCGCAGGTAAGTGATGCCGAAATCGGTCCACAGCAGGTCCCCCGGCTGGATCACTTCGGCCCCTTCGAGCATGCCCTTCGCGCCCTGGCGCTGGATCGCGACCGAGGGGTGGAACCACGGTGTCAGGCCCAGCGCCAGCAGCCGGTCACGGTACCACCACTGGACCTGCTCGGCCGTGGTCACACCGGGGGTGATGACCTTGCGCGAGAAAGCCTCGGCAATCACCGCATGGGCGGTGCGCAGCACGGTGGGGTAAAGCTCCATCTCCGCCGGGGTGCGGGTTTCCAGCCAGCGGATCGCCAGCCCCTCACCGCTGACGATCCGCGCGCGCAAGTCTGCCGGCAGGGCAGCGGTGAACTTGTCATACTGGCTGACCGTCATGCCATCGGCGAACTGGTAGAGATCGGACGTGTTGACCGCGATCTTGGCGGGATTACGCGCAGCGATCAGCTCGGCCACGGCCTGCCACTGATCGGGCTGCCTCACCGGGTCCCAGGCCGGCGCGAACAGCCCGCCCAGGCCATAACGGCTGACCGTGAGCCGCTCGACCGGTTTGCCGTTACCCGGATCGTAAAAGATCAGGATCGTGCGGCGACGGGCATGCATGTTCTCGGCATCAAGCATCGAGGCGACCACCGGCTCCTCGAAATACTCGCGCGCCACCAGCAGCCACAGGTCGATCCCCTGTTCGCGCATGATCGCGGGGATGATCGTCTCGAGCCGCTCGGCGAGGATGCGGTTTTCGGTGGCCGCGCGTTCGCGGGCCGAGAGGAGCGGCGGCAGCGCCGGGGCAGCGGCCTCGGTCTCGCTCATGGCAAGCGGCGCTGGGGCGGCCACGGCCGGTACAGCGAGCAGCGCCGCCAGCAGCGCTCCGGTCATCAGATGTTGTGCCATGCCGGCCTGCCCCTGTGAGTGTTCGGATGGACAGTGGCGGGCTGCGGCCAAACGATCAAGCGCCGCAATGTCAAATTGCGGGCGGCTGCGCGGCTTGCGCCTTCAGCGCGGCATAGGCCGCATCCCGTGCCTCCGGGCTCAGCTCCTCCAGATAGCGGCTCGCCTCCTTGAAGGTCAGGAATGACTGACCATCCGCCTCCAGCGGCACAACGCGGCCATTGAAAATGCGGCGCAGCAACCGCCGCTGCGGCCGGGTCAGGGCACTACTCTCCGCTTCAGTCATCGGCTGACTATTCCAAGTTCCATCGCGGCCAGAGGATTGACGCAGGCCTCGGCCTACCGCAGTCGCTAGCTGATAGCATCGGCCACCGCCATGAAAGAGGGAATAATGACCGCGCCCACCACGATCGAGGACCTGCGCGACCACTTTGCGCACTGCATCCAGGTGCTGGGCGGCGTCACCACCGCCTCGCGCCGCCTCGGCATCGACGAGCGCGCCATCCGCCGCTTCGTGAACGGCGAGCGCCCGCTGAGCGTGCGCCTGCTGCAGGATACTGCCACGGCGCTGCGGGTGATGCTCGCCGAGGCGACGGCAGCAGAGGAAGGTCTTGCGGCAGGTTTGGCCGGGCTGTCGGACTAAGCTGACGCCCCTACTCCGGCAGCAACTGCCCGCGGTGCCGCTGCACCACGCTCAGAATCCAGTCCCGCCCGGCTCTGATCCGCGCCAGCTGGTGCGTGTCCTTGTGCGTCACCAGCCAGAACGAGCGGGTGATCCGCCGCTCCGGCAGGACCGGGACCAGCGCCGGATCGGCATCGCCCATGAAGCACGGCAGCACGCCGATCCCGGCCCCGGCGGCGATCAGGTGGTGCTGGGCGTTGATGCTGGAGGAGCGTAGCGCAGGGGCGAGGCCTGGCTGGATCTCGTCGAGGTAGCGCAGTTCGGGGGCATAGAGCAGGTCGGGGATATAGCCGACCAGGCTGTGCCCTTTCAGCAGATCGGCGGGCGCCTGCGGTTGTCCCGCCAGCGCCAGATAGGGCCGGCTGGCATAGAGCCGCAGGCTGTAATCGCTGAGCTTGCGGGCGATCACCGGCCCGGCCTTGGGGCGTGAGAGCATGACGGCAATGTCAGCCTCGCGCTTGGACAGACTGAGGAAGCCGCTGTTGGCAACCAGGTCAAGCGTCAGCGCCGGATGGGCGCGGACGAAATCGGGCACATGGGCGGCGAGGAACCATGAGCCGAAGCCTTCCGACGCGCTGATGCGGAGCGTGCCGGACAGTTGTCCGCCAGCGCTGGCGGGGCCACCCTCGCTGATTGCCGTGGCGGCCTGGGCCATTGCCTCGACCTTGGCGAGCAGGCGTTCGCCCGCTTCGGTCAGGATCTGGCCCTCGCGGGTCTGCTCGAACAGGGTTTCGCCCAGCCCCGCCTCAAGCCGCCGCAGCCGCCGGCTGGTGGTGGTCGGGTCCATGCCCAGCGCCGCCCCGGCGCGGCCCATCTGGCCAGCGCGGGCGATGGCCAGGAATACCTGCAAGTCGCTCCAGTCTGTTCCCTGCATATTTGCAGGTTCTATCCGCAAAATTGGGCGTTGTCTGCATCGGAGTGGTGGCGCATGGCGGGTCCACAAAGATTCGAGAGGGATCCCCAGTCATGCGCCAGATCGACCATTTCATCGCCGGTGGCACCGGTGGCCTCGCCGCCGCCCGCAAGGCCCCCGTCTATGATCCCAACAGCGGCGAGATCCAGGCCGAAGTGACGCTGGGCGGGCAGGACGCGCTCGACCGCGCCGTGGCCGCGGCCCAGGTCGCCCAGCCTGCCTGGGCCGCCACCAACCCGCAGCGCCGCGCCCGGGTGATGTTCAACTTCAAGGCGCTGGTCGAAGCCAATATCGACGAGCTGGCCCACATCCTCTCCAGCGAACACGGCAAGGTCATCGCCGACAGCAAGGGCGATATCCAGCGCGGGCTGGAAGTGGTCGAATTCTGCTGCGGCATCCCGCATGCGCTGAAGGGTGAGTACACGCAGGGCGCCGGTCCGGGGATCGACGTCTATTCGATGCGCCAGCCGCTCGGCATTGGCGCCGGGATTACCCCGTTCAACTTCCCGGCGATGATCCCGCTGTGGATGGGCGCGGTGGCGATGGCGACCGGCAATGCCTTTATCCTCAAGCCCAGCGAGCGCGATCCCTCGGTGCCGATGCGCCTGGCTGAACTGTGGCTGGAAGCCGGCCTGCCAGAGGGCATTTTCCAGGTCGTCCACGGCGACAAGGAAATGGTCGATGCGATCCTCGATCACCCGGCGATCTCGGCGGTCAGCTTCGTCGGCTCGTCCGACATCGCCCACTATGTCTACAACCGCGGCGTCGCCGCCGGTAAGCGTGTCCAGGCGATGGGCGGAGCCAAGAACCACGGCATCGTCATGCCGGACGCGGACCTCGACCAGGTGGTCAACGATCTCGCCGGTGCGGCCTTCGGTTCTGCCGGTGAGCGCTGCATGGCGCTGCCGGTCGTGGTGCCGGTCGGCGATGACACCGCCGAGCGCCTGAAGGCCAAGCTGATCCCGGCGATCGAGGCGCTGAAGCTTGGCATCTCGACTGATCCCGAGGCCCATTACGGCCCGGTCGTGACCGCCCAGCACAAGGCCAATATCGAGCGCTGGATCCAGACCTGCGTCGATGAAGGCGGTGAGCTGGTGGTCGATGGCCGCGGCTTTACCCTGCAAGGCCACGAGAACGGCTTCTTCGTCGGCCCGACGCTGTTCGACCGCGTCACCCCGGGCATGAGCAGCTATCACAACGAGATTTTCGGCCCCGTCCTCCAGATGGTCCGCGCCAAGGATTTCGAGGAAGCGCTGAGCCTGCCGAGCAAGCACCAGTACGGCAACGGCGTCGCCATCTTCACTCGCAACGGCCACGCCGCGCGCGAATTTGCGGCGCGCGTGAACGTCGGCATGGTCGGCATCAATGTGCCGATCCGGTCCCGGTCGCCTACCACACATTTGGCGGGTGGAAGCGCAGCGCCTTTGGCGATACCAACCAGCACGGCATGGAAGGCGTTAAGTTCTGGACCAAGGTCAAGACCGTCACCGCCCGCTGGCCCGATGGCTCGCCCGATGGGGGCAACGCCTTCGTCATTCCGACGATGGGTTAATTGATGACCGACCAGTTTGCACTGACCGAAGACCAGCTCGCCATCCAGGACATGGCGCAGAAGTTCACCGCCGACCGGATCACGCCCTTCGCCGCGCAGTGGGACGAGGAGCATCACTATCCGGTCGACGTGTGGAAGGCCGCCGGTGAGCTGGGCTTTGGCGCGATCTATGTCTCCGAAGAGAGCGGCGGGATTGGCCTGGGCCGGCTGGAAGCGGCGCTGATCATGGAGGCCATGGCCTATGGCTGCCCGGCGACCAGTGCCTATATCTCGATCCACAACATGGCCGCCTGGATGATCGACTGCTTCGGCAGCGCCGAGCTGAAGGCGCGCTATCTGCCCGGTCTGGTCTCGATGGAGCAGATCGCGTCCTACTGCCTGACCGAACCCGGTTCCGGCTCGGACGCGGCGGCGCTCAAGACCACGGCGCGGCTCGATGGCGATCATTACGTCCTCAACGGCACCAAGCAGTTCATCTCGGGCGGCGGGGTGAATGACATCTACGTCTGCATGGTCCGCACCAGCGACAATGGCGCCAAGGGCATCTCCTGCCTGGTGGTCGAGAAAGACACCCCCGGCCTGTCGTTCGGCGCACCGGAAAAGAAGCTCGGCTGGAATGCCTCTCCGACCGCACAGGTGATCTTCGAGGATTGCCGCGTGCCAGTGGCCAACCGCGTCGGGGCCGAGGGCGAGGGCTTCCGCTTTGCCATGGCCGGCCTTGACGGCGGCCGCCTCAACATCGGCGCCTGTTCGCTCGGCGGGGCGCAGCGCTGCCTCGATGAGGCGATCAAGTACACCAAGGAGCGCCAGCAGTTCGGGCAGCCGGTGGCCGATTTCCAGAACACCCAGTTCATGCTGGCTGACATGGCGACCGACCTCGAAGCCTCGCGCGCGCTGCTGTATCTGGCTGCCTGCAAGGTTGCCGCCAATGCCCCGGACAAGAGCCGCTTCTCGGCCATGGCCAAGCGCCTGGCTACCGACAACGGCAGCAAGATCGTCAACGACGCGCTCCAGCTGTTCGGCGGTTACGGCTATCTGAAGGACTATCCGATCGAACGCTTCTGGCGCGACCTCAGGGTCCATTCGATCCTTGAAGGGACCAACCAGGTGATGCGGATGATCGTCGGCCGGGATCTGCTACGCCAATGACCGATGACGTGATCATCCGCCGCGAGGGCGCCGCCGGCTTCCTCTCGCTCAATCGCCCCGGCGCAATTCATGCGCTGACCCTGCCGATGGTCCACGCCATGACCAAGGCGCTGCTGGACTGGCGCGATGATCCCGAGGTCAAGGCGGTGATCATCGATCACGCCGAGGGCCGCGGGTTCTGTTCGGGCGGGGACATCGCCTTTCTGCGCAATTCGGCGCTGAACGATGGCGGCACATCGGGCCGCAAGTTCTTCCATGACGAGTACCAGCTCAATCACTTGATCTTCACGTACGAGAAGCCGGTGGTGGCCTTCATGGACGGGATCACCATGGGCGGCGGGGTCGGCATCAGCCAGCCCGCCAGGTTCCATGTCGCGACCGAGAACACCCGCTATGCCATGCCCGAAACCGGGATCGGCCTGTTCCCCGATGTCGGCGGCGGCTGGTACCTTTCGCGCCTCCCCGGCCGGATTGGCCAGTTCCTGGCGCTGACCGGTGCGCGGCTCGACGGGGCCGAATGCAAGTGGGCCGGCCTTGCCACCCACTACCTGCCGCACGATGCCCTGGCCGAGGCCAAGGAGCGGATCGCCCACGGGCATGAGCCGGGCCAGGTCCTCTCCGCCCTCGCCGTCTCGCCGCCCCCGGCCAAGATCGAGGCCAATGCCGCAGCGATTGCCAAGCACTTCGCCTCGGACCGCTACGAGGACATCCTCGCCAGCCTGATCGCCGACGACAGCGAATGGGCCGCCAAGGAACTCGCCACCCTGCGCACCAAGTCACCCCAGACCTGCAAGGTCGCGCTGCGCCAGTTGGCAGACAGTCTGGACTGCGCCGACTTCGCCGCCAACATGGTGATGGAGTACCGCATCGCCAGCCGCGTCCTGACCCGCCCCGACTTTGCCGAGGGCGTGCGCGCGGTGATCGTCGACAAGGACAATGCCCCTAAGTGGGACCCCGCCACCCCCGAGGGCGTGAGCGATGCGCTGATCGACAGCATCTTCGCCCCCCTCCCCGCCGATGAGGAATGGAAACCGCTATGAGCTATGAAAACATCCTGGTCGAACAGCGCGGGGCGGTGACGCTGATCACGCTCAACCGGCCGCAATCGCTGAACGCGCTGAACTCGTTCGTGCTCGAGGAGCTGATCGACGCCTTTGCCAAGTTCGAAGCCGATGTCTCGCAGGGCTGCGCCGTGCTTACTGGCGCGGGCGAAAAGGCCTTCGCCGCCGGTGCCGACATCAAGGAAATGTTCGAAAAGCCGGCCGCTGAATTCTTTGCGCAGGACTTCTTCAGCCGCTGGACCAGCCATCTGGTCAAGACCACCCGCAAGCCCTGGATCGCGGCGGTCAACGGCTTTGCCCTGGGCGGCGGGTGCGAGCTGGCCATGATGGCCGATATCATCATCGCGAGCGAGAACGCGAAGTTCGGCCAGCCCGAAATCAAGCTGGGCGTCGGTCCCGGCATGGGCGGGAGCCAGCGGCTGACCCGCGCGATCGGCAAGTCCAAGGCGATGGAAATGTGCCTGACCGGTCGATGATGAGCGCCGCCGATGCTGAGCGCGCCGGCCTCGTCTCGCACGTGGTGCCGCTGGTCGAACTGATCGACGAAGCGGTCAAGCTCGCCGCCGAGATCGCCGCCATGCCGCCGCTCGCCACGATCGCCAACAAGGAAGCGGTCAACGCCGCCTTCGAAATGACGTTGGAACAGGGCCTGATCATGGAGCGCAGGATCTTCCAGGTCCTGACTGCAACCGAAGACAAGACCGAAGGCATGGGCGCCTTCATCGAGAAGCGCCCCGGGGTGTGGAAGGGCCAATAGGTGCTGAAGGGCCTGGCCCTTCTTCTGGGCGGCCTGCTCTGGGCCGCCATGCACCTGCTGGAATGGCGCCGCTGGCGCGCCGGTAAGCCAGCCCGGTTGCCATGGCATGGCTGGGTCGTGACGGGCGAGCCGCGCACGGAAATGAACCGCCTGACCGAAGCGGCAGGCATGATTGGCAATGTGGTGCTGGGGCTTACCTTCGCCGGCCTCGGGCTCGCGATAGCTTACGCAGGATAGGACGACTGACATGAAGATCGCTTTCATCGGCCTCGGCAACATGGGCGGCGGAATGGCCGCGAACCTGGTCAAGGCCGGGCATACGGTCCACGCTTTCGACCTCAGCGCCGAAGCGACCGAGCGCGCCACCGGCAATGGCTGCGCGGTCTTCCCGACCGTGCGCGAGGCGGTGCAAGGCGTCGATGCCGTGGTCTCGATGCTGCCCAACGGCAAGATCGTCGAGAGCGTCTATACCGCCGACGTGATCGGCCAGGCCCCGGCCGGTGCGCTGCTGCTCGATTGCTCGACGATTGACGTCGACACCGCTCGCAAGGTTGCCTCGGCTGCCGAAGCTGGTGGCTACGCCATGGTCGATGCCCCCGTCTCGGGCGGGATCGCCGCGGCGAACGGCGGCACGCTGACCTTCATGGTTGGCGGCACTGACGACGCGTTCAAGCGCGCCGAGCCGATCCTCTCCGCGATGGGCAAGGCCGTGATCCACGCTGGTGCCTCGGGCGCAGGTCAAGCCGCCAAGATCTGCAACAACATGATCCTGGGCGCGACGATGATCGCCACCTGCGAGGCCTTTGCCCTGGCCGACAAGCTGGGCCTGGACCTGCAAACCTTCTTCGACATCTCCAGCAAGGCCTCGGGCCAGTCGTGGTCGATGACCGCGTACTGCCCGGTCCCCGGCGTCGGCCCGCAGTCTCCCGCCGACAACGGCTACCAGGGCGGGTTCGCCGCGGCGCTGATGCTCAAGGACCTCAAACTCGCGCTCGAAGCCGCGCAGAGCGTCGGCGCGAACGTTCCGATGGGCACCCGCGCCGAGGAACTCTACGAAGCATTCACGCAGGCCGGCAACGGCGGCGTCGACTTCTCCGGCATCATCAAGACGCTCTGAGCGCCGCTCAGAACGAGCAGTCCGCCCCGGCCGGCATGGCCTGGCGCGAGACCGCCGCGATCTGCAGCTTGAGCGGCCCGCTGGAAGTGATCGCCAGCGCCTGGCCGAGACCCGGCGCGCAGGCATCGGTGATGATCATTTCGCGCCAGCCCTTGCCCGCGCTCAGCGCGAGCTGGCGCGTGATGTCGAGCGTGGTCTTGCC
>JACDQK010000038.1 GCA_015657645.1 Novosphingobium sp.
CGTCTTCCAGGCCATCGGAGGAACATATGATCATAGGACGGTAGTCGTGGCCGATCCGGCCGCGCCCGAGCGGTGCTTCGTTGAGGATGTAGGGGGCGTTGGTCATCGATTCCATGCCGCCCGCGACGACCAGATCGATGGTCCCGGCGGCGAGGGCTTCGGCGCCCATGATCAGGGTCTGCATGCCCGATCCGCAGACCTTGTTGACCGTGGTTGCCTGGACCGACTTGGGCAGGCCGGCCTTGATCGTCGCCTGGCGGGCCGGGGCCTGGCCCAGACCGGCCGGCAGTACGCAGCCCATGTAAACGCGCTCGATTTCGTCACCCTTGATGCCGGAGCGCTCGACTGCGCCCTTGATTGCCGCTGCGCCCAGATCGGTGGCCGAAACATCGGCCAGGGTACCCTGCATGCCGCCCATCGGGGTGCGGGCATAGGACAGGATGACAATCGGATCGGCTGAGGAGAGCTGCGGCATGGCGCGGGCCTTTCGCTTGAAGGAAACGCGGCCTCTTAATGCTGCACCGCATCATTGGCAATTGTGAGAAGGGGAGAGCGCTTGCCAAGCAGGCATTCTTGCTGGAAAAGCGTGGCAAACAGCAACTGGAGAGAGCCGATGTCTGCCACCACCACGGCCATGATGGCCACGCTGCAGCGCCAGCGCGATGCCTTTACCGCCGCCCGGCCCGAGCAAATGTCTGTCCGCAAGGATCGGCTGAAGCGGATCATTGCGATGATGAAGGAAACGGGCGAGGAATTCGCTCGCGCAATCAGCCGCGATTTCGGCCACCGCAGCCACGAGCAGAGCCTGATGACGGACATCATGCCCTCGGTGACAGCGGCCAAGTACTGCCTGAAACACATGGACGCCTGGGCCCGCACCGAAAAGCGCAAGCCCAACTTCCCGCTCGGCCTGTTCGGCGCCAAGGCTGAGCTGCGCTATGAGCCCAAGGGGGTGGTCGGCGTGGTCAGCCCCTGGAATTTCCCGGTCGGCCTGACGATCGGCCCGGTCGCCCAGGCCTTCGCCGCGGGCAACCGCGTGATGATCAAGCCCAGTGAGTTTACCGAAGACACCTCGGAGCTGATGCGCGAGGTTTTCGCCCGCTATTTCGCCGAAGAGGAAATGGCGGTGTTCACCGGCGGGCCGGACGTCGGCCAGGCCTTCTGCGGCCTGCCGTTCGATCACCTGCTGTTCACTGGCGCAACCTCGGTCGGCAAGCACGTGCTGCGTGCGGCGGCGGACAACCTGGTGCCGGTCACTCTGGAACTTGGCGGAAAGTCGCCCACCATCCTGGGCCGCAGCGCCAATGTCGAGCGCGCCAGCGAGCGAATTGCCATGGGCAAGATGCTCAACGCCGGCCAGATCTGCCTCGCGCCGGATTACATGATCGTGCCGCAGGAACTGGAAGAGCGCGCAATCGGTGCGGTCAGCAACGCCGTCAGCGCGATGTATCCGACGCTGCTCAACAACGATGACTACACCTCGGTCGTGAATGCCAAGCACCGCGACCGGATCCAGGGCCTGATCGACGATGCCAAGGCCAAGGGCGCCGAGGCGATCGAGATCAACCCGGGCAATGAGGACTTTTCCGCCTCAAACGGTCACAAGATGCCGCTGACGATCCTGCGCAATGTCGATGATGACATGAAGGTGATGCAGGACGAGATTTTTGGCCCGGTCCTGCCGATCAAGACCTACAAGGCGATTGATGAGGCGATCGATTATATCAACGCCCATGACCGTCCGCTGGGCCTCTATTACTTCGGCGAGGATGCCGGAGAGCGCGAACGGGTGCTGACCCGGACTATTTCGGGCGGGGTTACGGTCAATGACGTGGTCATGCACGTTTCGATCGATGATCTGCCGTTCGGCGGGGTTGGGCCTTCGGGCATGGGCTCTTACCATGGGCCGGAAGGCTTCAAGACCTTCAGCCACGCCCGTTCGGTCTATACCCAGCCGAAGTTTGACCTGGCCAAGCTGGCTGGCCTCAAGCCGCCCTACGGCCCGACCACGCGCAAGACCCTGGCCCGCGAACTGGGCTGATGGGACGAAGTGCCGCCGCTTGCGCAGAAATGGCGCGGCGGCGGCATTTTCCGGCAAATTGGGGGCTTCCCCCACTTGCGCGGGGCGCACGGCAGGACTAGGGCGCGGGCATCCATCCGCAATGCCGAGTCAGAGCTTTGGTCGACCTGTCGCAATACCTGCCGATCCTGATTTTCCTTGGGATCGCCCTGGCGCTTTCAAGCCTGTTCGTGTTCCTGCCGATGGGGGTGGCCCGCCTGACGGGCGCGCATAACCCCAACGCCGAAAAGCTCAGCGAATATGAGTGCGGCTTCCCGGCCTTCGAGGATCCGCGCAGCCAGTTCGACGTGCGGTTCTATCTGGTAGCGATCCTGTTCATCATCTTCGACCTTGAAGCGGCCTTCCTGTTTCCCTGGGCGGTTAGCCTGGATCTGACTGGCTGGCCGGGCTGGATCACGATGATGGTGTTCCTGGGTGAACTGGCGGTCGGCCTGGCTTACGCGTGGAAATGGGGGCTTTGGATTGGGAATGAGCACGCTCGTGAATGCCCAGGGTCTGCGCTTGGCGCGGCGCAGGCAGGTTCGACGGCGGTGACGCCGCCGGATCAGGCCTTTTTCAACGATCTCAACGCCGAGGTGAATGACAAGGGCTTCCTCGTCACCAGCACCGAGGATCTGTTCCAGTGGGCCCGCACCGGCTCGCTGTGGTGGATGACCTTTGGCCTGGCCTGCTGCGCGGTCGAGATGATCCACGTCAACATGCCGCGTTACGACATGGAGCGGTTTGGCGTCGCCCCGCGCGCCTCGCCGCGCCAGTCGGACGTGATGATCGTTGCGGGTACGCTGACCAACAAGATGGCCCCGGCGCTGCGCAAGGTCTACGACCAGATGCCCGAGCCGCGCTATGTGGTGTCGATGGGCTCGTGCGCCAATGGCGGCGGCTACTACCACTACAGCTACAGCGTCGTGCGCGGCTGCGACCGCATCGTGCCGATCGACATCTATGTGCCGGGCTGCCCGCCGACGGCCGAGGCGCTGCTCTACGGCGTGCTGCTGCTGCAGAAGAAGATCCGCCGCACCGGTACGATCGAGAGGTGAGGGCGATGAGCGATCTCCAGACCCTCGCAGACGATATCAAGGCGGCGCTTCCCAGCGCGGTCACGGATGCCGTCGTCGCTTTCGACGAGTTGACGATCCATGTGGAGGCCGCGTCGATCGTCCAGGTTCTGCGCACGCTCCGTGACGAGCCGCGCTTCCGCTTCGTCAATTTCACCGACATCGCCGGGGCCGATTATCCCGGCCGCGAG
>JACDQK010000039.1 GCA_015657645.1 Novosphingobium sp.
GGCCATCAACGGCAGCGCCTCGTCCAGAATGCGGCCCTTGGGCACGGCGAAGGTCAGCGGGTTCGACATAGCGCCGCGCGTTTAGGCGGGGCAGCGCGAAAGGGCAAGGAGCGCCTATGGCCGAGGGTTATCAGTTCATCGATATCGGCGCGAAGGGCGAGGGGATCGTCGTCGCCGCTTTCGATAACCAGGTGGCCTATTGCACCCAGGCCGGGGCGACGGTGACCGCGCGGGTTGTCGCAGCGCTGCGCGATCTGCTGGAGCGGGGCGAGCCGGGGCAATTGCTCGATGCCATCCGCGCCTGGCCGGGCGCGCCGCTCGCCGATGCCTTGCCGCTGCGGGTAGCCGGCGGGATCCATTCGTTGCACCTGAAGGGCGCTGAGCCGGCGCTGGCCGCGATCTATGAGGATCGCGCCGAAGTGGATGACGCGGCGATCATCGCGGCGGCGATCCGGGCGCATGAGGCGGAGCTGCTGCCCTGGCTCGATGGCCCGCCGCAGACCAATGAGGCCGGGCGCTCCAGCAACTTCATTGCCGCGATGTTGTGGCTGGCCGAGCAAGGCCTGCCGCCACACTTCCAGTGCCTGGAGATCGGCTCCAGCGCCGGGATCAACCTGATGCTCGATCGCTATCACTATAATCTGGCCGGGGTGCAGGTCGGGCCGCAGCCGGGGGCGATGCGGTTCAAGCCGGAGTGGCAGGGCAATCCGCCGCCAAACCGGGCAATCGAGATCGCCTCCACCAAGGGCTGCGATGTCGCGCCGGTCGATCTGACCGACCCGGCTCAGGCGCTGCGGCTCAAGGCCTATATCTGGCCGGAGCACACCGTGCGGTTCGAGCGGATGGCGGCGGCGATTGCCGAGGCGGGTAAGTCACCGCCCGATCTGGTGCAGATGAATGCGGCGGACTTCATTGAGGCGGAGTTGGCGAAGCCCCACGACGCCGGGACGACCCGCGTGCTGATGCATTCAATCGTCTGGCAATATGTGCCCGAGGATCAGCAGGCCCGGGTCACCGCCGCGATGGAAGCGGCCGGGGCCAAGGCCACGCCAGAGCGGCCACTGGCCTGGATCTCGCTCGAGGCCAACCGGGTGCTGCACCTGCATGAGCTGGTGGTGCGCTACTGGCCGGGCGGGGGTGAGCCGGTTATGCTCGACCGCGCCCATCCGCACGGCGCTAGTATTGACTGGCGAGTTTGAACCAGGCCACCGTATCGTCGATCCGTTCCTTCCACCCGCCGTGGTAGGAGACCCATTCCCAGCCAGAGACCACGGCCAGCGCGCCGACCCCAAAACCGCCGACTTGCAGGGTGGTCAGCATGCCCCGCCACGCGGCCAGGCCCAGGCCAATGAACAGCAGCGTTCCGACCAGGTGCGAGAGCGGGAAATTGCCGAGCGGGTTCGAACTGCGCTTGAACAGACCCAGGCCAACCAGGAACAGCGCGCCGCCGCCGCACAGCACCAGCGCCAGTTTCCCGTCAGCGGGCTGGTCCCACATTCCCAGCAGCTTGGCATCAGCCACGGCCAGGATCACGATCCCCAGCACGATCGGCATGTGCAGATAGGTATAGGCATTGCGGGCGACCCGTCCGACATCCTCGTTCTCGCTGATGTGATCGGAGCCGCGCTTTTGCCCGAGATCGAAATAGAGCCACCACATCAGCACCGACGAGAGGAAGGCGAGGGCGAAGGCCAGCACGCGGCCCGCTTCCATCGTCGCATCGGCAAAAGTCGCGCCGGTGATGATGATCCCTTCGCCCAATGCGATGATGATGAACAGCCCGCAGCGCTCCGCCATGTGGCTGCCGGAGATATCCCAGTCGGATGATTTGGAGCGACCCAGGCCCGGCACCGGGAACAGTGTGATCGGGCCGAGGTATTCGATCGCGACGGCCAGCAGCCACCAGGCCAGCCGCTCCTCTTCCGGGCGCAGCACGCCGATCAGCCAGAACGGCGCGGCAAAGCCAAACCACACGGCGATCCGCACCATATTGCGCGCATTGGCCCGGTTCTCGCGCGTCAGGATGACGGCCATGAACACCGTCCGGCCGATCTGCAGCGCGACATAGCTCGCCGCAAACAGCCAGGCGAACTTGCTGAAGCCATAGGGCAGGGCGACTGCCATCAGCAGACTGAGCGCCATCAGCGCCAGCAGCATGATCCGCACCTCGAACCGGTCCGGGTCGGCCCAGTTCGTCGCCCAGGTGGTGTACATCCAGGCCCACCACACCGCCAGGAACAGCACCAGCGCCTGGGCAAAACCCAGCCAGGTCAGGTGGTCCTTGAGGAAGTGCGACAGCTGGGTAATCGCGAAGACGAAGACCAGATCGAAGAACAGCTCCAGAAAGCTGACCGGGGCGTGGCCACCGCCATGGTTGCGCAGCAGCGAGCGGCGGCTCTTGGCCTCGGCGGCGGCAATGGCCGCGCCAATCCCGCCGCGCCGCGGCTCAGCCATGGTCGGTCCGGGTCAGGAAGGCATCGAGCGCGGCGTTGACTTCACCCGGGGCTTCCCACTGCACGAAGTGGCCGCAGCCGGGCACCTTGACCAGGGTCAGGTCGGCGATGACCTCGTCCAGCCCATCGAGGTTGGCGGCGGGCAGGGCGATATCATCCATTGCCCAGACCACCAGTGTCGGGATGGTCAGCTTGGGCAGGGCTGGCGGCTGATACCCGGCAGGCAGCTCGTAAGGCGCATCCATGTCGAGCACTTCCATCGGGCTCGCGCGGTACCAGTTGAGCATGGCGATCGCGGCTTCGCGGTTCGCATAGTCCTCCATCAAGGCGGCGCGTTCAGCCGGGTCCATCTTGGGGTTTTCCGGCATTTCGCCAAAGGCCTTGAGCAGCACGCCGCCCAGGCCGAACTGCTCGACCAGCACATCGCTGGCCGGATCGCGGAACACCCGGAAATACTGGCTCGCCTGGCGCTGCTGGCGGTTGGTGTAGAGCAGCTTGGGGAAGATCGTGGGGTGCGGGGCGTTCATGATCACCGCCCGCGTCACCCGGCCGGTGCCCTGGCCCATGATTGCCACGCCCCAGGCGATCGCACCGCCCCAGTCATGGCCAACAATGGTGAACTTGCCGACCCCGAGTTCGGCCGCCAGCAGGAATATGTCGCCGATCAGCTTGTCCGGCGTATAGTTTTCCACCCCCACGGGTTTGGACGAACCGCGATAGCCGCGCTGGTCGGGCGCGATGCAGCGATAGCGGCCCGAGAGGTGCGCGATCTGGTGGCGCCAGGTGCGGTGGCTGTCCGGAAAGCCGTGGAGGAAGATCAGGACCGGTGCGCTGCGCGGGCCAACGTCCAGCACATCGAGCTCGATCCCGTTCGCCAGGGTAACGCGGGTCTGTTCCATCACTGCTGCGCCTCGGACTTCATCTTGTCGGCATAACCGGCCGCCATCATCGCCGCGACCTGATCGAACAGGGCATCGGGGGTGCGGCGCAGCTCGCCCATCTTCGCTTCGCCGCCCTCGGCCACGATGATCTCGCGCTCATCGGCCAGCATGGCATCGATCATCCACTTGGCTGCGACCATGGGATCGATCCCGTTGTCGATCACCGAATCGCTGGCCCCGCGGGCCGAGCCATCGGCGGTCAGCGCGTTGCGCGATACGTCGGTGCGGATCGATCCGGGATAGATCGTATGCACCTTCAGCCCCAGCACCGAAGTTTCGGCCCGCAGCGCATCGGCATAACCGGCCAGCCCGAACTTGGCCGCGCAATAGGCGGTGCGCATCGGCACCCCGACCTTGCCGGCGATCGAGGAGATATAGGCCAGCCGGCCCGAACCGCGCGCAGCCATGCGCGGCAGGATTTCCTGCGTCAGGGCGATGGGGGCCAGCAGGTCGACATCGATGATCCGCTCATAGACCGGATAGCCGGTCTCCACCGCCAGGCTACGCTGCGAGATACCGGCATTGTTGACCAGCAGGTCAATCCCACTGGACCATTCCCAGGCCTTTGCAACCGCCGGAGCCAGCGCGGCAATGTCGGTCGTCTCGAACGGCAGGATCAGGCAGTCGCCGCCGCAATCCGCTGCCACCGCTTGCAGTGCCTCGACCTTGCGGCCCGACAGCACCAGCCGCGCGCCCTGATCGGCCAGCGCCTTGGCCAGCGCCGCGCCGATGCCCGATGAAGCGCCGGTGATCCAGGCGGTCTGTCCCGTGAAGCTCATTGTTCTCTCCCTGAAAGCTTTGTTCTAATCGCTGTTGGTCAGCGGCACCTGCGGGATCGGGATGAATTCATCCTCGTCGCCCGGCACCTTCGGAAAGCGGCCCTGCCGCCAATCGTCCTTGGCCTGGTTGATCCGCTCGCGGCTGGAGGAGACGAAGTTCCACCAGACATGGCGCGGGCTGCCAATTGCTGCGCCGCCCAGCAGCATCACCCGCCCGCCGCGCTCGCTGGCGAGGCGCATGACCTGATCGGGCGCGAGCACGGCCAGCTCGTAGAGGTTGAGCGCCACGCCATCGATGCTCGCTTCGCCGCCGACCAGCATGACCGCCCGTTCTTCCGCCTCGCTGTCGATCGGGATCGCGCCGCCGGGGGCGAGCATGATCTCGGCATAGATTGTCGGCGAATGCTGGGTGGTGCGGGCAGTGTGGCCCCAGAGGTTGCCCATGATCACCCGCGCGGAAACGCAGCTGTCCTCGACCAGCGGCAGGTCGGTCTGGGCCTCGAAGGCCGGATCGATCTCTTCCAGCCCGTCAGGCAGGGCCAGCCAGGTCTGCATGCCGTACATCGGCTTGGCCAGATCGCGCTCGGCCGGCAGCCCGCGCTCCGAATGAACGATCCCGCGCCCGGCGGTCATCAGGTTGACCTGACCGGGACGGATCGTGGCAAAGGTGCCCAGGCTGTCGCGGTGATCGATCGCGCCCTCGAACAGCCAGGTGACCGTGGCGATGCCGATATGCGGTGCGGGCGTACATCCATCGCCGCGCCGGCCGGCACGATCGCCGGGCCGAACTGATCAACGAAAACAAACGGTCCAACCATCACGCGGCGCGGCGAGGGCAGCACCCGGCGGACCTGGAAGGCGCCGAGATCGTGCGTCACCGGCTGGATCGTGGTCAGGATGGTCACTCGCCCGGAGCCCGTGCCTTGATCGCCAGCGCGTGGACCCGCTGGCCGGGAATGTCGCCCAGCGCGGCATTGACCAGGCGCTGGCGCTGAAGGCGCGAGACCCCGGCGAACACCGCGCTTTCGATCTCCACCGTGAAGTGCGATTCGCCCGATCCGTCATCGCCCATGTGGCCGCTGTGCTTGGCCGAATCGTTGATCACGGCAAGGTGGCTGGGGGCAAAGGCAGCGGTCAGCAGGGCCTGGATTTCGTTGGCAAGGGGTGTGGTCATGGCTTCCCTTCTAGCCGAACAATCGCCATGTGGAAGCCGTGAAGCACGATCGTTTTCATGGCCGGGTGCAGGGTGTCCAGCGCCGATGCATGGCCCCCGGATGCCGCGAGGCCGGGGAGTTCCGCGCGCCCGGTCAACGCCGCCCGGGCTTTGACGGGCCGGGTGATTACCGCTGGTTCTGCCTCGACCATGTGCGGCAGTTCAATGCTGGCTATGACTGGTTCGCCGGGATGAGCCCGGAAGAAATCATGCAGGCGCAAAACCCGATCCACGGCTGGGAGCGCGAGACCCGCGCCTTCTCACCCACAGCCGGGATTGATGCGGCCCCGCGCTGGGCCGATTTCAAGGATCCGCTCGAGGCGATTAGCGGCCGAGCGCGGGCGCGGAGGCCCGCCCAGCGTCAGGATGGCCGCGCGGTGACGCCCGATGAACGCCGCGCGCTCGAGGTGCTCGGGTTGCCGCTCGATGCCACCCGCACTGATCTGCGCGGGCGCTATTCGCAATTGGTCCGCAAGTACCACCCCGATCGCAACGGCGGCGACCGCAGCTATGAGACGCGGCTGCAGGAAGTGGTCGAGGCCTATCAGTTGCTGCGCCGCGCCGCGGCCTTTGCCTGATCAGGCCTCGCACAGCGCTTTCAGCTGATCGGCGCAGGCGCCCCAGCCTTGCTCGAAGCCCATGTCGCGATGCTGCACCATGGCTTCCTCGGTCCAGTGGCGGGCAATGGCGGTATAGCGGGTGCCGTCACCTTCCGGTTCGATCCCCCAGATCCCGATCATGAAGGGGCCGCTCGGCTGGTAATCCCCGACAATGGCATCGGTGCTGATAATCCGCCGCCCTTCATCCCAGGCGAGGGTAAAGCCGGGATGCTGATGCACTTCGCCATCGGGGCCATACATGACCGTGTGGGTCGCGCTGCCGGCGCGGCGCTCACCCCAGTCAACCTCGGCCCGCCACGGCACCGGACACCACCACGCGTTGGTGCGGTTTGCCAGCACGTCCCAGACCTTTTCGGGCGAGGCGGCAATGAAGCGGGTAACGGACAGCTCGTTCATGGACAGGTCCTTTGCTAGTCACGATCCGGCGCGCGAGCGGGAAGAAGTGGCGATAAGGCCGTGCCTCATCGACGCAGCGGGCCACGACCGGCAAGCTGAGCAGATGCGCGCGCACTGGCGCAGCGCATCGAACTGCATCGGGATGGGATAGACCCAGTCGGCATAGAACAGGCTGGGCGCCGCGGCGCACTCGATCAGCGTGATCGCATGTCGGGTGCGCGGGGCCTTGGCCAGCCAGGCGTTGAGCCAGCGGTAGCTGCGATCGAGCTTGTCCCGCGCGCGGCCCTCGACTGCCGGATCGGGCATGCCGGGCGAGCGAATGTGTTCAGCGACTATGTCCTGCATCGGATTCATCACTGCGAGGTCGAAGACCCGGTCCAGCATCCGCACTGCGAGTGCCTCAGCGGGGTCATTCGGCAGCATCGGGGCAGGGCTAGGATGGTGCAAATGGAGATATTCGACGATGCAACTTGCCTCGAACACGGTCCGTTCGCCTTCGACCATCACAGGGAACTGACTAAGCGGACTGGCTGCCGCGACTACCGCCCCATGTTCGGGATGGTCCGGATCCAGCATGCGGAATTCGAACGGCGTCCCACCGGCATAGAAGGCGATGAGCGCCTTCCAGGTATAGGACGAGAAGGGGTGGCCATAGAGCGCGATCACTGGCTTAGCTCGCCTTCGCGGCTTCGATCAGTGCGCTATCGATCCCCTTCGCTACCTTGTAGGCGGCC
>JACDQK010000040.1 GCA_015657645.1 Novosphingobium sp.
CCACTAGCGATGCGTTCAAAGTGTTGATAATTCTGAAGCTCACGCACGTGCGTTGCCATAAAGCCCTCCATTCAATCCACTCCAGAGCTTATAACGACGCGCGTTGGCGCTTATTCCGCTGAGCGGACCAAGAAAAACCGCCGCAGGCACACTGGCCTTGGCAATCATCCGCGCTTAAGGGAGCGCCAAGCGATTCCCGCCCTTCTGGACCGCCCGACCATGCGCATTGCCATCGCCTCAGACCACGCCGCCGTCGACCTCAAGGCCGAGCTGCGCGAGTACCTGATCGAACTGGGCCATGAAGTGGCCGATCTGGGCCCGGAAACGGCCGACCGGGTCGACTATCCCGATTACGGCTACCTGCTAGCCTCGGTCATTGCCGACGGCACGGCCGAGCGGGGCGTGGCGCTGTGCGGCTCCGGCATCGGCATTTCGATCGCGGTCAATCGTAACCCGGCCTGCCGCGCGGCGCTGGTCTCGGAGCCGCTCTCGGCGGCGCTGGCGCGTGAGCATAACGATGCCAATGTGATCGCCATGGGTGCCCGCCTGACCGGGGTCGACATGGCCAAAGCCTGTCTTGACGCCTTCCTTGCCACCGGCTTTGGCGAAGGCCGCCACACCGGCCGCGTTGCCAAACTCTCCAATCCGCCCGCCTGAGGAGCTTCCCGTGACCACCACCCTCGCCAACCCCGCGATCCGCTCCGCCGGCTTTTTCACCGAGCATCTGGCCAGCGCCGACCCCGAAGTCTACGCCGCGATCCGCTCCGAGCTGCACCGCCAGCAGACCAAGATTGAGCTGATCGCCAGCGAGAACATCACCTCGCTCGCCGTGCTCGAAGCGACCGGTTCGGTCTTCACCAACAAGTATGCCGAGGGCTATCCGGGCAAGCGCTATTACGGCGGCTGCGAATATGCCGATGTGGTCGAAAACCTGGCGATTGAGCGGGCCAAGGCGCTGTTCGGCTGCCAGTTCGCCAACGTTCAGCCCAATTCGGGCAGCCAGATGAACCAGGCCGTGTTCCTGGCGCTGCTGCAGCCGGGTGACAGCTTCATGGGGCTGGATCTCAACTCGGGCGGTCACCTGACGCACGGTTCGCCGGTCAACATGAGCGGCAAGTGGTTCAAGCCGATCCCCTATGGCGTGCGCGCCGAGGACGAGCTGCTCGACATGGCAGAGGTCGAGCGGCTGGCCCATGAGCACAAGCCCAGGCTGATCATCGCCGGCGGCACCGCATATTCGCGCGTCTGGGATTTCCAGAAGTTCCGCGAGATCGCCGACGCCGTGGGCGCCTGGCTGCTGGTCGACATGAGCCACTTCTCCGGCCTCGTCGCGGGCGGCGCGCACCCCTCGCCCTTCCCGCATGCTCACGTGGTCACCTCGACCACGCACAAGAGCCTGCGCGGGCCGCGGTCGGGCATCATCCTTACCAATGACGAAGACCTGGCCAAGAAGTTCAACACGGCCGTCTTCCCGGGCATGCAGGGCGGCCCGCTGGTCCACGTCATCGCCGCCAAGGCCGTCGCCTTTGCCGATGCGCTGAAGCCTGAATTCAAGGCCTATGCCGCACAGATCGTCAAGAACTCGCGCGCGCTGGCCGAAAGCCTGACCGCAAACGGCCTGCGGATCGTTTCGGGCGGAACCGACAACCATCTGATGCTGGTCGATCTGACCGCCAAGGACGTGACCGGCAAGGCCGCGGAAAAGGGCCTCGATCGCGCCTGGCTGACTTGCAACAAGAACGGCATCCCGTTCGACAAGCGCTCGCCCTTCGTCACTTCGGGCGTCCGCCTCGGCACGCCGGCTGGCACGACCCGCGGCTTTGGCGAGGAAGAGTTCCGCGCGGTCGGCGCGCTGATCGCCGAAGTGGTTGACGGCATGGCCCGCAACGGCGACGAAGGGGACGGCCAGATCGAAGCCCGTGTCCGCGGACAGGTGGAAGAGCTCTGCGCCCGCTTCCCGATCTATCCGGAGTTGTAAGCCATGAGCAATGACCTCCTCCAAGACGCCAAGGAAGAAATCGTCGGCATGGGCAAGCAGGGGATGGCCCATCCCTCGACCAAGCCGGTCCTGACCGGTGCGGCCGTCGGAGCCGTAGCCGGACTGGTCCTCCCCGTGCTGTCGATCCCGATCGGACTGCTCGCCGGGGCTGGATGGATGTTCTACAAGCGACTGCGCCCCTAACGCATGCGCTGTCCGTTTTGTGCGCACGATAACAGCCAGGTAAAGGATTCGCGGCCGACCGAGGACAACACCTCGATCCGCCGCGCCGGCAGTGCGAAGGCTGCGGTGCGCGCTTCACCACCTTTGAACGCGTGCAACTGCGCGAGATTACGGTCGTCAAATCGGGCGAGAAGCGCGAAGCCTTTGATCGCTCCAAGATCGAGCAGTCGGTCGCGCTGGCCTGCCGCAAGCGCGGGATTGCGCAGGAACGGCTCGACCAGCTGGTCTCCGGGATTCAGCGCCAGGTCGAGACGCTGGGCGATCCGGAAGTCAGCGCCAAGCAGATCGGCGAAATGGTGATGGACGGCCTGCGCCAGCTCGATTCGGTCGCCTATATCCGCTTCGCTTCGGTCTATCGCGATTTCGGCGAGGCCAAGGATTTCGAAGACTTTGCCAGCGCGGTGCAGGATGCCGCCAAGCAGTAACCAGCCCGCCATCGTGCTGGTCCGGCCGCAACTTGGCGAGAATATCGGCAAGGCGGCGCGGGCCATGCTCAACTTCGGGCTGACTGATCTGCGCCTGGTTGCGCCGCGCGATGGCTGGCCCAACCCCAGCGCCGGACCGGCTGCGGCCGGGGCCGACGTGGTGCTGGAGCAGGCCCGGATCTACGAAACCCTGGCCGAGGCCGTGGCCGATTGCGCGCACGTCTATGCTACCACGGTGCGCAAACGCGGGGTGACCAAGCCGGTGGTCGATGCCGAACAGGCCGCCCGCGCAATCCACGCCGAGCCGGGCCGCTCGGCTTACGTCTTCGGACCGGAACGCTCGGGCCTGGAGACCGAAGACGTCGCCTTGGCGCGGGCGATCCTGACCGTGCCGATAAATCCCAAATTCGGCTCGCTCAACCTCGCCCAGGCGGTGATCCTGTGCGCCTATGAATGGTCGAAGCAGGTCAATCTGGTGCAGCCGACAGTCGAGGAGCTGTTGCCCCCCGCCCCGCAGGAAGAGCTGGAAGGGATGATTGCCCAGCTTGAGGCGATGCTGGCCCCAACCGGCTTCTATTACCCGGTCAACCGCGCCGCTGCGACCCGCCGAACCCTGCGCGGCCTTCTGACCAAGCCGGGCTGGAACCACCTTGAGGTCCGCACCCTGCGCGGCGTGCTCTCCGCCCTGAGCAAAGGGCCGCGGCGGCCGGACTAGGTCGTTCGTCGAAAGTGCTTTTCGTGGCAGAGCCTCCTGCGGCATAGGCCGCGGCAATTGCTGATGGAGTTCAATTCAATGCGTCACGCCGCCTCTCTCGTTGCCCTTGCTCTGATCGCGGCCCCCGTGCCGGTTCTGGCCGCCGATGCCGCGCCGGCGCCCGAGGCGACCAAGGCCGCCAAGCCCAAGCTGGTTTGCCGTCCGCTGCCGGCCCGCACCGGCAGCCATCGCCCTCAGGGCCGCGTCTGCAAGACTGCCGAGGAATGGCGGATCCGCGATCGCGACGTCTACATGCAAGGGCGCATGGAAGACACGACCACGGTTCAGCCGGCCGGGCCGAAGATCTGACCCTGCCAAGCAGCGCATTTCCGCTTGAATTCCGCCCCCGTCACGGCTAGGGGCGCCACTTCGCAATTGACCCTGCACTCCGGTGAAGCAGTGGTCGCATCCGGCAACAGGCCGGATGGTGCGGTTCCGGACCAGAAGCCCAGGGCAGTTCCAGGGCATGCAAATTGAAGGATCGATGCGCCATGTCGAAGCGCAATTCGTCGAAGTATAAAATTGACCGCCGCATGGGCGAGAACATCTGGGGTCGTCCGAAGAGCTCGGTCAACCGCCGTTCCTATGGCCCGGGCCAGCACGGCCAGCGCCGCAAGGGCAAGGTCAGCGACTTCGGTCTGCAGCTGCGCGCCAAGCAGAAGCTCAAGGGCTACTACGGCGACGTCACCGAAAAGCAGTTCAAGCGCACCTATCAGGAAGCGTCGAAGATGAAGGGCGATACCGGTCAGAACCTGATCGGTCTGCTCGAGCAGCGCCTGGACATGGTCGTGTATCGCGCCAAGTTCGCGCCGACCATCTTCTCGGCCCGTCAGGTCGTTTCGCACGGTCACATCTATGTGAACGGCGTGAAGTGCAACATCGCCAGCCGCCGCGTGCGTCCGGGCGACGTGGTCAGCCTGGGCAAGAAGGCCAAGGAAATGGCCCTCATCGCCGAAGCCCAGACCCTGGCCGAGCGTGAAATCCCTGACTACGTCGCGCCCGACGGCACCGACAAGATCACCTTCGTCCGCGTCCCCACGCTCGATGAAGTGCCTTACCCGGTGAAGATGGAACCGAACCTCGTCGTCGAGTTCTACTCGCGCTAAGCTTCGGCCTTACCGAACACATAACAGGGCGGTCCCGCGGGGCCGCCCTTTTCGATTTTGGCGCTCAGTTCGCCGGCACTCCCATCGCCTTACGCAGGAAGGCGTCGGACTGCGACAGCAGCCGGGTCCGGGCGGTGTTGTCCTGCAGGTAGTGGTCAAGCTTGGGGAACTCGACCAGTTCGACCTGGTTGCCGGCATCCTTCAGCCGGTCAGCCATCAGCCGCGACTGGGTGATCTTGACGTTGGTATCCTGATCGCCGTGGAACAGCAGGACCGGCGCCTTGATCTGCCCAGCGTTGCGCGCCGGGGAACCTTCGCGGATATGTGCACCGTTCCCAATCAGCCGGTCGACCAGCGGGTAATCCGAATAGTCGATCCGATCAGCGCGCATGCCTTCCAGATCGGTGACGGGCGCAACCGCGACGATCGCCTTGAACAGCCCCGGATCGAGCACCGAGCTTTGCAGCGCGGCATAACCGCCATAGGACCAGCCGACGATGGCCAGCTTGTCCGGCGCGGCAATGCCCTGGCTGACCAGCCAGCGTCCACCATCGTTTACGTCGCCAATCGCCGTGCGCCACGACTGGAAACCGTTGCGACGGAACCAGGCGTTGCCATAGCCGGCTGAGCCGCGGAAGTTGGGTTGCAGCACGGCGTAACCGCGCAGCGCGTAGAACTGCACCAGCCAGTCAAACCCCCACTCATCGCGCGCGCCCGGCCCGCCATGCGGCATGACGATTGCGGGCAGGTTCTTGCCGGTGCTGCCCGGCGGCAGGGTGAGATAGCCCGGGATCTGGGTGCCATCGGCCGCCGGGAAGGTCACCGGCTTCATCTCGGCCATTTTCAGCCCGGCCAGTTCGCCGCGCACCGGCAGCAGTTCCGCCAGGCTGCGAGTGGCCTTGTCATAGCGATAGAACCGCCCCGGATCGACGTCGCTGGAGGCGAACAGCAGCAGCTTGCTTTCATCCGCGCTCGAATCGACAAAGCTGATCGCGGGCTTGCCCGGTAGCGCCTTGCCCAGCGCGGCGGCGAGCTTCTTGAGCTCAGGATCGAAGAATTCGATCATCCGCCGCTCGGTGGCATAGCTGGCGCCGACCACCCGGTTGCTCGGACCGATCTGAACCAGCGAATCGACGTCGACGTCATTGCGGCCCAGCACCAGCTGCTGCGTGCCGAGCCCGTCGAGCGACATGGCATAGAGCGCTGTATACCCGTTGTTGTTATCGAAGCCGTAGGTCACGTTGCGCGTGCTATCGACCGCATAGGGCTCAAACCCGCCCCACAGCCCGGCATCGCTCTGCACCACCTTGGTCAGCCCATCCCATTCGCGCGAATCCGGCTTGCGGTAGGAATAGCTGACCTTGCCGCGCATGTAGCCGTCCGCATCGCGCGGGGTGATCCCCATGATCCGGACGTTGCCATGGCCATCGCTGATATATTCCGAAGCCTCAGACCGCGGCTTTTCGACCAGCTTGCGGGCGAGCGTGGTGACGTCCACTTCCTCCACCCCCAGCCCTTCGCCCTTCGAGCGGATGTTCGAACCTGAAGTATCTTGCGGCAGGAAGACCCGGGTCATCAGCACCTTGCCCGGCTTACCCGGCAAGTCCCAATCAATGATCCCGCCGCCATAGAACACACGGCCGATCGCGCGATTGCTCTCGCGCCCCGACAGCTGCTTCACATCCTGGCCATCGATGCCCATCGAAAACAACCGCGAGAAGTTGAGCGTCCGCCCGCCCTCATCCACTTGCAGCGTGACCATGCAGACCAGGCGCGTGTCGGTCGCGAATTCGCACCAGCGCAACTGCTGGTCAGTCTGGCCCTGACGCATGATCGCCTTGGGCAGTCCGGGCGCGCCGAGATCGGCGAGGTAGAGGATCTGTCCGCCCGACTTGTCCGGCGCGACGATCGAGACATGATTGCCGCTGGGCGACATCGACAACTGGCGGATCGATTCAAGCGCACCGAACTTCTGCGCCAGGTTCGCCCCGTCTTGCGCCAACGTCGGAACGGTCAAGGCCAGCGCGGCGGTGGCCAGCAGGCCGGTGATCTTGCGCATTACAGTCCCCCCCTCTTCAACAGGGGAGCCTATCAGCCTGTTATCGCGATGCAACCGGGGCAATCAGTTCCGGAACGACGATCGATCCGGTCCAGCTTGCGCAGCAGGGCCGGCCAGGCGAGGCCATTGGCGAGCATGCCGATCCCGGCCGGCGGGGTCTGCGAC
>JACDQK010000041.1 GCA_015657645.1 Novosphingobium sp.
CGACCCGCGCGATCTGGCTGTGCTCCGCGCGATCATTGCTATGGCCCGGGCACTTGGCCTTGAAGTGGTGGTCGAAGGCGTCGAGAACGAGACGCAGCGCTTGCTGGCCGCTGCCGAGGGCTGCTTTTCCTACCAGGGTTTCCTGCGCTCGGCCCCGCTGGCGGCGGGTGCCTTCCTGACTGACGCCACTGCCTAACGTGCTTTGCGTGCGATCGCGCTGAGGCCTTTGGTCAGCTGGAACAGGCCATTGAGCCGCGCCGCCGGATCGCCCCAGGCGCGGTTGACCACCAGCTTGCTGTCAGGCCGCAGCTTGACCGCGCCGTTGAGCCGCTCGGTATAGGCAATCAGCCCGACCGGATCGACGAACTCGTCGTTGTGGAACGAGACCAGCGTACCCTTCGCGCCGACATCGATCTTGGAAATGTTGGCCACAATGGCCAGCTGCTTGATCTGGATGAGCTTGACCAGGTTGGCGGTCGGATCGGGCAGGGGACCAAAACGGTCGATCATTTCGGCCGAAATCGCTTCGATCTCGCCGGTGTCCTCGGCATCGTTGAGGCGGCGATAGAGCGCCATGCGCACGGCCAGGTCGGGCACGTACTCCTCCGGGATCATGATCGGGGCATCGACCGTGATCTGCGGGCTCAGGGCATGGCGTTCCTTGGCGATGCCCATATCGCCGGCCTTGGCGGCCAGGATCGCGTCTTCCAGCATCGACTGGTAAAGCTCGAACCCGACTTCGCGGATGTGGCCGGACTGTTCGTCGCCCAGCAGGTTACCGGCCCCGCGAATGTCTAGATCGTGGCTGGCAAGCTGGAACCCGGCACCGAGGCTGTCGAGATCGCCCAGCACCTTGAGCCGCTTCTCGGCGACCTCGTTCAGCTGGGTGTCGGCCGGCGTGGTCAGATAGGCATAGGCGCGCAGCTTGGCCCGACCGACCCGTCCGCGCAGCTGGTAGAGTTGGGCCAGCCCGAACCGGTCAGCGCGGTGGATGATGATCGTATTGGCGCTGGGGATATCGAGCCCGCTTTCGACAATCGTGGTCGAAAGCAGCACTTCGTACTTCTTCTCGTAGAAGGCGCTCATCCGCTCTTCGACTTCGGTCGGTGCCATCTGGCCGTGGGCGGTGACGAAGCGCACTTCGGGCACGGTGTCGCGCAGCCACTTTTCGACATCTTCCATGTCGGCGATGCGCGGCACGACGATAAAGCTCTGGCCGCCGCGATGGTGCTCGCGCAGCAGCGCCTCGCGCATCACCATGTTGTCCCATTCCATCACATAGGTCCGCACCGCGAGACGATCGACTGGCGGGGTCTGGATGGTGGAGAGTTCGCGCAGGCCGGACATCGCCATCTGCAAGGTGCGCGGGATCGGCGTAGCGGTGAGGGTCAGGACGTGGACGTTGGAGCGCAGCTGCTTGAGCGCCTCCTTGTGATTGACCCCGAAGCGCTGTTCCTCGTCGACTACGACCAGACCGAGCCGCTTGAACTTGACTGACTTGGACAGGATCGCATGGGTGCCGATGACGATGTCGATCGTCCCATCGACAAGGCCGTCGCGCGTGGCGGTCGCTTCTTTGGCGGGGACCAGGCGTGACAGGCGGCCGATATTGAGCGGGAACCCCGCGAAGCGTTCGGCGAAGTTGCTGTAGTGTTGGCGGGCGAGGAGGGTGGTGGGGGCGACCACGGCCACCTGCTGCCCGGCCATCGCGGCAACAAAGGCGGCGCGCAGGGCCACTTCGGTCTTGCCGAAGCCGACATCGCCGCAGACCAGGCGGTCCATTGGCCGGCCGGCACCAAGATCCTCCAGTACGTCCTCGATCGCCCGCTCCTGATCCTCGGTTTCGGCCCAGGGGAAGCGGTCGGCAAACTGGTCGTAGCTGGCCTGTTCCGGTGCCAGCACCGGCGCTTGCCGCAGCGCGCGCTGGGCGGCGGTGCGCAGCAGCTCGTGCGCGATCTCGCGGATGCGTTCCTTGAGCCGGGCCTTGCGCCGCTGCCAGCCTTCGCCGCCGAGCCGGTTCAGCGCGACCAGATCGCTGTCGCTGCCGTAGCGGCTGAGGACATCGATGTTTTCGACCGGGATGTAGAGCTTGTCGCCCCCGGCATAGGTCAGCATCACGCAATCGTGCGGCGATTGACCGACCGGGATCGACTGCAACCCTTCGTACCGGCCGATCCCGTGATCCATGTGGACCACCAGGTCGCCGGTTGCGAGTGCGGCCAGTTCGGCCAGGAAGGCGTCGGCGCTCTTCTTGCGCTTCTTGCGGCGGACCAGCCGGTCACCCAGCAGATCCTGCTCAGTGATCAGTTCGAGGCCAGGATTGGAGAACCCGTTATCGAGCGGCAGGACCAGCGCGACCGGCACGCCCTTGGCGGCCAGGCCCAGCGCATCCTGCCAGGTTTCGGCCTCGACCGGCGCCGGCTTGACCGCTTCGCCCAGGATCGCCGCGATGCGGGCGCGGCTTCCGGCGGTGTAGCAGGCGATCAGCGCCTTGCGGCCCTGCGCAGCCTGGCCGGTGAGGTATCGCGCGGCCGCTTCATAGACATTGTCGCCGCGGGCCCGTTCCGGGGCGAAATCGCGCCCCGAAGCGAAGCCGAAGTCCACCACTGCACCGCTGTCCGGCTGGGCGAAGATGTCGGCCCGGTGGATCGGCCAGCCTTGTTGCCGGCCGGCCAGTTCATCGCGTGTGAGATACAGCGCTTCGGGTTTGAGTGGGCGGTAAGAGCCCGCCGCCTTGCCGGCCGTATCGGTGCGCGCAGCGAAATAGTCGGCAATGTCGCCCAGGCGCTCGTCGGCCGCGCCCTGTGCGCTGCTTTCGATGATCACCAGGTCATCGTCCGAGAGGTGGTCGAACAGCGTGACCATGCGCTCTTCGAACAGCGGCAGCCAATGCTCCATCCCGGCCAGGCGGCGGCCATCGCTGACGGCCTGATAGAGCGGATCGCCCGTGGCATTGGCCCCGAACATTTCCCGGTAGCGGGTGCGGAAGCGCTTGACGCTGTCCTCGTCCAGCAGGGCCTCGCTGGCCGGGAGCAGCAGGTGCTGCTCGCGCGTGCCAATCGAGCGCTGGGTGTTGGGATCGAACAGCCGCAGCGTTTCGAGTTCGTCCCCGAAGAAGTCGAGCCGCAGCCCTGCTTCCAGCCCCGAGGGATAGATATCGAAGATCGAACCGCGCACCGCATATTCGCCGGTGTCGACCACGGTATCGGTCCGACTGTAGCCCTGCCGCTGGAGCAGGCCGATCAGGCTTTCCCGGCCGATCTCCATGCCGGGCTTGAGCAGTTTGACCGATTCGCGGATCCGGAACGGGGTGAGCGCCCGTTGCAGCACGGCATTGATCGTGGTGACCAGCAGCTGCGGCCCCTCGCGTTTGGCTTGCAGGCGGTAAAGCGCCGCCAGACGCCGGGCGCTGATCGACAGGGCAGGGCTGGCACGGTCATAGGGCAGGCAATCCCAGGCCGGCAGTGTGATGACATCGAGTTCCGGCGCAAAGAAGGCGGCGGTATCGGCCACGGCCTGCATCGCCGCCTCATCGGGGGCGATGAATACGGCGCGGCCCTTGGTGGCGCGGGCCAGGTCGGCGAGCACCAGCGGCTGGGCGCCGCGAGCCAGGCCTGACAGGGTCAGGGGCGTTTTCGCCGAGAGGATCTTGTTCAGGTCAGCCATGGTGCGCGCAATAACAATTGCCCCGCGGGCCGGAATTGGGGCCAGCGGGGTGGGAATCGATAAGGCGGCCTTAGCGCGGGGTTAGCGCCGTGTCAGTGCGGGATTTCGACGTAGTCGAGCTTGCGGAAGGCATCCATCAGCCCGCCGCGATATTCTTCCGGAACATCGAGGGTGCCGAGCGCCCAGCCCATGATGTCGACATCCTCTTCTTCAAGCAGGGCCTCGAACCAGGCGCAGTCCGCCTCGTCCCATTCGGCATGGTAGCGGTCGAAGAAGCCGCCGATCATGTAATCGGCTTCGCGGGTACCGCGATGCCAGGCTCGGAACTGCAGGCGCTTGAGGCGATTGGGCTCGATCATGGTTTCGCCGCTAGGCCCCGGCAGCGACCAAGGCAAGCGGTCAGCGTTCTTCGCGCAGCGCCAGCATGATGTCGTAGGGATGGAACCCGGCCAGATCCTTACCCACCTCCTTGCGCAAGATCTCTTGCAGCTTGCCATGGTAGTGCTTGCGCATCTCCCCCAAGGTGCGCGGCGGGGCCAGGATCACCAGATCCTTGATCCGGTGGGCCAGCACCTGGCTATTGAGCCAATGCGCCGCCGCACGGGCATGGGCATCTTCCGCAACCTGGCTGTCGGCATGGTTGCCAGGACTGGAGCGATGGCTGCCACCCGAGTGATTCGTGCTGTCGATTTCGGGCGGATCGAGCAGCAGCAATTGCGGCTCAGCCTCCGCACCCGCGTTGCGGTAGAGGTCAAAGGTCTCACCATCGACCAAGGCAACATAGCATCCGTGTGGCAACAGCATGTTCGGCTCCTTCAGACCCGGCTTCTGTTGCGACCCGCAGCGATAAGGCAGCAAAACCTGCCGGCCGTCCATGCGTTGCATCAAAAACTGGCAAATTGTGTGGGCGCGGGTTTAATGGCGTCAATGCGCCCGATCGGCTCAATCCCCTGTTCGTTGCCGTCTGAGCTGCCGTGAGGGCCGTCGGCCCTGGTCTGGCGCGCCGCTGGAGAGCTGGGCTGACCCGGGTCAAGGACTTTGCCTATCACCTGCCGGACCGCTTCGTGGAGCGCCGGGCGGTCGCCAATCTCGACGAGGCTTCGGTCGGGGAGAACATCGTCGTCGCGCTGACCCCGGTCGAACATCGGAGTTCCAGCGGGCGCGGACCGTTCCGGGTGCTGGCGCAGGATGCGATCGGCAATATCTGCGCCATCAGCTATTTCGGGCGAGCATCCTATTCCGCCAAGAAGCTACTGCCGGTGGGCGAACAGCGCTGGGTGGCCGGGCGGCTGGAGCAGTACGGCCAGATGCTGCAGATGGTCCACCCTGACCATGTCGAGGCGGACAGCGCGGATCTGCTCGGCCAGCTGGTCGAACCGGTCTACCCGCTCTCCGAAGGACTGACTCAAGGGCGCATTGCGGCACTGATCGAACAGTCGCTGGCAAGCGTGCCCGAACTGCCCGAATGGATCGAGCCAGGATTGCTGGCCAAGATGCAATGGCCTGACTGGCGCGACGCGCTGGCGCTGGCGCACCGCGGCCTCCACAGCGCTGCGCGTGACCGGTTGGCCTATGACGAACTCCTCGCCAACAGCCTGGCGCTGATGTTGGTGCGGCAATCGAACCGCAAGCAGAGCGGGACGCCGCTAAAGGGCGACGGCTCACGCCGGGCGCGGCTGAACCTGCCGTTCCCGCTGACCGGGGCGCAGCGGCGGTCGATCGGCGAAATCGAGGGCGACATGGCGCAAGGCTCGCCAATGCTGCGGCTGCTGCAGGGCGATGTCGGCTCGGGCAAGACGGTGGTGGCGCTATCGGCCATGCTGATTGCGGTCGAAGCGGGCGCCCAGGCTGCATTGCTGGCGCCGACCGAAATCCTTGCCCGCCAACACCATGAAACGCTGACTCGGCTGGCGGCTGGCACGGGTGTAGAGATCGCTCTGCTGACCGGCCGTGACAAGGGGCGCGCGCGCGAGGCGATCCTGATGGGGCTGCTCGACGGCTCGATCGACATGGTTGTCGGCACTCACGCGATCTTTCAGGATACCGTGGCTTACCGCAACCTGGCGCTGGTGGTGATTGATGAGCAGCACCGCTTCGGGGTCGGCCAGCGGCTGATGCTGGCGCAAAAGGGTCGGCGCACACCGCACTGCCTCGCCATGACCGCCACGCCGATCCCGCGCACCCTGACCTTGGCGCAGTATGGCGAGATGGATGTCAGCAAGCTCGACGAGATGCCGCCGGGCCGTCAGCCGATCGACACCCGCGTGGTCGCGGTCGAGCGGCAGGACGACGTCATCGCGGCGATCGGCCGGCACATCGAGAGCGGGCAGCAGGCCTATTGGGTCTGCCCGATGGTGCGCGAGCAGGAGAACGAGGACCTGGCCGCTGCCGAAGCCCGCCATGCCGCCTTGCAGGCCCGGTTCGGCGATGCCGTCGTCCTGGTCCACGGACAGCTGCGGCCTGAGATCAAGGACGCGGCGATGGAGCGCTTTGCCCGCGGCGAGGCGAAGGTGCTGGTTGCCACGACGGTGATCGAGGTCGGCGTCGACGTACCCAACGCCACGCTCATGGTGATCGAGCAGGCCGAGCGCTTTGGCCTGGCCCAGTTGCACCAGCTGCGCGGCCGGGTTGGGCGTGGTAGCGAGAAGAGTACCTGCCTGTTGCTGCGCAGCGCGAACCTGTCCGAGACCGCTCGGCAGCGGCTGGCCTTGATGCGCGAGACCCAGGACGGGTTCCGGCTTGCCGAAGAGGATCTAGAACTGCGCGGCGGGGGGGGAACTGCTTGGCACCCGGCAATCGGGCGATACGCCCTTTCGCGTCGCGAGCCTCGAGCAGATCCAGAAGCTGTTGCCACTCGCCCATGACGACGCGCGACTGCTGATGGAACGCGATGGCGGCCTGACCGGCGAACGCGGAGAAGCGGCGCGACTGCTGCTCTATCTGTTCGAGCGCGACTGGGGCGTGCAGCTGCTGCGCGGCGGATAGGCGGTCCTAGGTCCAGCTTTCGGGCGCCTGTATCGTTGGTCCATCTGGCGGTTCCGCCATTCAGGGACCTTGCCGATGACTGCCTTGCCCCGCGCCGCCCGCCAGCTGGGCTATGCCGGCCTGTTGCCGCAGGCGCTTTGCGCGCTCTACGTGTTCGATGGCGGCAAGTGGCAATGGACTGCCCAGGCAATCGCCTTTGGCTATGCCGCGCTGATCTTCAGCTTTCTGGGCGGCGTCTGGTGGGGCATCGGCATCGCGCGGCGGGATGTGCCAGGCTGGATCTTCGGCGCTGCCGTCATGCCCAGCCTGTTGGCGCTGGCGGCCTATGTACCGTGGATCATCGGCTGGGAGTGGCCGGGGCCCTCGCTGATCGTGCTGGGCCTGTTGCTGCTGGCATCGCCGCTGGTCGATAGGGCGATCGGCGGGCTGGAGCGGGATTGGCTGGCGCTGCGCTGGCAGCTTTCGCTGGGCCTTGGCGGGTTGACGGCCCTGATCGGGTTCGTCGCGCTCAAAGGATGATTTGGTCGGGGAAAGAGGATTCGAACCTCCGGCCCCTGCCTCCCGAAGACAGTGCTCTACCAGGCTGAGCTATTCCCCGACCGATCATCACCCCTCCGGAGAGGGGCAAGGCAGGAGCGGGCCTATAGATAGCGAAGTGCGGGGTGGCAAGCGGGCAATCGCATGTTTATCGTCAAACCATGGCCACTGCCGCGAATCTCTCCTCCGCCCCCCGCCAGCCGCACTGGGAATGGCAGTATCTCGATCTGATGCGCCAGATCTGGGAGCAGGGGGATGAGCGTGTCGACCGCACTGGCGTTGGGACGCGCTCCGTATTCGGCACCCAGATTCGCGTCGATCTGGCGGGCGGGGCCATGCCGCTGGTCACCACCAAACGGATCTACTGGAAGACTGCCGCGCGCGAGTTTCTGTGGTTCCTGACGGGTGAGACCAATATCCGCCCGCTGGTCCTGCAAGGCGTCAAAATCTGGAACGAGTGGCCGCACGCCAACTATGTGAAGGCCACCGGCGATGCCATTTCGGTCGAGGTCTTTGCCGAGCGGATCGCGGCCGATGCCGAGTTTGCGGCGCAGTGGGGCGATCTAGGCCCGGTCTATGGCAAGCAATGGGTCGACTGGCCGGTCTATGTTCCGGCGGGCGATAACTTGTACAAACGCGACAAGGGTGTGAACCAGGTGGCGCTGGTGGTGGAGAGCCTGCGCGACAATCCCGGCAGCCGCCGCCATATCGTCGAGGGCTGGAACGTGGCCGAGCTCGACCAGATGTCCTTGCCGCCGTGCCACAAGACCTATCAGTTCCATGTCGGCAATGGCCGGCTCAATTGCGCGCTATACCAGCGCAGCTGCGACGTGGCGCTGGGGCTGCCGTTCAACCTGTTCAGCGCGGCACTGTTTACCCGGATGCTGGCCCAGCAATGCGATCTGGATCCGGGTGAGCTGGTTTGGATGGGCGGGGATACGCACCTTTACCTCAACCACGCCGAATTGGTGGAAGCGCAGCTGGCGCGAGAGCCAGCGGGCATGCCGACCATGGCGATCACGCGCCGCCCCGATTCGATCTTTGATTATCGGATCGAGGACTTCGAGGTGTCGGATTACGCGCCACAAGCACACATTTCCGCGCCTGTAGCAGTCTAGCCAGATAGTTGACGCTGTAACCACTTTGAAATAAAATAACGCTCAGTTAGAATAATGCTTCCACCTCTCTGGAAGCGGGAGAGCGCGAAGGATGGCCACCGGACCTGATCCTGCGAACGGCGCACGCGGCAACCTGCCGCCGCTGTCGCTGCACGTGCCTGAGCCGAATTTCCGACCGGGCGACCCGGTTGACTATTCGTTCCTCGACATCCCGCCCGCCGGTCTGCTGCCGCGCCCGGACGAGACCTGTCCGGCTACGGAAACGACGCCGCTCTGCTCGGGCATGGTGCGCGTGCTGGGGGATGATCACCAGGCCGTCGGGCCGTGGGATCCCAAGCTCGATCCCGAAACGCTGCGGCGGATGCTGCGCGCCATGGCGCTGACCCGCGCCTTTGATGACCGGATGTATCGCGGCCAGCGCCAGGGCAAGACCAGCTTCTATATGAAGTGCACCGGGGAGGAGGCCACCTCGGTCGCCTCGACCTTCGCGCTGGCCTCGGACGACATGGTCTTCCCGTCCTATCGCCAGCAGGGCATCCTGATCGCGCGCGGCTATCCGCTGACCGAGATGATCAACCAGATCTACTCGAACAAGGCGGACAAGCTGAAGGGCCGCAGCTGCCGATCATGTACTCCTGCCGCGACTACAACTTCTTCACGATCAGCGGCAATCTGGCGACGCAGTATCCGCAGGCCGTCGGCTGGGCGATGGCCTCGGCGATCAAGGGCGATAGCCGGATCGCCACGGCCTGGGTCGGCGAAGGCTCGAGCGCCGAGGGTGATTTCCACGCCGCGATGACCTTTGCCGCGGTTTACAACGCGCCGGTGGTGATGAACGTCGTCAACAACCAGTGGGCGATCTCGAGCTTTTCAGGCTTCGCCGGGGCCGAGCGCAGCACCTTTGCCAACCGGGCGGTCGGCTATGGCATCGCCGGGATCCGCGTCGATGGCAACGATGCGCTGGCGGTCTATGCCGCGACCCGCTGGGCCGCCAACCGCGCCCGCGCCAATGGCGGGCCGACGCTGATCGAGCACTTCACTTACCGTGCCGAGGGCCATTCCACCTCGGACGATCCGGGCGCCTATCGCTCGGCGCATGAGCGCGAGGAATGGCCGCTGGGCGATCCGATCATGCGGCTTAAGCGGCATCTGATCGCGCTGGGCGAATGGTCGGTTGAGCAGCACACGGCGATGGACGCCGAGCTGGTCGACCTGGTCAAGGCGGCGACCAAGGAAGCCGAAAAGAACGGCATCCTCGGCCACGGCCTGCACCATCCGTTCCACACCATGTTCGAGGACGTCTACAAGGAGCTGCCCTGGCACCTTGAGGAACAGGCCGAACAAGCGATCCGCGAACGCCAGATCAAGTGGCCCGAATGGAAGCCGGAATGACCGAGGCAGCTACCACCACACGCCGCCTCAACATGATCGAGGCGATCAACGAAGCGCTCCACGTGATGATGGCGCGCGACCCCAACGTCGTCGTGTTCGGCGAAGATGTCGGCTATTTCGGCGGCGTGTTCCGCGCGACGGCCGGGCTGCAGAAGCAGTTCGGCAAGAACCGCGTGTTCGATACCCCGATCAACGAATGCGGGATCATCGGCGCGGCCGTGGGTATGGGGGCCTATGGCCTGCGCCCGGTGCCGGAAATCCAGTTTGCCGATTACATCTATCCGGGGCTGGACCAGCTGATCTCCGAAGCGGCGCGCTTGCGCTATCGCTCGGCCGGGGAATTCATCGCCCCGATCACGGTGCGCTCGCCCTTCGGTGGGGGGATCTTTGGCGGGCAGACGCACAGCCAGTCGCCCGAAGCGCTGTTCACCCATGTCGCCGGGCTCAAGACCGTCATTCCCTGCACGCCCTATGACGCCAAGGGCCTGCTGATCAGCGCGATCGAGGATGACGATCCAGTGATCTTCTTCGAGCCCAAGCGGATCTACAACGGTCCGTTCTCGGGCTTCTACGACAAGCCGGTCGAGCCCTGGGCCCGCCACGAAGACAGCGAAGTGCCGGAGGGCTATTACACTGTCCCACTCGGCAAGGCGCGGATCGTCCAGGAAGGCGAGGCGATGAGCGTGATCGCCTATGGCACCATGATCCACGTCGCCCAGGCGGTCTGCCGCGAGAAGGGCATCGACGCCGAGATCATCGACCTGCGCACGCTGGTCCCGCTCGACATTGAGACTGTGGAAAAGTCTGTGAAGAAAACCGGCAAATGCCTCATCATCCATGAGGCGACCCGCACCGGCGGGTTTGGCGGTGAGCTTTCGGCATTGGTTCAGGAACGCTGCTTCTACCACCTCGAAGCGCCGATCGAGCGTGTGACCGGCTTCGACACTCCCTATCCGCACAGCCTCGAGTGGGCCTATTTCCCCGGTCCCGTCCGCATTGGCGAGGCGGTGGACCGGCTGATGAAAGCGTAACGACCATGGGCAAGTTCACGTTCCGCCTCCCCGACATTGGCGAAGGCATCGCCGAGGCCGAGATCGTCTCCTGGCACGTCAAGGTTGGCGACCGGATCGAGGAAGACGGCAAGATCGCTGATGTCATGACCGACAAGGCGACGGTTGAAATGGAAAGCCCGGTCTCGGGCGTGGTGCTCGAAGTGGCCGGGGCCGAGGGCGACATGATCGCGATCGGCTCGCCGCTGGTGGTGATCGAAACCGACGGAGAAGGGGAGGTCGAAGAGGCCGCGCCGGCACCGAAGGTTGAGGCTGCGCCAGCGCCCCGGCCTGTGCCGGAGCCAGTTGCTGCTGTCGCTCCCGTCGCGCCGCCACCGCCACCTGTGTCTGCGCCCGAACAGACTGCGGTCCACGCCGCAAAGGTCCTTGCCAGCCCCGCCGTCCGCGCCCGCGCTGCCGATCTTGGGATCGACCTTGCGCAAGTGAAGCCGGCCGAGGATGGCGCCTGCGCCACGCTGATCTCGATGCCTTCCTGGCTTACAACGCTGGCGGGGCTTCCGCGCACCGGGCGGCAAGCGGGCCGACCAGCAGGTCAAGGTGATCGGCCTGCGTCGCCGCATTTCCGAGAACATGGCGGCGTCCAAGCGCAACATTCCGCACTTCTCCTATGTCGAGGAATGCGATGCGACCGCGTTGGAGGAAATGCGCACGCAGCTGAACGCGGCGCGCGGCAATCGGCCCAAGCTGACCCTGCTGCCGCTGCTCATCACGGCGCTGTGCCGGGCGCTGCCGGAATTCCCGATGCTCAACGCCCGCTTCGATGATGAAGCCGGTGTGGTGACCCGCTTTGGTGCGGTCCATCTGGGCATGGCGACCCAGACCGATGGCGGGCTGATGGTACCGGTGATCCGCGATGCGCAGGACAAGAACCTGTGGCAGCTCGCGGCCGAGATCACTCGCCTGGCCGAAGCGGCCCGCAACGGCACGGCCAAGAGCGAGGAGCTATCCGGCTCGACCATCACCCTGACTTCGCTCGGGCCGCTCGGCGGCGTGGCGCACACGCCGGTGATTAACCGGCCCGAAGTGGCGATCATCGGCCCGAACCGGATCATCGAACGGCCGATGTTCGTGCCTGATGGCATGGGCGGCGAGCGCATCGAGAAGCGCAAGCTGATGAACCTGTCGATCAGCTGCGATCACCGTGTAGTCGATGGCTGGGACGCAGCGAGCTTCGTCCAGGCAATCAAGCGCCTGATCGAAACGCCGGTGCTGTTGCTGGCGGACTAAGCCTCAGCGCACGATTGCGCTGTAGGCGATCCGGCCCTGGCCGCGCGAGGCTGTGCGGGGATCGACTTGCCAGCGCACGTGCGTCACGTCTTCGGGGGTCGCAATCCGGTCACCCACGCGCAACGCATTGAGCTTACCCCAGGTCCGGCCTCCATCGATCGAGACTTGCTCGTCGCCGTTGGCGCTACCCTGATAATAGACCGAGCGGGGCAGGGGATTGGTTACCACAAAGCCGCCATCGCCGCCCATCTTGTACCAGCGGACCACATAGACCACGCGATCACCGCGATTGAGCTCGCTGGCGGGTTCCAGCATTCGCCCGGCCTTGGGCGTCACGCGCTCCACAAACACCGCGCTGTCCAGCGCGACCGCCGGGGCAGCAAGCGCCGGAGCTGCCGATCCGGCGCAAATAAAGCCGGCAAGTGCGGCAAGGACGGTGCGATTCATGGCAGGAAGCCCCCTCTTGTTCGCCGACGCTTGTCGCAAAGAGGGGCAAAGGAATGGTTAATTCGGCCTTAGCATGATGCGCGCATATTGCTGTGCGAACCCCGTTGACAGCCCCGGCGCGAGGCCCTAGTGGCGCGGCTCCCAAGTGGCTGCGCGGGTGTAGCTCAGTTGGTTAGAGTGCCGGCCTGTCACGCCGGAGGTCGCGGGTTCGAGCCCCGTCACTCGCGCCACTTGGGACGTTTTCCTAGAAACCTTCGGAATAATCCACGGCCTGGCTGCCGGCTGGCAGGCTGACGATCATGCCGTCATGCGCCAGCTTCAGGTCGCCAGTGTAGATCTTCGGAGCATCGCCCACGAACAGCCGCTCGATCAGCTTGGCCGGCGGGGCCGGGACCATGTGATAGAGCACCAGCGCCTTGACCCCGGCTTCCTTGGCGGAGCGGGCGGCGTCTTCAGGGCTGGCGTGATAGCCGGGAATGTCGCCCATGATCTTGGCCGAATCGGCGCGGCCGCGCTTGGCGAGCTGGGCCTGCATGGCGCCGATCATCTTGGGGTTGAGCGCCTCGTGGAACATCAGGTCCGCACCCTTGGATGCGGCGACGAAATCGGGCGCGTAAACCGTATCGCCGCTGATCGCGACCGAGCGGCCCTTGTAGTCCAGCCGGAACCCGAAGGCGGGTTTGATCGGATCGTGGATCACCCGGATCACCGTGATCTTCACGCCGCCTTGATCATAGACCACCTTGCTGGGCTGGCCCTCTGGCAGATCGATGATCTGCGCCGTGCCGCCAAAGCCGCCCGGGCGAGCGACTGCTGCGCCGTGGTGGGCAACCCGGTAACCGCTATCGAGCTTGTAGGCCTGCATCAGGCCGCCAATCACCTGATCGGTCCCCGCCGGGCCGCTAACCGGCAGCGGCGTGCCGCGCGATCCGGCGATCCAGGCCTGCAACAGCAGCTCGCCCAGGCCATCGATGTGGTCTGAGTGCAGGTGCGTCAGGTAGGCGCCCTGTAGCCGGTCCATCGGGAAGCCCATCCGGCCAAGCTTGCGGATTGAACCAGCGCCAGCATCAAAGACAAAACCCTGGCGACCCGCCAGTACAGCCAGACACGGTCCGGCGCGATCGGCATCAGGCATGGGTGAGCCGGAGCCGCAGACATAGACGTGAATACCATCGGGGAGGGCGGCCGAACGGTCGATCCCGACATTCTTCTCGATCGCCGTGTCAAAGGCCCGCTGCGCCAGCTTGTCTTGCATGGCCAGCAGGGTCAGCCCGCCAGCAAGCAGCAGCCCGGCAATGCTGAGGCCAATCTTGCGCTTGGTGTTCACGGCGTTCCTCCCCTGTGTTTGATGGCGGAGATTGCCGGTTGGCGGTCAATCCGGCAAGAGGCGGTGATGGATCTCCCCGATCCCCTGCTGCGTACGTTCGAACTGGTCGCTGCCGCGATGGCGCCGGCGCAGCATGACTGGTGGATCATCGCGAGCGCGGCGTGCCAGCTCCATGGGATCGATCCCGGACCGGTCAGGGATGTCGATGTGCTGTTCGATGTTCGCGATGTGAGCGCAGTGCTGAAGCCGCTTGGGCTTGTCCCGATCGAAGGGCAAAGTGATGGCCTCTTCCGTTCGCGCTATTTCGTCAGTTGGGATCAGGCACCGCTGACAGTCGAACTCTTCGCTGATTTCGAACTGTGCGAAGGCGGCGATTGGAGCACTATCCAATTGGCGACGCGGGAATGGCGGACTGTCGGCAATATCCAGCTGCCTGTGCCGTCACGCGCTGAACTGGCCGAACTGCTGCGCCGCTTCGGCCGGCCCAAGGATCTGGCCCGGGCCGAACTGCTCAGCCCCAGCGGCCCGTTTCCATCCAGATCAGGAAGCGCCTGAGCGGCAGCAGCCAGACGACGCCCAGCACAATATAGACCGGCGTCTGCAGCAGCGCGTGCCACTCGGTGATCAGCGGGGCGACGTAACGTGCCACCAGCAGTCCGTAGATCAACAGGACCGCCAGCAGGCCAAGCACGCCTACGGGAATTCGCCAGGTCGGTTCGGTGCGCATCAGAAGGGTCCGTAAAGGCGGGTTGGGGTGATCACGGCGTCGAGTGGGCGATCGTGCGGTTCGGTGGGCAAGTCATCGACCAGCTGGCAATCCCAGGCGAGGCCGATCGCCAGGCGCGGCGGGTGGCTGCCAGCCAGCGGTCGTAATGACCAGCTCCCAGGCCAAGCGTCCGCCGCGATCGGAGAACCCGACCAGCGGAACGAACAGCACCTCGGGCGTCAGCTCTGCGCTATCGCTTGCGGGCTGTTTCGCTTTGAAGGGGTCGGGCTCCAGCAGGTCTTCGACGAAGGGATTGGTCCATTCGCGAAAGGCCATGGGTGCAGCGCGGTCCGCAAACCAGGGCAGCGCGATCCGGTGCCCGCGCTCAAAGAACCAGCGGGCATAGTGCCCGGCCGGAGCTTCGGCTGGCATCTCGTGATAGAGCCCAATGGTCGCGCCCTCCGGAACCAGGCGAACAAGCGCTTCGGGCGGACGGCGGAACAGCAGGCCCAATTGCATCGCCGGGATGGCCGCAACGTGTTCGCGGCGGCGCTGCTTCAGTGCGGTGCGCAGCACCTGCTTGTCGATCACGCGCGGCTCCGCGAAGGGGTGGGTGACGGGACCACCATGGGCCGTTGCCGGGAAATCCTCTGACGCGTTCACGTCAGGTGGGAACCATATGTGCCCCGCCAGGGCGGAACCAGGGACAGCCCCCATGGATTTGCTTATAGCCTCAGGGATTTTCGAAGGCTCGCACCGGGCAGTACCCGTCACCCCCTAGATAGGGTGGATTGGCTCAACCCTCAAGGGCCAGCGCGCAAGCTTCCAATTTTGCCGCGATCGCTTCGAGCCGTTCGGCTTGGCTGTCATCGAATGCCGGAGCGGTGGCTGGCGCGCGCGTGGCGGATTTGGCCTCATGCACCTCGTCGGCCAGCAGCAGGGCGGCGAACAGCAGCTGGCGGGTCTCGTTGGTTCCGGCAGCGCCCATCGACTGGATCTTGGCGTCGATCGCCTGGCCCAATCCGGTGACGTGCTCCTCTTCGCCCGCAGCGCAGGCCACGGTATAATTGCGTCCGCCGATGCTCAGGGTGACGTTGCTCATCCTTGCGCCCCTTCGATCAGCTGGTCGAGTTCGGCGAGGGAATCGGACACGGCGGCGCGCAAATTCTCATGGCGTGACCGCAGGTCGGCCAGTTCTTCCGAACTTGCCC
>JACDQK010000042.1 GCA_015657645.1 Novosphingobium sp.
CTCAACTGAGCAGGGCCATGGCCGCAGACTTCGCGATCCTGATTCCGGCGCGCTATGCTTCGCAGCGCTATCCGGGCAAGCCACTGGCTCTGCTGCGCGGAGCTGATGGTGAACCACGCAGCCTGATCGAACGCAGCTGGCGCGCCGCAACGGCGGTCGCCCCGGTCGAGCGGGTCTGGGTGGCAACCGATGATGACCGGATCGCCGCTGCCGTAACTGCCTTTGGCGGCCAGGTGGTGATGACCCCGCAGAGCTGCCGCAACGGGACCGAGCGCTGTGCCGCGGCGCTGGAAGTGCTGGGTGAGGTCGCCCCGATTATCGTCAATCTGCAGGGCGATGCGCCGCTGACCCCGGCCTTCGTCGTCAGCGACCTGGTGGCCGCGCTGGCCGCCGATCCCGCTGCGGCGATGGCCACGCCGGCGGTCGAATGTTCGGCCAGCCTTTACGCCCACCTCGTCAGCGACCAGGCGGCCGGGCGGGTAGGCGGCACTACGGTTGTAGCCGACGCTGCAGGCCGGGCGCTGTACTTTTCCAAGCGGGTGATCCCGCACTTGCCGGCCGACGCGCCTGAGGCCCACCGGGCCGTGCGCCTCCATCTCGGGGTCTATGCCTATCGTCCGGCCGCCCTGGCTGCCTATGCCGCGCTGGAGCCGACCCCGCTGGAACTGTGCGAGGGGCTCGAACAGCTGCGTTTCCTCGAAAGCGGGCAGCCAATCCGCCTGGTGCCCTTCCCGGCGCTCGAATGGGACTGCATTGAGCTCAACAACCCGGAAGATGTCCCAGCGATAGAAGGCATTTTGCAGGCGCGCGGCATCCGCTAAGAGGCGGCATGACCGGTCCCACCGTAACGCTGCCAGGCGGCATCGCCCTGGCCAACCACCTGCCGCTAGCGCTGATCGGCGGCATGAACGTGATCGAGGATCGCGAGGTCCTGCACGAGGTGGCCGCCCACTTTGTCGAAGTGACCGGAAGACTGGGAATCCCCTATGTTTTCAAGGCCAGTTTCGATAAGGCCAACCGCTCCTCGCTGGCCTCGTTCCGGGGCCCCGGGCTGGAAGCCGGTCTGGCCGCGCTGGCCGAGGTCAAGGCACGCTTCGGGGTGCCGGTGATTACCGACGTGCACGAACCGTGGCAGGCTGCGGCCGTGGCGGAAGTGGCCGATGTGCTGCAGCTACCAGCCTTCCTGGCCCGGCAGACCGACCTGGTCACCGCCCTGGCCCGCACCGGCAAGCCGATCAACATCAAGAAGCCGCAGTTCCTGGCACCTGAGGAGATGCGCCACATCATCGCCAAGTGCCGCGAGGCCGGCAATGATCAGATCCTGCTGTGCGAACGCGGATCGAGCTTCGGCTATAACAACCTGGTGGTCGACATGCTGGGGATCGACCTGATGAAGCCGCTGGCGCCGGTGATCTTCGACGTGACCCATGCTCTCCAGAAGCCGGGCGGACGGGCCGACAGCGCCGACGGTCGCGGCACCCAGACCGCCTCTCTCGCCCGCGCCGGCGTCGCCGTCGGGGTCGCCGGGCTGTTTCTGGAAGCCCATCCCGATCCGGCCAAGGCAAAGTGCGATGGGCCAAGCGCCCTGCCGCTGCATGAACTGGATCCTCTGCTGCGCCAGTTGGTGGCCGTAGACGCGGCGGTAAAGCCCGGGGCAGCGGCTTGAGCGAACCTTTCCTGCGGGTTCCGCCCTTTCCCGGCGCACGCGGGCTGCCGCTGTGCCGGACCGGAACCAGCACCTTTCCCGCCGATGAAGCCCTGACCGCGCTGGTTGCGCACCGGGTCGGGGGTGCGTTCTGGGCCGCCCCGGCGGACTTGCGGCCGGGCTGTGAGCGGGTGCTGGTGCCGGATAGCGCCGCGCAGTTCGCCGCCATGCTGCAGGCCCTGCCCGAACCCGGCGTGACGATTGTCCTTCCTCCGGGCATGCGGGCACCAACCGGGTTTGCGACGCTCACAAAGCCCTTCGACCCTTGGCACATTGCCGAGCAGGCCAGCGAAGTCTGGGCCGGATCGAACCGCGAACTGGCCACGATCGCGGCGCTGCTGGGCAAGCCAGTCCGGCTGTTCGCGGCGGACCGTGCCCGGCGCGAGCAGCCTGACCTGATCGGTGACCTGACCAGTTTGCTTGGCAGCCAAAGCTACGCCAGCCCGTTTGACGGCACTCCCTGGGAGCTTCTGCAAACAATCGAGCAACTGGGCGCGTGGCGCCGGCTGATCGAAAGCAATCGCGATCTGGCGGCGGTTTACGGCGTGGCCCAGTGGAAGCGCGTATCGGTCGATCCGCTATTGTGGGATGGAACTGGCCCGGTCCGCCACGCCCGCCGGGTACTGCCAGGCCTTGATGCCGAAAGCCGGGTACTGGCGTGGAAATCGCGCACCTCCCCCACCACCCTCGCCGCCCTGGCAGCCTCAGGGGCAGCCGTGGCCGAGCTGGAGGACGGTTTCATCCGCTCGGTCGGACTCGGCGCCAATTGTGTTCCGCCTCTGTCCGTAATCGCCGATAGATCAGGGGTTTATTTTGACCCAAACGGGCCGAGCGACCTCGAAACCATGCTGGAATGCGATGAACTGCCCGCCAAGTGGGTTGAGCGGGCGAAGGATTTGCGAACCACACTCGTTCAGGCTGGGATAAGCAAGTATGGACAAGGGGAAGTAACGACGCCAATTGCGACAAGTAAGCAGCGGCGCGTACTTGTAACAGGGCAAGTTGAGGACGATCGATCGGTGTTGAGCGGGGGCGCCAATTGCACGAACCTTGAGCTGATTGCCAAGACGCGCGCGCTCGAGCCGGACGCCTGGATCGTGTATAAGCCCCATCCCGATGTCGAAGCCGGGCACCGCAAGGGCCATGTCCCCGATGCCGAAGCCCTGCGCCATGCCAACGCGATTGAACGCAAGGTGCCGATCACCACACTGATCGACCAGGTCGATGCGCTCCATGTCATCACCTCGCTCGCCGGGTTTGAAGCGCTGCTGCGCGGCAAGGACGTGACCACGCACGGCCAGCCATTCTATGCCAGCTGGGGCCTCACTCGCGATCTCGGTCCGAAGAACCGCGCCGCAACCGTCGCCGCAGCCTTGATGAACTCGTCGCCGCAACGCTGATCGGCTATCCGCGTTACGTCGATCCGGTCACACGCCTGCCTTGCCCGCCCGAAGTGCTGGTGCAGCGGATTACTCGCGGTGAGGCGCGCATGACCTCGCTGCTGATCACGCTGCGCGAATGGCAGGGCAAGCTGCGCCTGCTGTGGCAGCAGCTGAGCGGAGGGCGGCGATGAACGCGCAGTGGACCCCGCGCCGCGAGTTCCTGTTCCTGCAGGGGCCGCCGGGACCGTTCTTCCGCGAACTGGCGGCGGCGCTGGCCGATCACGGCTGCGGGGTGCACCGGATCAACCTGTCGGGCGGTGACCGCTATGACTGGCCCGATGCCGCCACCAACTACCGCGGCCGCCCGCGCAACTGGCCGATGTTCCTCGATCGCTTTCTGCGCGCGCACAACATCACGGACATGGTGTTGTTCGGGGATTGCCGACCGATGCACCAGGCCGCGCTGCGCATGGCCCAGCTGCGCGGTGTGCACATTCATGTCTACGAGGAAGGCTATATCCGGCCTGATTGGATGACGCTGGAGCGTGACGGGGTGAACGGCCATTCACCCATGGAGCGCGATCCGGCCAAGATCCTGGTCGAAGCCCGCAAATTGCCACCGATCCCCCAGCTGCCGCCGATCACCGCCGAATTCAAGCGGCGCGCGCGCGATTCCTATTGGCACTACCATAATGTGGTAACCGGGCGCTGGCAGTTCCCGTTCTACAAGACGCACCGCCAGGGCTCGATCATCCTCGATGGCATCGGCTGGCTGTGGCGCCTGGCGCTGCGCGGACGGCGGCAACGGCAGGCGGTGGAAACGCTGGCAGCGATTGCTGGTCGCGACTTCTTCGTCTTTCCGCTGCAACTCACCGGCGATTACCAGATCCGGCACCATTCGCCGTTCGGTTCGATGCATGTGGCGGTCGACTATGTGCTGGAGAGCTTCGCGCGGTTCGCCCCGCCGGAGACTGTCCTGCTGGTCAAGGAGCATCCGCTGGACAGCGGATACACCAACTGGCGCACCCTGCTGATGGCCAAGGCGCGCCAGCTGGGCATCCATGGCCGGGTCTATCACATCGACGGCGGCGAGCTGGACGAGCTGTCTGCCACGGCCAAGGGTATGGTCTGCGTCAACAGCACCTCAGCCACCCTCGCGCTGGAGGCCGGCACGCCGGTCGCCGTGCTGGGCGATGCGATCTATGACATCAAAGGCGTCACTCACAGCGGCGGCCTGGACAGTTTCTGGGCGCATCCGACACCCCCGGATGCAGAGCTTTATGCGGCCTTCAAGCGCGTGCTCCACGCCCGGTGCCTGATCCGCGGCGGGCTTGCCAGTGCCTCGGCCATGGCGATCCTGGTGCGCAATTCGGTCGCTCATCTGCTGGCCAGCGATTTGCCGCCCACCCGTCAGAACGAACCGGCGCGGATCATCCGCGCGGTCGGCTAAAGCCGCTACCCAGTCCCGCCAATGCAGCAGCGCGATCTCCTGCTCGATGTGACGCGACTGGTCTGGCGCGTCTGGTCGGGACGGCTGCCGACCGGGATTGACCGGGTCTGCCTGGCCTACCTCGATCATTTTGGCCCGCGCGCACTCGCCGTAGTCCAGCGCAAGGAAATGCGGCTGGTCCTTTCCGCCAAACGCAGCGCGGAACTCTTCGCCCTGCTCCGCACCGGCGGGCCGGGCTTCCGGCGGCGGCTCGCCACCCTGCTGACGGCCGCGGCACTTTCGGGCAGGCCGCGTCAGTCGACCCGCGGCTGGACCTACCTCAACATCGGTCACACCGGCCTGGATTCGCCGGGCCTGGCGCGCTGGCTGGCGCAGCAGGCGTGGAAGCCGGTCTATCTGGTCCATGACCTGATCCCGATCAGCCACCCCGAATTCTGCCGTCCGGGCGAGTCAAAGCGCCATCGACAGCGGATGCGGACCGTGCTGGGCAGCGCCGCCGGCGTGATCGCCAATTCGGCGGCCACCCGCGATGCCCTGATCGAGTTCGCCCGCCGCGAAGGCCGCGTGGCGCCGCCCTGCGAGGTGGCCTGGCTGGCCTCACCGGACGAGGTTGACGCCGCACCGGTGCCGGCCGCCAATCGTCCGACTTTCGTGATGATCGGCACGATCGAGGGGCGCAAGAATCATCTGCTACTGCTCCACCTGTGGGAGAAGTTGTCCAAGGAGCTGGGCGCGGCAACCCCGAAGCTCGTGCTGATCGGCCAGCGTGGCTGGGAGGCCGATGAGGTCTTTGCCCTGCTCGATCGTTCGCCCCGACTGAAGGGCTATGTCCGCGAACTGGGCCGGTGCGACGATGCCACCATGCTCGGTTGGCTTGATCAGGCCCGCGCCCTGCTGATGCCGAGCTTCATCGAAGGTTTCGGCATTCCGGTGATCGAGGCGCTACAACGCGGGGTGCCGGTGATCGCCAGCGACCTGCCGGTGTTCCGCGAGATTGCGGGCGATATCCCGCTCTATCTCGATCCGCTCGATGGCCAAGGCTGGGAAGCGGCGATCCGGGCCTATTGCGGCGATGCGCCGGACCGGGTTCGCCAGCTGGCCGCCATGCCGGGGTTCCATACCCCCACCTGGGACGATCACTTCGCCAAGGTCGACGGCTGGCTCACGACACTCTAAGACTGCCGGGATGAGCGAGCCGCTGCCCTTCCATTCGATCCACCGGCACGGCTTGGTGCGCCTTGCTGCAGCGACACCAGCGGTCTTCGTTGCCGACCCCGTGCAGAACGCCCGCGCGGTGCTTGACCTGGCGGCGCAGGCCGAGCGCGACGGCGTGGATCTGGTGGTTTTCCCGGAGCTGTGCCTGACAGGCTATGCGATCGACGATCTGCTGACCCAGCAGGCTCTGCTCGATTCGGCGCGAGCAGCCCTGGCCAGCATTGTCACCGCGAGCGAACGGATGCGCGCCGTGCTGGTGGTCGGCCTGCCGCTGGTCCGCAACGGGCGGCTCTACAACTGCGCGGCGGCGGTCACGCAGGGGCGCGTACTCGGGGTCGTGCCGAAGAGCTTCCTGCCCAATTACCGCGAGTATTACGAAAAGCGCTGGTTCGCACCCGGCGTCGGCATCACCGGGGAGACGATTGAACTGGGCGGGGTCGAGGTGCCGTTTGGTACCGATCTGCTGTTCCGCGCGGCCAACCTGCCGGATTTCACTTTCCACCTCGAAATCTGCGAGGACATGTGGGTGCCGCAGCCGCCCTCGATCCGCGGCGCGCTGGCCGGGGCGACGGTGCTGTGCAACCTCTCGGCCTCCAACATCACGGTCGGCAAAGCGGATGAGCGCGCAACGCTGGTGGCCGCGCAATCGACGCGCTGCGCCGCCGCCTATGTCTATGCCGCCGCCGGGGCGGGCGAAAGCACGACGGATCTGGCCTGGGACGGCCAGGGCTCAATCTACGAACTTGGTGAGGAATTGGCCCGGTCGGAGCGGTTCAGCCGCAGCCCGCAGCTCGCCATTGCCGATGTCGATGTGCAGCGCCTCCGACTGGAGCGGATGCGAACCGGATCGTTCAACGATACGGCAATTGCTGCCGGCCACCCCGAACGCGATTTTCGGCGGATCGATTTCACCCTGCCGCTGCACGAGAAGGATGTCGGCCTGCGCCGCGCGCTGCGCCGCTTCCCCTATGTGCCGCACCGGGCCGAGCGGCTGGCGCAGGACTGCTACGAAGCCTTCAACATCCAGGTCGACGGGCTGATCCGGCGGATGGAAGCGACGAAGGCCAAGTGCCTGGTGATCGGCATTTCCGGTGGGCTCGATTCGACCCATGCCCTGATCGTCGCCGCCAAGGCCTGTGACCGGCTGGGCCTGCCGCGTACCACGATCCGCGGCTATACCATGCCCGGCTTTGCCACCAGCGCCGGGACCAAGGCCAATGCCTGGAAGCTGATGGAGGCGCTGGGCATCAGCGCCGACGAGATCGATATCCGCCCGGCGGCCGAGCAGCTGCTGAAGGACATGGATCATCCCTATTCGCGCGGCGAGAAGGTCTATGATGTGACCTTTGAGAACGTCCAGGCCGGCCTGCGCACCGATTACCTGTTCCGGCTCGCCAATCACAACCACGGTTTCGTCGTCGGCACGGGTGACCTTTCCGAGCTGGCGCTCGGCTGGTGCACTTATGGTGTCGGCGATCACATGAGCCACTATGCCGTCAACTGCGGCGTGCCCAAGACGCTGATCCAGTACCTGATCCGCTGGTCGGTCGAGAGCGAGCAGTTCGACTTGGCGACCGATGCGGTGCTGACAGCGATTCTCGATCAGGAGATCTCGCCCGAACTGGTCCCGGCCGATGCTGCCGGTGCGATCCAGAGCACCGAGGCGGCGGTCGGCCCCTACGCGCTCAACGATTTCTTCCTCTATTACACGCTGCGCCAGGCGCTGACCCCTGGCAAGATAGCCTTCCTGGCCTGGCATGCCTGGCGCAAGGACGGCAGCGGGCGCTGGCCCTTCGGTTTCCCGGAAGAGCGCAAGGAAGACTATGCGCTGGCCGAGATCCGGAAGTGGCTGGAGAACTTCGTGCGGCGGTTCTTCGCCACCAGCCAGTTCAAGCGCAGCGCGATCCCCAACGGACCCAAGGTCTCATCGGGCGGCAGCCTCAGCCCGCGCGGCGACTGGCGCGCGCCGAGCGACGGGCTGGCGGATGTCTGGCTGGCCGAAGTGGCCCAGGTGCCGCGCAAATAGCGGTCAATTGCCGCCTTCGGGCTTCTTTTCCGCTTCAGCCTTGGCAGCAGCTTCAGCCTCGGCCTTGCGGCGGGCTTCCATCTGGTCTTCGAGCTTTTCGACGTCGGTCTGGGTCTGGGCCGCGTCCTTGTCGATCGTCGACAGGCGCTTGGCCCGTTCGTCAGCGATCAGCTGGCCGAAGCGGACCGATTCGTCGCTTTGTTTTTCGGCATAGGCTGCATCGATCAGCCGGCCCGAGCAGCCCGTCCAGCCGCCCGCGCCCACCGGCGAGCAACTCATCGTCCCGGTCTTGTTGACGCGTTCGTAGGCCAGGACCTTGTTGTTCCAGGCTTCGTTCTGCGGCGAGCTCGACTGGCGCAGGATCTGCGGAATGCGGAACCGTTCGGCTTCGGCCTTGCGCGCGCAGACGGTGATGGTGTCGTCGGCCGAGACCGGACATTCGTCATTGCCGTAGATGATCAACTGGTTGACCTTGGGCTCGGGCGCGTCCTGGGCCAGGGCGGGTACGGCAAAGGCCAGCAGCGGGGCAGCAATCAACAGGCGGCGCATGGGTAATCTCCTTGGCGCGGATGACCCGATATAAGGGCCTTGCGCGCTGAATGACAGCTTAAGCCGGGCAAGTCCTTGCGCCCGGTCAAGTTGCGCGGTCAGATTCGCTCGGACAAGCGGATCGCCAGCCGGCAGCCCAGCCGGATCGCGCCCGACAGCAGCGGATAGGCGGGGGCCTGTTCCGCGCCGGCGGCCAGCGCGGCTGCCTTGTGGGCGCGCTCATCATCGCGGAATTCGCGGATCATCCCGGCCAGTTCGGGGTCCTGATCGCCCAATTCATCGAGCTGCTGGGTGTAATGCCGATCGATCTCGGTTTCGATTGCGGCGGTGCAGGCCATCGCCGCCTTGGGGCCGATCAGCGCCGTCGCCGCGCCCAGCGCGAAGCCGGCCACGTTCCAGACCGGTTGCAGCGCCGTCGGCCGCACGCCGCGGCGGGCGATCAAGGCATCGAACTTGGCGCGGTGGACCGCTTCCTGTTCGGCCATGTGCGCGATCTCGCCGGCATGAGGCGCGCGATCACCCATTACGGCCAGCTGCCCGGCATAGATCCGGGTCGCGCCATATTCGCCCGCCTGATCGACGCGCAGCATCCGTGCGGTATCAGTCATGCCTTGGCTCCTTCGCGGCGCAGCAGAGTGAACACCGCCAGCGCCCCGGCAGTCGAAATCAGGAAATTGAAGCCTGCCAGCGAGATCCCCAGCAGCGTCCAGGGGGCCACATCGCAGCGCACGATCGGCGCATCGAGGATCGCCGCCAGCGGATCGCCGCCAGCCTGAGCCACCGTGGCACAGCCGGTGATACCTTCCCACCAGCCATACTCGACCCCGGCGTGGAACGCCCCGATCAGACCCGAAGCAAGGATCGCCAGGCCCGCCAGCCAGATCCACAGCGGCTGGCGCGGCTGCGCCCAGCCGATCAGCGCCAGGACCAGTGCCGTAAAGTGCGGATAGCGTTGCCACCAGCACATCTCACACGGGTACAGTCCGAAGCCGTTCTGCGAGATATAGGCCCCGCCCAGCAGGCCAAGCGGCACTGCCAGCGCCAGCAACCGCGCCGTAATGGTCATTCGCCTACTTCCCCTTCAGCGCCATTGCCGCCCGGCCCCCGCGACGCAGGGTTTCCAACGCATAGTGCAGCTGGAAGTCGGTGATACCCTTGGCCTTGAGCTCCTCGGCAGTGGCCTTGAAGCGCGGATCATCCTGGCGGTCGGACTCAAGCTGCTTGTCGGCCACGCCCAGTTCGTTGACGAGGTGGCGGCGCAGGTCGCTCTCGCGCATGGTCAGCTCGGCGCGGCGGCGCGCGTCGGGATCGGACAACTGCGGCACGCGGATATCGGGCTCGATCCCGCCTTCCTGCACCGACTTGCCCGAGGGCGTGTAATAGCGCGCCGTGGTCAGCTTGATCGCCCGGCTCCTGTCCAGTTCGAACAGCGACTGGACGCTGCCCTTGCCAAAGCTACGCTCACCCATAACCAGCGCGCGCTTCTGATCCTGCAGCGCACCGGCAACGATCTCCGAGGCCGAGGCTGAGCCGGCATCGATCAGCACGATGACCGGCAGGCCCTTGGCGGCATCACCTGGGATCATCTCCTCGGCCCGGTAGAACTCGTTATCGCGCGGATTGCGGCCGCGCTGCGAGACAATATCGCCCTTGGTCAGGAACAGGTCGGAGAGCGCCACAGCTTCATCCAGCGAGCCGCCCGGGTTCTGCCGCAGGTCAAGCACCAGCCCGGTCAGCTTGCCGCCAGCCTGCTTCTTGAGGTCGGTGATCGCCGCTCCGACATCGACCCCGACATCGCGCGAAAATTCGTTGACCGAGACGACCCCGACATCCTTATCCAGCTTCCAGGTAACCGGCTCGAGATCGATCACCCCGCGGGTGACGGTGACATCGAAGGTATCGTTGCGGCCTTCGCGGAACAGGGTGAGGCGGATCGGGGTGCCGGCTTCGCCGCGCATCCGGGCGACGGCATCGTCCAGCTCGATCCCGTAGATCAGCTTGCCATCCAGGTGCGTGATGTAATCGCCCGCCTTGACCCCGGCCTTGTCCGCCGGACTGCCCTTCATCGGCGCGATCACCCGGACCGCACCATCGTCCATGCCGACGCTGAGGCCAAGGCCCGAGTAGTTGCCGTCGATCAGGTTGGTCAGACGCTGGAACGAGGCGCCTTCGACATAGCTTGAATGCGGATCAAGCGCCGCGAGCATGCCATCGATCGCGCCGGCAATCAGCTTATCGTCATCGACCGATTCGACATACTGCGCCTTGACGATCTGGTAGACCGTGAAGAGCCGGTTGAACTGGGCGTTCGAGCGCCCTTCGACCGCCGCGAGGCCCGCCGTCGTCGCCGGCAGCAGGGCGACAGCGCTGACCAGCAGCGCCGCGCGGGCAAGATTGGCAAATTTCATTCGGATCACGGCCTTTCGCCACTCATTCGCCGGCAATCTATCCGCTGCGGCGCCTGAACGCCAGATGGCCCGAAGCCCGGTGTCGCAGCAAATCGACTAACGACCTAGCAGATCAAGCGGATTGACCGGCTGGCCATCCTTGCGCAGCTCCAGCGTGACGAGCGGCTGGCCGGGTCCGGTAACGCCCAGCGGCGATCCGCCGACCAGCTGATCCCCCACTTCGACATCCAGCGTCGACAGCCCGGTGACCAGCGAAGTCCAGCCGCCGGCATGCTCGATGATCACGATCTGGCCATAGCCGCGATAGGCGCCGGCAAAGACCACCCGGCCCGCCGCCGGGGCCACCAGCTGGGCAGCGGGACGAGCCAGCAGGGTCACCCCGCGTGAGCGCGGCTGACCGGGCCGTTCCGTACCAAATCCGGCCACGACTTGTCCGGCGAGCGGCAATGAAAAGCCCGGGAGGCGCGCGGTTGGCGTCGCCGTGGCCTGGGCCTCTGCCGTCACCACGGCAGCACCGGGCACAGCGGGCCGCAGGATCGGTCCGGGCAAGGCCGCGAGCGCCGCCCGGCGGCGGCTGGCCTCATCCAGCTGGCCGACTAGCCCATTCAGGTCGCGCGCCTGTTCCGCCAGCGCGAGCGCGCGGTCACCCTCGCGCGCAGCGAGGCCCCCGGCGGCGCGGGCTTCGAGCCGCTGGCGGCTTTCGAGCGAGGCCAGCGCCTGACGTCGTGCCGCCAGGTCGCGCTGGGCCTGGCGCAGTCCGGCGGCATTGGAGCGGGCCTGGGCCTGGAGCGCGCGGCTGCGTTCGAGCTCGGCCCGCAGGTCAGCGGTGCGCCGCTCCACCTCGGGCAGCATGGCTTCGAGCGCAGCGCGGAGATAAACGGTATCCTGCAGCGATCCCGGGCGAAGCAGGGCAAAGGCTGCCGGTCGGCGTGCCAGTCGCTGCAAGGCGGCGGTCAGCTGAACCAGCGGCTGTTGGCGCTGGGCGAGGCGCGCGCGCAGTTGCACCCGCTCACGCTCGATCAGCGCGGCGCGGGCCTCGTTGGCGGCAATTCCGGCTTCAGCCTGCTGGATCCGCGCGGCGATCCCGGCGGCCTCACGGGCGGTCTTCTCGACCGCAGCATTGGCCGTGCTGGCCTGGGCCTCAAGTTCGGCCGCGCGGCGGCCAGCGGCAGCGCCGGCAGTCTGCGCCTCGGCAATCGCGCGGCGGAGCTGGTTGGGATCGCTGGGGGCCAGCGGCGACTGGGCCACGGCTCCACCCAGCGCCACGAGCGCGAGCAAGGGGGTCAATCGCAGGTACACAGCAGGCCGCATCGCGCGCCTTATCCCGAACGGTGATAGGGATGACCAGCCAGAATGCTGGTTGCACGCCACAATTGTTCGGCCAGCATGGCGCGGACCAGCAGATGCGGCCAGGTCATCGGCCCGAAGCCGAGCAGGAGGTCAGCCTGGCTCCGCACCGCTTCGCCATGGCCATCGGCCGCGCCGATCAGGAACCGTGCCTCGCGCACGCCTTCGTCGCGCCAGCGGCCCAGCAGGGCGGCAAAGTCTTCGGAGGAAAGCTGCTTGCCGCGCTCATCGAGCAGCACTTCGCGGGCTGGAGTCAGCGCCGCCGGAACGGTTCCGCCCGTATCCGGCAGCTCGGTCTGGACCACCGGCCAGGTGATCCGCTTCATGTAACGGGCGACCAGATCGGCCTCAGGCGAGCGGGCGATCTTGCCCCGGGCAATCACATGCAGCCGCATCTGAGGTCGATCAGGTCAGGTGAATCAGGCTGCGCCCGAATCCCCGAAGGCCCACATCCGTTCAAGATTATAGAAGCTGCGCACTTCCGGGCGGAACAGGTGAACGACAATGTCGCCTGCGTCGATCAGCACCCAGTCGGCCGCCGGCAAGCCTTCGATCCGCACGTGGCCGAAGCCGCCCTGCTTGATCCGTTCGGCCAGCTTCTGCGCCATCGCCGCGACCTGGCGGGTCGAGCGGCCGCTGGCGATCACCATGTGATCGGCGATCGAGCTTTTGCCCTCAAGCGGGATCGAGACGATCTCCTGCGCCTGGTCATCGTCCAGCGACTGGAGGACCAGGGCGTGGAGCGAGCCGGGTTCGGACGGCGGCAGCGGGGTGGGCGTTCCGGCGGCGGCCGGCGCGTTCGTGGCAGGTGTCATTGAGGGGGCGAGTGCTCCTTGGGGCGGGCGGCGCACGGCGGCGCAGGAAAAATGCCCTGCCCGTTCATGGCGTGTCGGAATTGACCGGATGGTGCGTCAGCGGATCCCGGACCGTCCGGCCAGCGTAACGCCGGGCCCAGTCTGGATCAGCGCGGCGAATGGCAGTCGCCGAGCGCGGATCGGGATCGAATCGCAAATGTATCAGCGCGGGTGCGCTCCATCCTGCCCGGTGTTTCAGACTGGCCGCGGACCGCCGGTATCGGCCGAGCCATGCCGCAGCGGGGCTCGCCGCAGCAAGGCCATCATAGCCGGGCCGGGCAATAACCGCAATCGGCATGGTGCGGGCGATCCGGCGCCAGTCGCGCCAGCGGTGCAACTGGGCCAGATTGTCGCTGCCCATCAGCCAGACAAAGGCCACATCGGGATAGCGGCGGCGCAGCGCGCGCAGGGTATCGGCAGTGTAGACCGTACCCAGCTCGCGCTCGATGGCGGTCGGCACGATCGGCGCGCGCCGGGCCAGCTTGAGCGCCGAGCCGAGCCGGGCCGGAAGCGGGGCCATACCGGCCTTGGGCTTGAGCGGATTGCCCGGCGAGACCAGCCACCACACGGCGTCGAGCCCCAATGCGTCACGCGCAAACAGGCTGATCCGCCGGTGCCCGCCGTGGGCCGGGTTGAAGCTGCCGCCGAGCAGCCCGACGCGCGGTTTTCCGCGGTTCAGGGCCGTACCTGCCCGGTGCCGCGCACCAGCCATTTGTAGGTCGTAAGGCCCTCCAGCGCGACTGGCCCGCGGGCGTGGAGCCGCCCGGTGGCGATACCGATTTCAGCGCCCAGACCGAATTCCCCGCCATCGGCAAACTGGCTGGAGGCGTTGTGCATCACGATCGCGCTGTCGACCTCGGCCAGGAACCGTTCGGCCACGGCCGCATCCTCGGTCACGATCGCATCGGTGTGGTGCGAACCGTGGCGGGCGATATGCGTCAGTGCGGCATCAAGCCCGTCAACCACCGCAACCGAGAGGATCGCATCGAGATATTCGGTATCCCAATCCGCCTCGCTGGCCGGGACGATCCGGGGGTCGAGCGAACAGGCGCGGGCATCGCCGCGCAGCTCACAACCCGCTTCGATCAGCGCTGCAACCAGACCTGCCGATTCGGGGTAAAGCGCATCGATCAGCAGCGTTTCCATCGCCCCGCAAACCCCGGTGCGGCGCAGCTTGGCATTGACCGCGATCTGGACCGCCTTGGCAGGATCGGCGGCGGCGTGAACGAAGGTGTGGTTGATCCCGTCGAGGTGGGCGAGCACTGGAACCCGGGCATCGGCCTGGACCCGCGCCACCAGGCTTTTGCCGCCGCGCGGCACGATCATGTCGATCAGACCCGCTGCGGTCAGCATGGCGCCCACGATCGCCCGGTCCTGGCTGGGGACCAGTTGCACCGCAGCGGCCGGAACACCGGCTTCGACCAAGCCCGCGACCATCGCAGCATGGATCGCCCGGCTGGAATGGACCGCCTCGCTGCCACCGCGCAGCAGCGCAGCATTGCCTGAACCCAGACAGAGCGCAGCGGCATCGGCGGTCACGTTGGGGCGGCTTTCGTAGATGATCCCGATCAGCC
>JACDQK010000043.1 GCA_015657645.1 Novosphingobium sp.
GGGCAGCCAGCACTACATGATCGCCAAGTCGAGCGAGGGCACGGTCACCCGCACTTCGGTTGTCCTGCTGGATAGCGCAGGGCGGCAGGAAGAGATCGCCCGCATGCTCTCCGGCGCCGAAGTCACCGCCGAAGCGCGGGCTCAGGCCGATCGGCTGCTGGAGGGAGTGTGAACGACGCGGCGCTCGAACGCCCGGTCTGGTCGATGCTGACCGGGCCGCAGGCCGGCCTGGCCGTGGCGACCGGCGCGGCGGTGCGGATCGATCCGCGCTATGGCCCCTTCGCAGCGGCGGGCGACCAGTCGGATGAGGCCCAGGCGGCGTTGGCGGCAATGCTCACCGGTCCGGACGATACGGTGTGGCTGGTCGAGCGCGAGGAATGGCCCGCCCCGGCCGGCACCCGCGTGGTCCGCGTGGCCCCCTTGCTGCAGATGGTGGCGGACAACCACGCGCCGCTGCGCGCCGACGATGGGCCATTCGTGGCGCTCGGCGCGGATGATGTGGCCGAAATGACTGACCTGGCCCTCGCCACCGAACCGGGCCCGTGGGGGCCGCTGACGCATCAGTACGGCCAGTTCTGGGGCCTGCGCGAGGAGGGCCGCCTGCTCGCCATGGCGGGTGAGCGGATGCGCCCTGCGCCGGGACTGGCCGAAGTCAGCGGGGTCTGCACCTGGCCCGACCAGCGCGGGCGCGGCCTCGCCGGCGCGCTGATCCGGCGGGTGATGGCCGATCAGGTGGCGCGCGGCGATGTGCCCTATCTCCACTCCTATGCCGGCAATGCCAGCGCCATCCGGCTCTATGAGTCGCTCGGCTTCCGGCCCGCGCGCGAGATGGTGGCGACGGTCCTCGCGCTCGCCTAGGGTAGCACCATGGGATTCGACCTTTCCGAAGCGGACGCCGCCAATGAACTGATGCGGCTGGCGAAGCAGATCGCCTATCACAACAAGCGCTATCACGCCGAAGACGCGCCGGAGATTTCCGATGCGGACTATGATGCGCTGGTCCGCCGCAATGCCGAGCTGGAAGCGGCGTTCCCGCACCTGATCCGGCCCGACAGTCCGAGCCGCCAGGTCGGGCACGAAGTCGCTGCCTCGCCGCTCGCCAAGGTCACCCACGAAGTGCGGATGATGAGCCTCGACAACGCGTTCGCGGACGAGGACGTCGCCGATTTCGTGGGGCGGGTGCGGCGCTATCTCAATCTGCCCGAGGATGCCGCAGTGGCGATGATCGCCGAGGACAAGATCGACGGCCTGTCCTGCTCGCTGCGCTATGAGCATGGGCACCTGGTGCGGGCGGCGACGCGTGGTGACGGGCAGGTGGGAGAGGACGTGACGCCCAACGTCGCGACCATCGCCGACATTCCGCAGGTGCTGAACGGCACGGTGCCCGAGGTCTTCGAGATCCGCGGTGAGGTCTATATGGCCAAGGCTGATTTCGTCGCGCTCAACGCCGCGCAGGAGACGCGCGGCGACAAGCTTTTTGCCAACCCGCGCAATGCTGCCGCCGGCTCGCTGCGGCAAAAGGATGCGTCGGTGACGGCGGCCCGCCCGCTGCGGTTCCTGGCCCATGGCTGGGGCGCGGCTTCGGCGGTGCCGGGCGAAACCCAGAGCGCGGTGATGGCGGCGATTGCGAGCTGGGGTGTGCCGGTTTCGCCCTTGCTGGTGCGGTGCGAGACTGTCGAGGCGATGCTGAGCCATTATCGCAGCATCGAGCATCAACGCGCTGATTTACCTTATGATATTGACGGCGTGGTCTACAAGGTTGACCGGCTCGACTGGCAGGAACGGCTGGGCTTTGTCGCCAAGGCACCGCGCTGGGGCATCGCCCACAAGTTCCCGGCCGAACGGGCCGAAACCACGCTCGAGGCGATCGATATCCAGGTCGGCCGGACTGGCAAGCTGACGCCGGTCGGGCGCTTGAAGCCGGTGACAGTGGGCGGCGTGGTGGTCGCCAATGTCACGCTCCACAACCGCGACGAGATTGCCCGGCTGGGCCTGCGCGTGGGGGACCGGGTCGTGCTGCAACGCGCCGGGGATGTGATCCCGCAGGTGGTCGAGAACCTGACCCGCGACGATCACCGCGCGGCCTATGCCTTCCCCGACCATTGCCCCGAATGCGCCAGCGAGGCCGTCGCCGAAGAGGGCGAGGTCGACGTCCGCTGCACCGGCGGGTTGATCTGTCCGGCGCAGCGGGTGGAGCGCCTCAAGCACTTCGTCAGCCGCGGCGCGCTCGATATCGAGGGGCTCGGCGAGAAGACGATCATCGAATTCTTCGGGCTCGGCTGGCTCGAAAGCCCAGCCGATATTTTCCGGCTGAAGACGCGCCGCAGCGAGATCGTCGGGCGTGAAGGCTGGCAGGATAAGTCTGTGGACAACCTGTTGGCAGCGATCGAGGCCAAGCGCGCGCCCGATGCGGCGCGGCTGCTGTTCGGGCTTGGGATCCGGCATGTCGGGGCCGTGACCGCGCGCGACCTGCTCAAGCGGTTCACGACGCTGGAACGACTGCGCGAAGTCGCTGAGGCGGCGCATGGCAGCGACCCCGAAGCCTTGGCCGAATTGACCGGGATCGACGGCATCGGCCCCGCCGTCGCCGAGGCGCTGGGCGATTTCTTCCACGAGCCGCACAACGTGGCGGTGTGGGAGGACCTGCTCTCCGAAGTCACTCCGCCGCCCTACGTGGTCGAGACGAAGGACAGCGCGGTGGCAGGCAAGACCGTGGTCTTCACGGGCGCGCTCGAAACGATGAGCCGCGACGAAGCCAAGGCCCAGGCCGAGCGGCTGGGGGCCAAGGCGGCCGGAACGGTTTCGGCCAAGACCGACCTGGTCGTGGCCGGGCCGGGGGCGGGTTCAAAGCTCAAGAAGGCGCAGGAACTGGGTATCGCGGTGATTGACGAAGCTGGCTGGGCGGAAATCGTCAGAGCTGCAGGTTAGGGCTTGTTCGCGGTTTCCCGCCAGCCCGGCAACCGCTGCCTGCTTCAATACTCTCCGATCCCCTCGGCCCAGTCCATTGCCGGGCCGGCTTTGCAGATCCGCTCATAGAGAGCGCGGTTTTCCTTGATCCACAGCATGCCCTGCATGTCTTCCAGTTCAAGCGGTTGGTCGAAGCGCAGCCCGCATTCGCCCCCGCGCACCCACATCACCGTGCTGAACAGCGTGAGTTCATGGAAACTCAGCACCAGCGACTGGCCTGGGGCCAGCGGGCGATCAATTCTGAGACGGGCTCCGGTCGAGGAGATATCGTCGATCAGGCAGGCGCGATTTTCGTGGGTCAGTTTCAATGCCGCCGCAACGCCCAGGCGCAGGCGGTTGAAGCTGCGGTGGCCCATCGCGGGGCGGTTTGGCGGTTGAAAGCCCATGCCGCCGTTATAGCGGTCAGGGGTTAAGCAAGCCCTATTGGTGCTGTCCGGGCTGCGGCCCAGGCGAGCGGCTGGGGCCGGCTCCAGGCTAAAGCAGGCGCAGGAGCCTGGTTTCGCGGTGATTGATGAAGCTGCCTAGGCAGAGCTTGTCCGCGCAGCTCTGTAAAAATACGGAGCATGGCTAACTTCTCCTTAACGCGAAAAGCGTAATGCTCCCCGTCACTTGCTGGCTTTGGTCAATGAGAGAGGGTTGCTTATGTCGCTTTTTCGGAAACTGCTGCGCGATGAGCGCGGCGCTGCTGCGGTCGAACTGGGCCTGATTCTGGGCCTGATGGTGGTCGCGATGTTTGGCGCGCTGTCGGGACTCGGGAACGAGGTCAACAAATCGTTCAGCACCACGGCCCAGAAGTATAGCGAAGCCGCCCGCTAAACCGGGCCAATCCAACGCTCAGGAGTGTTCCTGCGCCTCGGCAATCGGGGCGCGGGTCCGCCTGAGCGCGACAATCAGCACGCCGGTCAGCGCAATGGCCGAGCCGACGATCATCTGCGTACCGAGCTGGTCGTTGGTAATCACCACGCCCAGGGCAATCGTCGCTAGCGGCGTGATCAGCGTCAGCGGGGCGATCAGGTTCGCCTCGTACCGGGCAATCAACACGTAGAACAGCGTGTGCGCGCCGACCGAAACGACCAGTGCCGAGAACACCAGCGCGCCCACAAAGGGCCAGCCCACCGCCGCGATCTGGCCCCAGTCTGGCGTTTCCAGAAGCAGGGTGAGCGGGACCAGCAGGAGCGTGCTGGTCATGCCGACCCAGGCCTGCAGCCGCAGCGGCGCGATATCGCCCATCTGCTTCATCAGTACGGCGCCGAGCGAGCCGCTGGCCGCTCCGGCGAGGACCAGCAGCAAGCCGGCCGAGATCGCCAGCCCTGGCTCCCACACCACCACCAGCACGCCAACCAGCGTCAGGGTGATGCCCAGCCCGCGGCGCCAGTGGATCCGTTCACCCAGGATCAGGATCGAAAGCAGGGTGGTGATCGGTACCCCGGCCTGGCTGACCACTGCCGCGGCCGAGGGCGAGACGGTCTGTAGGGCCATGAACAGCAGCGCAAAGCTGCCGCCGCCCATCAGCAGGCCGACCGCGATGATCCGCCAGACCGGCTTTGGGATCGGCCGCAGCCAGGGCAGGGTGACCGCGGCGACGATCGCAAAGCGGATCGCGGCATAGAGCAGCGGCGGGACCTGCCAATCGCTGACCACGATCTTGCTGACGACATTGTTGGTCGCCCAGATCAGGCAGATGGCCACCAGTATCAGGAAATCGCGGAGGTTCACGCCGCTACCAGCGCCTCGCCCAGTCAGGCAGCTGGCCCGCTCCGCCGCGCTTGCGCAGCCACAGGATCGACCAGTCGCCATTGACCAGTCGCGCGGCCAGGCGCAGCCCGGCGCGCCGGGCAGCCTTGCGGACGGCCGCTTCCTGCGTCTCGAGCAGACCGGCCAGGACCAGATGCCCGCCGGGGACCATGTGCCGCGCAAAATCAGGGGCCAGGCCGATCAGCGGCCCGGCCAGGATATTGGCCAGGATCAGGTCATAGGGCCCGCGCGCTTCCAGCAGCGGGTGCTCCATCCCATCGGCCACCAGCATGGTCAGCTCACCGCCGCGCGCGCCCATTGCCACGCCATTGCTGGCGGCATTGTCGGCCACAACATCAAGGCAGACGTCATCGATATCGCTCGCCGTCGCCAGGGCGCGCGGCCAGAGGTGCAGGGCAGCAAAGGCCAGCAGGCCGGTGCCCGTGCCAATATCGGCCAGGTTGCGCACCACCACGCCCTGCCGCTTCATATGCGTCAGCATGGTCAGGCAGCCGGCGGTGGTGGCGTGCTGGCCGGTGCCGAAGGCCTGGCTGGCCGGAATGCAGAAATCGCGCAGGCCCGGTTGATCGAGCGGCGGATGTTCGGGCGTATGGACGTGGAATAGGCCGGCGCGGATCGGCTCAAGGCCGGTCTGGCTGGCGGTCAGCCAGTCGACTTCGGGCAATTGCTCGATCGCCAGCTTGGGCGCTGGCCCGGCGAACAGGGCGAGCAGCGCGGCCTTGTCGGACTTGCTGGGCTTGCGCGGAAGCCAGGCCTCGAGCTGCCAGTCCTCGGGCCTATCCTCGGCAATCTCGCTGCCGGAAATGACGATCTCGGGATCCCAGTCCCAGGCATCCTCATGCGCCAGCAAGGCCCC
>JACDQK010000044.1 GCA_015657645.1 Novosphingobium sp.
GCAGCCGCCAGGGCGGCGCAAATGCGCTTGGTCATGTGGGGGTATCTCGCAGTTGGGAGGGACGGGAGATGATAACCGCCGGGTCTGGTGCCCGGTCGGGTAGAGCGCTAAAGCAGGCGGCTGCCGGGATGGGGGGGACAGCAGCCGCCTGCCCGCGACCCTTCGCTTACTTGGCCGAGTACGGCAGCGAAGAGTGGTGGAGGACGATCTTCAGGCCGCCATCGGTGCCGCGGGCATAGCCCCAGGTCTTGTCGACCTTGGTCACATTGCCCTTGCTATCCCACATGGTGACATTGCCCATCGACAGCGCCGAATTGCCGGTGATGAGGATCGTGTTGTTGCTGGTTTCGCACTTGCGCCACCCCTTGAGGGCAAAGCCGGTGTCGTTCGGATAGGCCTTGTCACCGCCCACGAAGTAGGCGAGCGCACCGTCATAGGTGGTGCGGAAGGTCTGGGGAACGACCGTCAGGGTCGGCTTGAACAGCACCGGACCCATGCCATAGCCATAAGCGCTGTCGAGCACCTTCTTGGCCAGTTCCTTTGCGGCCGGCTGGCCCTTGGTGTCGTTTTCGGTCGCGATGGCAACCAGCGCACCGCACCATGCGGTATGCGCAGCTTCGACTTCAGCCTGGGTGATCGGGGCATAGAGCGTGACCGGCTTGGGCGCGGCGTGGTCGTGGGCCACAGCCGGGGTGCGATCGCCGCCAGCGGCAGCAGGGCAGCAAGGGCCATGCTGCGGGTCTTGAAGCTCTTCATCGGTGGTACTCCTGTAAATCTAACCGTGTGACTTTTCCGTCTGGCCCTAGCTAGCCTTGGGAAACCCCGGGCAAATTGGCCGCATGGCGGGCCGCGCGGCCTAGGCTGGATGGCCTATGCACATTTGCCGCCAAGCCTTAGAGAGGCCCTATGCAGAGCGGGAATCCGGCCCTGGCCCCCGAGGTCGAAACCGTCGCCGAACTGCGCGAGCTCTATCGCGCGGCCGATGCGCGGGCCGCGCGGCTGCGCCTGCTCTCCACCAACGGCCGCCAACTGACCCTGGCCGAGGCCGCAACACTTGAAACCATCCTGCAAGGCTGCGCCGACCGGCTCGGCTACTTCCTCGGCCGGCGCGGCGGTGCGGTGCGGTTGGATGCTGGTGAGGGCCTGCCGATCCCGGCGCCGGGCAGCGATGGCGGCATTGTCGGAACGCTCGAAATCGAAGGCCTGGACCGGCTGGAGGACATCACCGATCCCGAAGACCGCGAGGCCATCCGGCTCCAGCTCGAAATGCTCGGCGCGACGATCGACCGGATCAACCGCGCGCGCGAACTGCAGGAGCGCGAGGCCCGGCTCGAATTCGTCGTCGGCCGGCTGTTCTCTGCGCAGGAGGAAGAGCGCCGCCGGGTTAGCCACGAACTGCACGATGGCGTCGCGCAGACCGCTACGGCCCTTGCGCGCCTGCTGGAAGGCGGCGCAGGGACTGCCGACCGCGCCAAGCTGGTCGCCATCGCCCGTGACTTGGTGGGTGAACTGCGCGGCGTGATCCGCGGTCTTCGGCCGACAGTGCTCGACGACCTGGGTCTTGAAGCGGCCTTGCGCGCCCTGGCCGAAGCGCTGGATGCAGATGGCTATAAGGTGCAGGTCAGCATCGCCAGTGACGTGACGCACTGGCCGACCCACGTTGAAACCGCGCTCTACCGGGTCGCGCAGGAAGCCCTGACCAATGTCCGCAAGCATGCTGGCGGGCCCTGCGTGGTCAGCCTGGAGCTTTCGGCCCGCGCGGGCGAAGCGGCGCCATTCCTGCGCATTGCCGATCGGGGCAAGGGCCGCCGGCCAGTCGCGACCGCTGCCACACCGCATTTCGGGATCGATGTGATGCGTGAACGGATGGCCTCGATTGGCGGCACGCTCGATTGGCAGTCCCGCTCCGGCGGCGTGGCCGTGCTGGCAACCTTCCCGAAGGTCGCCTGACCATGACTGTGCGGATCCTGATCGTCGACGATCACCAGCTCGCGCGCGAGGGGCTGAAGTCAGTCCTGGCTGGCGACGGGCTGGAAGTGGTGGGCGAGGCGACCAGCGGCGAGGAGGCGGTTGAACTTGTTACCCGGCTGCAGCCCGATGTGGTGCTAATGGATGTCCGCCTCGGCTCAGGGATCGATGGGCTGGAGGCCACGCGCCGGATTGCCGCCCTGGGCCTGCCGAGCCGGGTGCTGATGCTCTCGCTCCACGATATGCCGGCCTATGTCCGCGAGGCGCTGGCCGCCGGCGCGGCGGGCTATGTCCTGAAGGACGCCTCGATCACCGAACTGCGCGGCGCGGTCAGCCAGGTCATGGCGGGGCAAAGCGTGATGCCGCTCAACCTGATCAACGCCGCGCTGCGCCAGAGCGAGCGCGAGGTCCGACCCGTCGATGCGCTGAACACGCTGACCCCGCGCGAGCGCGAAGTGCTGGCCCAGATCGCCGAAGGGCTGACCAACAAGGAAATTGCCCGGCTGCTCAATGTCAGCCCGGCCACGGTCAAGGCCCATGTCGAGCGGATTATCGCCAAGCTGGGCGTATCCGACCGGACCCAGGCGGCGGTGCTCGTCGCGCGCGCGGGGCCGGCGTGAACCACGGGATGCCCGCCCGCCGCATGACCCGCTTCTGGGCCGACCGCCAGCTCGCGCTCAAGGGGCTGGTCGTGATCGCCCTGCCGCTGGCGATCCTGCTCGGCGCGCTGGTCTCGCTCTACGTTGCCAGCAATGCCGAAGTCCGCGCCGAGAATGATGTGCGCCGCGCCTTCGCGATCCAGCGCGATACTTATCAGGTTCACGCCCTGCTCGCCGAAGCTGCCGCCGGGGTACGCGGCTATGCCCTGACCGGGCAGGAGCGCTTCCTTGAACCCTATCGCAAGGCTGAGGCCGACTTGCCGCAAACGATGCGGCGGCTCGACGCCGCGATCCGCGACCGAGAAGTGCGCGAACGGTTCAACCGGATCAACGAACTGACTTCGCGCAAGCGCGACGGGCTGAAATCGATCGTCGACCTGGCCCGTGCCGGCAACCGCGCCGCGATCGAACCTGCGTTGGTTTCCAACAAGATCGTGCTCGATGCGATGCGCCAGGAAATCGAGCTGATCCAGCGCCGCGAAGGCGTGCTGCTCGACCAGCGCCGCGCCCGGGTCGACGAAGTGCGCGGCCGCTTCCTGCTGCTGACCGCGATCAGCGCGGTGATCGGCCTGCTCGGCAGCCTGGCGGCGGTCTACCTGTTCTCGACCGGGATCGTCCGGCGCGTGCAGATGCTGGAAGCCAATGCCGAACTGCTGGCTCGCGGCGAAGAACTGGCCGAGATGCCCGACGATGCCGACGAGATCGGCCGGCTGGCCCAGCGCATGGCCCGGGCCAGCGCCCTGCTGCGCGGCCGCGAACAGGCCCTGCGCGAGAGCGAGGAGCGCTTCCGCCTCGTAATCGAGGAAGTGCAGGACTACGGGATCTTCGCGCTCGATACCGACGGTGTGGTCACCTCGTGGAACCTCGGCGCACAGCGGATCAAGGGCTGGGAGGCCGAGGAAATCCTCGGCCACCACTTCAGCCGCTTCTACCCCGAAGACACCCGCGCCTTCCTGCCCGCGCAGATGCTGGACCGCGCCCGGCGCGACGGCACGGCCGAGGACGAGGGCTGGCGGCTGCGCAAGGACGGCAGCCCGTTCTGGGCCAACGTGGTGATCACCGCCATGCACGACGACCAGGGTGAGCTGCGCGGCTTTGCCAAGGTCACCCGCGACATGACCGAACGCCGCCGCTCCGAAGAGGCGCTGCGCTTTGCCCGCGAAGAGGCCATCGCCGCCAACCTGGCCAAGAGCGAGTTCCTCTCGCGCACCAGCCACGAGCTGCGCACGCCGATGTCGGCGATCCTCGGCTTCGGGCAGTTGCTCGAGCTTGACGAGGACCAGTTCGAGCCGCGCCACCGCGAGGCGCTGAGCCAGATCATGAAGGCCGGGCGGCACCTGCTCTCGCTGATCAACGATCTGCTCGACATTTCCAGCATCGAGGCCGGCGGGGCCGAGGTGAACCTGGAACAGATCGACCTGGGCGAACTGCTGCAGGAGGTCCACGGCCTGGCCGCACCGATCGTCGCGACGGCCGGCCTGCGCTTCGTGCTGGAGCATCCCGAAGAGTCGCTGGTCGCCTGGGCCGACCGCCGCCGGGTGATCCAGGTCATGCTCAACCTCGTCTCGAACGCGGCCAAGTACAACCGCACCGGCACCCTGGTGCGGCTTGCCTGCCAGACCCGCGGCCGCGACATCCGGGTCGAGGTGGAGGACGATGGCGAAGGTGTCATCAGCACAGAGGTATCGCGCCTGTTCACGCCGTTCGACCGGCTCGGCCAGCAGAACCGGGCCAAGGTTGACGGCACAGGCCTCGGCCTTGCCCTGTCCAAGCGGCTGGTCGAATCGATGGGCGGGCAGATCGGCTATGAAGCGCCCGAACAGGGCGCGCGGTTCTGGTTCACCCTGCCGACCCGCGCGTCGCAGCGCGCCAGCCAGCGCAAGGCAGAGCAGCAGTCACTATGAGCGGAAACCTGATCGATAGCGCCGAAATCCGCGCGCGCCGGATCCTGATCATCGACGACGAGGACGCCAATGTCCTGCTGCTGGCCAGCGTGCTGGAGCGCGAGGGCTATGCCGACATCCACACCATCACCGATCCGACCACGGCGCTGGAAGCCTATGTCCGGCTGGAGCCCGATCTGGTCCTGCTGGACCTGATGATGCCCGAGGTCGACGGTTTCCAGCTGCTCGAAGCCTTCAAGCGCCACGACCGCGCCGACGAATTCCGTCCGGTGCTGGTGCTCACCGCCGACAGCACCATCGCCGCCCGCCGCCGCGCGCTGGCGCTGGGGGCCAAGGACTTCGTCTCCAAGCCGTTCGACGTGATCGAGATCGCACTCAGGATCGCCAACCTGCTGGAAACACGGATCCTTTATCAGCGGCTACGTGGCTAAGCGGAGCGATGCCGGCCTCGGGCAGCGGCTGACGCGCCGCTGACACGTTGGCACTCGCAAAATACGTGAGAATTCCGCCGATCTTCACTCCTTGGTAAGATTTCATGGTTAACCCCCCAGAAACCATAAGGGGGCCCGCGTGACCAAGCTTATCATCCAGATTCCCTGCCTGAATGAGGCCGAAAGTCTGGCGAACGCCATCGTCGCTTTGCCGCGGAGCATTCCCGGCATCGACGTGATCGAGTTCCTGGTCATTGATGACGGCAGCACGGATGACACCAGCGGGGTCGCGCGCCGGCTGGGCGTCCACCACATTGTCCGGCACCGCCGCAACCGGGGGCTGGCGGCGGCGTTCCAGACCGGTCTGAACTATGCGCTGAACGCCGGCGCCGATATCCTCGTCAACACCGACGCCGATGGCCAGTACGAAGGCGCAGACATCGCCAAGCTGGTGCAGCCGATCGTCGCCGGGGAAGCCGATGTTGTGATCGGCGATCGCGGCGTGGGTGACAATGCGCACTTCGGCTTCGTCAAGCGCCGGCTGCAGCGGCTGGGCAGCGCGGTGGTCCGCTATCTGTCCAAAACCGACATTACCGATGCCGTCAGCGGCTTCCGCGCGATCAGCCGCGAAGCGGCGCAGCGCATCACAATCACGACCGAGTTCAGCTATACCACCGACATGCTGATCCAGGCCGGACGCAAGCGGCTGAAGATCGTCAGCGTGCCGGTTCGCACCCACCTTACCGAACGGCCCTCGCGCCTGTTTCGCTCAATCCCGCAATTCATCACGCTGCAGCTGGCCACGATGGTCCGGGTCTACGCTACCTATAACCCGCTGCGCACTTTCGCGCTGATCGGGCTGGTGCTGAACCTGATCGGGCTGATGCCGATCGCGCGCTTCATGTGGTTCTGGCTCAATGGCCAGGGCGATGGCCATATTCAGTCGTTGGTCCTGGGCGGCGCCTTGATCGTTGTCGGCACCCTGACCGGACTGATGGGCCTGCTCGCCGATCTGATCGGCGCGAACCGCAAGCTGCACGAAGCGGCGCTGCAGAAGCTCCATCGCATCGAAGATCGGCTGGTCTCGCTGGAAAGCTTCAACAGGGGTGCAGCCAGCGCGGCCAAACCCAAGAAAATCGCGGAGCGGAAGGCCTCGTGAACGCTCTGCCGAATTCCCTAGAATTCGACGTCCCCGCCTCCAGCAGAACGGATCGCGGGCTGCTCGCGATCTATGCATTTTACGGGCTGCTGATCGCCGCGCAGGTCTTTCTGGTCTTCACGAAATCCTTCAACTGGGATGAGTTCTATCATTTCAGCATGGTGCATGATCTGCCCAAGGGCAGGCTGACCTGGGACTTCCAGACCCTCTACATCCGGCTGTTCCTGTGGGTCCCCGCCGTGACCGACGATCTGATCGCGCAGCTCCAGATCGCGCGCTTGGCATGCTGTGCTTCGAACTCGTTGCCGTCGCCATGATCGTGCGCCTGGCCCGCGAGTTTGTGGACCACAAAGCCGCATTGGTTACGGGCATCGCATACCTGGCCGGCGGCTATATCTTCACGCAGGGCTTCTCGTTCCGGACCGATCCGGTGGCGACTGCCGCGCTGATGATGGCCCTCTACCTGTTTGCCACCAAGGACCTGACCATCGGCCGCTTGCTGACGGTCGGGGTCCTGGTCGGCCTCGCCGGGTTGGTAACAATCAAGAGCATCTTCTACGCGCCCTGCTTTCTGGCCTTCGCGATCCGTCGGCTGATGGACTCGCCAGCGGCTTGGCGCGCAGCTGCCCTGCGGATTGCCGCCGTTCCCATCGTGGCCCTCCTGACCTTTGTGGTGGTCTTGCAGCTGCACCGGATCGGCCTTGATGTCAGGGCCGCCGGCGTTCCCTCGCTCGAGGGCTGGGTCAGCGCCTTTCTCGGCGATGGGCCTGGTGAGCGGACGACTTATATCTTCCAGCAGATGGAACTCGCACCGGTCATAACCGCCGGTGTATTGCTGAGCCTATTGGCTGTGCTGCGGCTGCCTCGCCGCAACGCGATCGCTGCGCTCGGGCTGCTCTTGCCGCTGCTGACGCTGCTATTCTACCGCAACACCTTTCCCTATTTCTTCGTGTTCCTGCTGGCTCCGGTCTGCGTCGGCATTGCTCCGGCCATCGGCCTTTTGCTGAAGCTCTCGGGCACCTGGATTGCATTAGCCGTGCTCGCAATCTCGCCCGTTTCTATGTTGCGGGATGAGCGGTACCATGTCCTTGAGCGCCAGGAAGCGCTGGTGGGCGAAGTGCACCGGCTCTTCCCCCAACCTGTCGGCTATCTGGCCTATGCCGGCTTCATCGCCGATTACCCGCGGATATTGCCGCACCTCATTTCCGGCGTCGGCCTGCAGGGTTATTACGACCGGAAGATCCCGGTCATCGCGCAGGAGATCGAGCGCGGCAATGTTGCCTTTGCCCTGTCCGACAGCAAGTCCGTGCGCGCGGGCCTGCATGGGCGGACGATGCCAAATTCGCTGCAGCCGCGCGATTTCACGATGCTTCACGAGAATTTCGTGCACTACCACGGCATAATCTGGATCGCCGGCAAGACGATCTGTCCGGCCCAAGGCGAACAATCCGTCACACTCTATCGGACAGGGCCCTATTCGATCGACGGCGGCCCGATTGTGATTGACGGTGCTGCCGCTGCGAACGGCTCGACCCGCATACTCCAGGCCGGACAGCACCGGGTCGTCCATCAGAGCGGGAACTGCATCCGGCTCTGGGCGCTTCCGAAAGTTCCCCGGGTGCCGCAAGGCTATCCGGATGGCGCTTTGTTCACGCTGTTCTAGACTGCGCCGCGATGGAAACCGTTTTTCCCAAGCTGCCGGTTCTGGAGGCGTGGCGCAACTGGTCGCGGCGGTTCCAGAAGCCGCTGCTGGCGCTGGCGCTGACGCTGTTTGTCGCCGGGTCGATCTGGTCGATCCGTAGCCTGCAGCTTCCGCTCCAGCAGCTGAATGGCACGGCGCTGGCCATGCTGCTTGGCCTCTCCCCGCTGACCATGGTTTACAGCGGCGTTGGGCTGCAACTGATGGCGCGGGCAGCCGGCACCCGCATTGCAATGGTCCCCTCGATCACCACCAGCGCGCTGGCCAACCTCGCCGAAGCCCTGCCGATACCGGGCGGCGCGATCGTGCGCACGGGGGCCTTGATGAAAGCCGGTGCCGGGCTTGGTGAAGGCGCCGGCCTGGTGCTGCTTACCGCCGTCCTCTGGATCATGCTCGGCGCGCTGGGCGCCGGTCTGGCGATCCTGGGGACGGCCCAAACCGCCGGCTGGGTGCTGGTCGCCCTTGGCCTTATTGGCACGCTGGTCTCCACCGGATGGCTGTGGCGCCAGGCCGGAGCGCTGCTCACGCTGCTGATCCTGCTCCATCGCCTCAGCGGCATCGCGCTGATCGCGCTGCGCCTCTACCTGGCCTTCCTGGTGCTGGGTCTAACCGTTCCCTTTATGCAATCACTGCCGCTGGTGCTGGCCTTGATCGCGGGATCGGCCGCCGCCATCGCCCCGGCCGGCCTGGGCATCAGCGAAGCCCTTGCCGCCCTGGCGGCCACGGCCGTGGCCGTTCCGCCCGCCGCTGCGTTCCTGGCCGTTGGCCTCGACCGGGTGGTGAATATGCTGGCAAGCGGCGCCGTAGCCTTGGTGCCGCTGATGCAACTTCGACGCGCGCCGCTTGCGGCTGACCAGGGCAGCGACGATGTCTGAAGCTGTCAATCCCAGCAAAGCACCACCGCGCCTCGCCGTCTGGGGCACCTATGATACCGGCAAGCCCCGCGTCCGGATGCTGATCGAGGCGCGCGCCGGCTCGATCCCGGGCTTGTGGCCGTCAACCGCAACCCGTGGGCGGGCGTCGAGGACAAGAGCCAGGTCCGCGGCACTGCCGCTTGGCTTCGCCTGCTCATCAGCTGGATCGCCAGCTATCCCGTGCTGATCTATTCCTACCTGCGGCTGCCGCGCCATGACATGGTGATCGTGCCCTATCTGGGCAATCTCGACGTGCTGCTGCTCTGGCCATTCGCCCGGCTGCGCGGCGCCCGGATCTGCTGGGACATGTTCATCTCGCTTTACGACACGGTTGTCGAAGACCGGCAAATGCTGGCCCAAAGGGGCTGGCTCGCCCGCCTGCTGCATTGGGCTGAAAGCCTGTCAGTCCGCGCGGCCGATCTCGTGCTGATGGATACGCAGGAACACGCGCACTACGTAGCCGGGCTCTACAAGGCTGCACCCGGCAAGGTCCAGGCCGCCTGGGTGGGCGCCGAGACGAACCTGTTTGCGAAGACCCCGCTACCGGCGCGCCAGGGTCCGGTGCAGGTGCTGTTCTACGGCCAGTTCATCCCCCTCCACGGCCTCGACACGCTGGTCACCGCCATCGCGCAGATCCAGGCCCAGGCCGCGGCGCCCGAGCTGCATTTTACCATCATCGGATCGGGCCAGGAAGCGGCCCGGATCGACCGCCTCATCACCGAGCAGGGCCTCCGCAATATCGGGCGGATCGCCTGGGTAGACTACGGCGAACTGCCGCGACGGATTGCCGAGGCCGACATCTGCCTCGGCATCTTCGCACGCGAGGGCAAGGCGCAGCGGGTCATTCCCAACAAGGCGTTCCAGATTCTCGCCGTGGGCCGCCCGCTGATCAGCTCAGACAGCCCCGCAATGCGCGAACTGGTGCAGCCGGGCGAGGCCATCCGCCTGACGAGGCCCGGCGATCCGGCCAGCCTGGCTGAGCAGCTCGTGGCGCTGGCCCAGGCCAGCCGCGACCCGGCCCGCCAGCCGGTCCTGGCCGCCGCAGCGGCGCAAATGCCGGCGGTCGATGTCGAAACGATTGCAGCGCAGCTGCGCGTCTGCTTGGAGTCGCTGGCATGAACGCCCTGACTGACCCCCGCCCGGCAGCGCCGGAGGTAACGATCGACCGGCAGTACGGGCCGTGGCTGGCCGGACGCTGGGTGCCCGCGCCGCGCTTTGTGCTGCGGCGTGACCGCGTGCTGGCCGCCGCGGAGGGACTTCCGCCGGGCAAGGTGCTCGAATTCGGCTGCGGATCGGGCGCGCTGCTCCACGAATTTGCCCAGCACGGCCATGAATGCGTTGGCGTCGAAACATCGGCCCAGGCCCGGGCGATTGCCAGTGACATGCTGGGCGCCTTCCCGTCGGCAAAGATCGTCGGCGATCTGGCCGAGGCCGGGCCGTTCGAGGCCGACCTGCTGATCGCTTGCGAGGTGCTGGAGCACATCGAAGAAGATGCCGCCGCGCTGGCCCAATGGGTCAGCCGCCTGCGCCCCGGTGGACGGATGATCCTGACCGTGCCGGCGCATATGCGGATGTGGGGCGTGCGCGATGTCTGGGCCGGTCATGTCCGGCGCTACAGCCGACAGGATCTGCAGCGGCTGGCCGATGGTACCGGCCTGCAGGTGGAGCGGATCGAATGTAACGGTTTTCCCCTGGTCAACCTCACCAACTTCTTCGCCAACCTCTCGGTCAGGGGCAAAGGTCTGGCCGGGGGCAGCGAAGGCCAGGCCCAGGCCACGGCCGCCAGCGGCGTGGACCGCTCGCTTCACCTCAAGCTGTTCGGCCTCCAGACCTCGCTGCCCGGGCGCCTGATCCTGAAAGCTGGCTGCCTGCTGCAACGCGCCTTCCTCGGCACCGATTGGGGCGATTGCTTCGTGATGGTTGCAACGCGCCGCTAAGGCGTTGGCATGGTGAGCCCTGCTGGGTTCGAACCCCTGCCGGATTGTCTCGACGATCCGGACCCCACAGGACTCGCTGGTTCGAAAGCGCTGTGCTTGGTGTGGTGAGCCCTGCTGGGTTCGAACCAGCGACCTACTGATTAAAAGTCAGTTGCTCTACCGACTGAGCTAAGGGCCCCTGCCGTGCGTGCGGACGGGTGGCGCTCACCTAGGCATGGGGCGGGGGCGGGTCAAGCGGGCCTTGAGCTGGCGCAGCGAAAGATTGGTAACGGGATCGCGCCAGTCGGGCACCAGCGCCAGGGCGGGAGTGAGCACGAAGTCACGCTCGCGGAAGGCGGCATGGGGGACAGTCAGGTCCGGCGAGGACCAGGTCCCGCCACTCCACAACACCAGATCAAGATCGAGCACGCGCGCGGACCAGCGCTGCCCGCGTGGGCGGCGGCCGAAGCGGCGCTCGATGTCCTTCAGCGCATCCAAAAGTTCATCTGGCGCAAGGTCGGTCGTGATCAGGGCTGCGCTGTTGGCATAGCGGCGCAGCGACGGACCAACCGGCGCGCTGGCCATGATCGGCGCGGCGGACTCAACCGTCAGGCCAGCCTCAGCCATGGCCGCCAGCGCCGCGCGCAAGACCTGCGGCGAGCTGCCATGGCGATGGTGGCGCTGATTGGAGCCGAGCGCGATCAGATAGCGCTGGCGCAAGGTTCAGATGTCCTGCGCAATCCGGCCGTAAAGCTGCGGGCGGCGATCGCGGAAGAAGCCCATGCCGGCGCGGTGCTTGGCGGCCTGGGCCAGGTCGAGCTGGTGGATCAGCACGCCGCTTTCATCCGCGCCGAACTCCTCAACCAGATCGCCCCATTCGTCGGCAATGAAGGAGTGGCCATAGAAGCGCTGACCATCCTCGGTGCCGATCCGGTTGGCGGCGACCACCGGCATGCAGTTCGACACGGCATGGCCCTGCATCGCGCGGCGCCACATCCGGCTGGTATCCAGGTCTGCGTCGTAAGGCTCGCTGCCGATCGCGGTCGGGTAGAACAGCACTTCGGCGCCGAGCAGCGCCATCACGCGGGCGGTTTCGGGGTACCACTGGTCCCAGCAGATCCCGACGCCCAGCTTGTGACCGAAGGCGTTCCACACCTTGAACCCGTCATTGCCGGGGCGGAAATAGTACTTTTCCTCATAGCCCGGGCCATCAGGGATATGGCTCTTGCGGTAGGTCCCCCTGGATCGCCCCATCGGGATCGATCCAGGCCATGGTGTTGTAATAGTGGTGTCCGTCGCGCTCAAAGAAGCTGGTCGGGATCGCCACCTTCAGCTTGGCGGCGAGTGCCTGCATGGCGATCACCGAGGGATGCTCGGCGGTCGGCCGGGCCAGCGCGAACAGCGCCTCATCCTCGACCTTGCAGAAATAGGGACCCGAAAACAGCTCGGGCGGCAGGATCACCTGCGCGCCCTGCCCGGCCGCCTGTTCGACCAACGCGGCGACGGCGGCGATGTTTGCGGCCTCATCGGACGAGCCGAGCGGCAACTGGAGGGCGGCGACAGTGAGCGTGCTCATGGCGCCGCCCCTAGCATTACCCACGCTTGCGGAAAAGCAGGGTCATCCGGTCGCTCTCGCCGATCGCCTGCAGGCGTGCCTTGTCCTCGTCCTTGGCGCCGCGCATCATCGGCGGCAGGGTCCAGACCCCGCCTTCCCAATTGGCCGGATCCTTCTTGTTGGCATTGGCCTCGCTCTTGCCCACGTAAGTGAAGCCGTTCACTTCCATGAACTTGATTACGTCGGCCTCGCGCAGATAACCCTTGCTGCCATCGGAATAGGCATAGGGCGCATCGGCACGCGCGCGGTGCTGTTCGATCCCGATCATGCCATCGGGCTTGAGCAGGTCGCGCATCGCCTTGATCTCACGGTCGGCGATGTTCCAGCGCATCAGGTTGTGCATCATCCGCATCACCAGGATGCGGTCGAACGTGCCCTTTCGGCATCGGGCAGCTTCTCGAGCGTCATGGCCGAAAAGCGCTCGGCCGGGAGGCCCGAGGCGGCAGCGACATCGGCCGGGTACTTGGCGGCGCCGTCGCGAATGCCCTGCTGGGCCCGCTCGTTAAAGGCGCCCGAGGTGGGATCGAAATAGAGCCCGACTAGCTTGCCCTTGGGGCCAAGGTAGAGACCCAGCAGGCGCGAGTACCACTCACCACCCGGGGCATATTCGCCGACCTTCATGTCAGGCGCGACCTGGAAGAATTCGAGCGTTTGGGCCGGGCGGCGATACTGGTCTCGGGCCTTGTCCTTGTCGCGCAGCGGGCTGGCGACGGCGGCGGCGATCTCAGCCTTCATCACCTTGGTCTGGGCCGGCTTGGACTGGGCCATGGCAACGCTGGCGGGAACAGCGAGAGCGAAAGCAGAAAGCAGCAGGGCGGTACGGCGCATCGGGATGGTCCTCTCCGGGGGAATAGTGCCATCAAGGTAGGGCACTAAGGCCAGATGACAAGCCGGTCCTTCGTTCCTATTTCCCGCCTACAGCAGAAAGGCGTGATGACATGGCTGAGGCAATTTTCGCAGGTGGATGTTTCTGGTGCACCGAAGCGGTGTTCCGTTCGATCGCCGGGGTTTCTGCGGTCGAAAGCGGCTATATCGGCGGGTCCGTGCCGCATCCGACTTACAAGGCCGTTTGCACCGGCACGACTGGCCATGCCGAGGCGATCAAGCTGACTTTCAATGCGGCGGTGGTGTCTTTCGCCGATCTGCTCGACATTCACATGGGCACCCACGATCCGACCCAGCTCAACCGCCAGGGTAACGATATCGGCACCCAGTATCGCACCGCGCTGTTCCCGCTGGACGATGCCCAGCGCGCCGAATGCGAAGCCGGGATCGCCCGCTGGAACGCGGCCCATCCTGGCGAACAGGCGGTGACCACGATCGAAGGTCCGGCGGAATGGTATCCGGCCGAAGACTATCACCAGGAATACTGGCAAGGCGAAGGCCAGCGGAACCCCTATTGCCTGGCGGTAATTCCGCCCAAGCTGGCCAAGCTGCAGAAGGGCTTTGCCGAGAAGCTGAAGGGCTAAGCCTTCCAGCGGGCGATGAAGAACCCGTCAAGACCGCCGGCTTCGGGCAGCATCGCCGGATCGGTCCGGACGGTGCCATCGGCGCTCGGCGCCAGGCCGGCGGGGAGTTCATCGCTACGGATCGGATCGGGCGTCAGCGTCACCGTCGCCGCCTGATCCTCGCCCTCGGCGCGCTCGAGCGAGCAGGTCGCATAGACCAGCTGCCCGCCGGGCCCAACCCAGCGCTGCGCGCGTTCGAGCAAGGCCGCCTGCAATTCCGCCAGCTCGGCGATCTGGCGTGGGCCGATGCGGTGCAGCACGTCCGGGTGGCGGCGGCAGGTGCCGGTCGCGGTGCAGGGCGCATCGAGCAGCACGGCATCGAAAGCGGTCGCTGGCTCCCACGCCAGGGCATCGGCCTGGACCAGGTCTGCGGATAGGCCGGTGCGGGTCAGGTTTTCCTGCATCCGCTGGAGCCGCTTGGCCCCGGCATCAAGCGCGGTCACCTGCCAGCGGGCGGCCGCGAGCTGCATGGTCTTGCCGCCGGGCGCGGCGCAGAGGTCAAGCACGCGGCGGCCCTCGCCCGGCCCCAGCAGCCGCGCGGGCAGGCTGGCGGCCAGGTCCTGGACCCACCAGGCGCCATCCTTGAAGCCTTCCAGCCGTTCAACCGCCGTGCCGCGCGCCAGCCGGACATGGCCCGGCAGCAGGCTGGTTCCACCCAGCCGCTCGGCCCATTCAGCCGTTGCGGCAGGATCGCGCAGGGTCAGATCGAGCGGCGGCGGTACGGCAAGGCCAGCGGCGATCGCACTGGCCCGCTCGCCCCACCGCTCCAGCACGGCCGCTGGCAGAGTGGGCGCATCGGGCAGCGTCACCTCGCGCTTCACCAAAGTCGAGAAGACGCCGTGGGCCAGCCGCCTTGGCCCGCCCGCCAGCAACGGCAGGCCCGTGGCGATCACCGCATGCGGCGGCGTTTCCAGCCGCAGCCAGCCGGCCAGCATCAGCCGCAGCGCCATGCGCGGCTTGGCATCGTCCGGCAGGACCTGCTGGGTCGCGCTGTCAATCAGCGCATCGAGATCGACCAGCCAGCGCAGTGCTTCACCTGCCAGCGCCCGGGCCAGCGCCCGATCGGCATCGGCACGCACGCCTTGAAGCGCGGGCTGGGCCGCCTGATCGAGCGTTTCGCCGCGCCGCAGGACGGCATCGAGCAGTTTGAGCGCAGCCTTGCGCGCCGGGAGGCCGGGAATATCCATTGCTGAGGCCCCTAGACGCAGCCGCCTCCAATAGCCAGATAGGGGCCATGACCAAGCGAGCCACCGAGCGTCCGAAGACCTTCGTCAAGCCAGCGCACTGGAGCGACGCCCCTGCGCCCAAGCCCGAGGCGGCCAAGCCTGATGAGGACCGGCCGGGCTTTCCCCGACCCGCTATGGCGATTGGGAGCGTAACGGGATCGCGGTCGATTTCTGATCACCCCGCCGAATTGCCGATTTCTGCAATCGGCAACCTGCCGCAAACTGCCGTCCGCAAGCCGCCGCAAACTTGCGCTTAAGCTTCTCGCGCCTACATAGGCTGCACGAAGGATGCAATGCGCATGAACGACGACCAGCCGAGCGGTAATCCCTGGATCAAGACCATGCTGGTGTGGGGGGGGAATCTTCCTGGCCCTGCTCTTGGTGGTGACCATGATGGGTTCGCGCGGTGACGCGCCCGGCCCGCAGATCGGCTATTCCGATTTCCGCACCCGCGTCGCCGAGGGCTCGGTCGACAGCGTCCAGATCAGCGAGACCAAGATCAGCGGCAAGTTCAAGAACGGCGGCACCTTCTCGACTGTGCCCGTGCCGAACGACACGACGCTGCAGCCGCTGCTGCAGTCGAACAACGTGAAGTACGAAGGCAAGCCGACCGAGGAAGGCAACCTGCTGGTCTATATCCTGGTCCAGACCCTGCCCTTCCTGCTGATCCTGGGCATTGCCTTTTTCGCGCTGCGCCAGGTCCAGAAGGGCGGCGGCGGCGGGGCGATGGGCTTTGGCAAGTCCAAGGCCAAGCTGCTGACCGAACGCCAGGGCCGCGTGACCTTTGCTGACGTAGCCGGGATCGACGAAGCCCGCGAAGAGCTGGAAGAAATCGTCGAGTTCCTGCGCGATCCGCAGCGCTTCTCCAAGCTGGGCGGGCAGATCCCCAAGGGCGCGCTGCTGGTCGGTTCGCCCGGTACCGGCAAGACCCTGCTGGCTCGCGCCATCGCGGGTGAGGCCGGTGTGCCGTTCTTCACCATTTCGGGTTCGGACTTCGTCGAAATGTTCGTCGGCGTCGGCGCCAGCCGCGTGCGTGACATGTTCGAACAGGCCAAGAAGAACGCGCCCTGCATCGTCTTCATCGACGAAATCGACGCAGTCGGCCGTCACCGCGGCCACGGCATGGGCAATTCGAACGATGAGCGCGAACAGACGCTCAACCAGCTGCTGGTCGAAATGGACGGGTTTGAGGCCAACGAAGGCATCATCATCATCGCCGCGACCAACCGGCCCGACGTGCTCGACCCCGCGCTGCTGCGTCCGGGCCGCTTCGACCGCCAGGTCGTGGTGCCGGTGCCTGACGTCGATGGCCGCGAGCAGATCCTGGCCGTGCACATGAAGAAGGTGCCGCTGGCACCCGACGTCAATCCACGCACGATTGCGCGCGGCACGCCCGGCTTCTCAGGCGCGGACCTCGCCAACCTGGTCAATGAAGCTGCGCTCCTTGCGGCGCGCCGCAACAAGCGCCTCGTCGCCATGCAGGAGTTCGAGGACGCCAAGGACAAGGTCATGATGGGCGCTGAGCGGCGCTCGATGGTCATGACCGAAGACGAAAAGCGGATGACCGCCTATCACGAGGCCGGCCATGCCATCGTCTCGGTCAAGGAATCAGCTTCCGATCCGATCCACAAGGCGACGATCATTCCGCGCGGCCGCGCGCTGGGCATGGTCATGCGCCTGCCCGAACGCGACAATTACTCCTATCACCGCGACAAGATGCACGCGAACCTCTCGGTCGCAATGGGCGGCCGCGTGGCCGAGGAAATCATCTTCGGGCACGACAAGGTCAGTTCGGGCGCGAGCTCGGACATCCAGTATGCCACGAGCCTGGCCCGCAATATGGTCGCCAAGTGGGGCATGTCCGACAAGCTTGGGCCGCTCCAGTACGAGGACCAGTACGAGGGTTATCTCGGCATGGGCGGCGCGCAGCGCACCTTCGCGTCGAACGAGACCAACAAGCTGATCGACAGCGAGATCCGTGCCCTGGTCGACGGCGCCCACAAGCGCGCGACCGACATCCTCAAGACCCATGAGGACAAGCTGCACCTGCTGGCCAATGCCCTGCTGGAATACGAAACGCTGACTGGCGATGAAATCAACCAGCTGA
>JACDQK010000045.1 GCA_015657645.1 Novosphingobium sp.
AAGCTGATCGACAAGTCGATCGTGATCGAGGCGATGGAAGAGGCGATCCAGAAGAGCGCGCGCAACCGCTATGGTGCCGAGAACGATATCCGCGCCAAGCTCGATCCTCGTACCGGCGATCTGCGCCTGTGGCGCGTGGTCGAAGTGGTTGAGGTGGTTGAGGACTACTTCAAGCAGGTTGACCTGAAGCAGGCTGAAAAGCTGCAGCCGGGCGCCCAGATCGGTGACTTCATCGTCGATCCGCTGCCGCCGGTGGACCTGGGCCGCATCGATGCCCAGTCGGCCAAGCAGGTGATCTTCCAGAAGGTCCGCGATGCCGAGCGCGAGCGTCAGTACGAAGAATTCAAGGACCGCGCCGGCGAACTGGTCACGGGCGTGATCAAGTCGGTCGAATTCGGCCACGTCATCGTCAACCTGGGCCGCGCCGAAGGCGTGATCCGCCGCGATCAGCAGATCCCGCGCGAAGTCGCCCGCGTCGGTGAGCGCGTCCGCGCCTGGATCATGAAGGTGGAGCGCCAGAACCGCGGTCCGCAGATCTTCCTCAGCCGCGCGCACCCCGAATTCATGAAGAAGCTGTTCGCGCAGGAAGTGCCCGAAATCTACGACAGCATCATCGAGATCAAGGCCGCCGCCCGTGACCCGGGCAGCCGCGCCAAGATCGGCGTGATCAGCCATGACAGCAGCATCGACCCGGTCGGCGCCTGCGTCGGCATGAAGGGCAGCCGCGTCCAGGCCGTCGTGCAGGAAATGCAGGGCGAAAAGATCGACATCATCCCCTGGAGCGAAGACACCGCGACCTTCGTGGTCAACGCGCTGCAGCCGGCCACGGTCAGCCGCGTGGTGATCGACGAGGAAGAAAGCCGCATCGAAGTGGTGGTGCCGGACGATCAGCTCAGCCTCGCGATCGGTCGCCGCGGCCAGAACGTCCGTCTGGCCAGCCAGCTGACCGGTTCGCAGATCGACATCATGACCGAGCAGGAAGCCTCGGAAAAGCGCCAGAAGGAATTCGCCGAGCGCTCGAAGATGTTCGAGGAAGAGCTCGACGTCGATGAAACGCTCTCGCAGCTGCTGGTCGCCGAAGGCTTTAGCGAGCTCGAAGAAGTCGCCTATATCGAGCTGGCCGAACTGGCCGGGATCGAAGGTTTCGACGAGGAACTGGCCGAAGAACTGCAGAGCCGCGCCACCGAAGCGCTCGACCGCCGCGAGGAGGCCGCCCGTTCGGCCCGCCGCGAACTGGGCGTCGAGGACGACCTGGCCGAGCTGCCGCACTTGACCGAAGCCATGCTGGTCACCCTGGGCAAGGCCGGAATCAAGACGCTGGACGATCTGGCCGATCTCGCCACCGACGAACTCATCGCCAAGAAGCGCATCGAACAGCGCCGCCGCGATGGCAGCGCCCCGGCGCGTCGCTCGGCCCGCGATGAAGACAAGGGCGGTGTCCTTGGCGATTACGGCCTGAGCGAAGAGCAGGGCAACGAAATCATCATGGCGGCCCGCGCCCACTGGTTCGAAGACGAGCCAGCCGTAGAGGAGGCCGCTGATGCGGATTCCTCACAATGAGCCGCTAGGTTCCGACACCTCTGGGCAGTCGGCGGGCGGGGAGCCTGAACGCCGCTGCATCCTGACCGGGGACCATGGTTCTCGCGATGATCTTCTGCGACTGGCGATCTCGCCCGACGGACTGGTCCTGCCCGATGCCCTGGCCCGCGCGCCGGGGCGGGGGGCGTGGATCGGCGTCAGCCGGGGCGAGCTGGAAGCAGCGATCGCCAAGGGCAAGCTCAAGGGCGCATTGGCCCGGGCCTTTAAGGGCGCCGCGCTGGAAATCCCGACTGACCTGGCCGACAAGATCGAAGCCGCGCTGATCCGCGCGCTGACCGACCGGCTGGGGCTGGAATACAAGGCCGGCCGCCTGCTGGTCGGCTCTGACCGGATCGCCGAGAACGCCCGGGCGGGCAAGGTAACGCTGCTGGCCCACGCCGCCGATGCCAGCGCGGATGGCTCGCGCAAGCTCGACCAGGCCTGGCGTGTGGGCGAAGAGCGCGAGGGGTCCGGCATGGCCGGGATCACCTTGCCACTGGACCGGGCGGCGCTGTCTGTGGCATTGGGCCGCGACAACGTCGTCCATCTGGCACTGACCGATCATGCCGCGGCCGAGCGGATTGGCGCACCCCTGCGCCGGCTGCTCCGGTTCCTGGGCCGCACGGAAATGACTGGTGATCAAGACACGCTGCCGCAGACCGGTTCATCCGGTCTCCCGCAGTCGACGACGAATTGAACGAAGGGTATTGGTACGAACATGAGCGATAGCGACAACAAACCGACTCTGGGCCGCAAGCCGCTGGGCCTCAAGAAGTCGGTCGAAGCGGGCCAGGTCCAGCAGACCTTCAGCCACGGCCGCACCAACAAGGTGGTGGTCGAGGTGAAGAGCCGCAAGCTCATCCGCAAGCCGGGTGAAGC
>JACDQK010000046.1 GCA_015657645.1 Novosphingobium sp.
GCCTGGGGCGTGCCGATCACGCTGTTCGTCCACCGCCAGTCGGGCCAGTATCTGGTCGATAGCGCCGTAAACGCCCGGATCATCGCCGCAGTGAAGGCCGAGGGCGTCGATGCCTGGTCCGCCGCCCGCGCGCAGGAATACCTGGGCGCTGACTATCAGGCGGATGACTACGAGCAGGTCACCGACATCCTCGATGTCTGGTTCGATTCGGGCTGCACCCATGCCTTCGTGCTCGAATCGGGCCGCTGGCCGGAACTGCAATGGCCGGCCAACCTCTACCTGGAAGGCAGCGACCAGCATCGCGGCTGGTTCCAGTCGAGCCTGCTGCAGTCTTGCGCCACCCGCGGCCGTGCTCCCTATGACGCAGTGCTGACCCACGGCTTCACGATGGACCAGAAGGGCCTGAAGATGTCGAAGTCGGTCGGCAACACGGTCGACCCGCTGAAGGTGATGGAAACCTATGGCGCGGACATTATCCGGCTGTGGGCGCTGTCGGTCGATTTCACCGAAGATCACCGCATCGGCGATGAAATCCTGAAGGGCGTGGCCGACCAGTATCGCAAGCTGCGCAACACCTTCCGCTATCTGCTGGGCGCGCTGGATGGCTATGACCATGCGGCCGAGGGCGTCGAAGTAGCGCAGATGCCCGAGCTGGAGCGCTACATGCTCGGCCAGCTCAAACAGCTGGATACGACGCTGCGCCGGGCGATCGGGGATTTCGATTTCAACGAATATACCCGCGCGCTGACCGACTTCTGCAACGAGGACCTTTCGGCCTTCTTCTTCGATATCCGCAAGGACCGGCTCTATTGCGACGATCCGGCGGGCAGCGAACGCCGCGCCTATCGCACCGTGCTCGACATCATGTTCCAGGCGCTGATCCGCTATGCCGCGCCGGTGCTGGTCTTCACCGCCGAGGAAGTCTGGACCACCCGCTTCCCCGATCGCGGCAGCGTGCACCTGCAGGAACTGCACGACCTGCCGGAAGACTGGCTGGACGATGCGCTGGCCGAACGCTTCGCCGCGCTGCGGAGCTTACGCGGACAAGTGCTCGAAGCGATCGAGCCGCTGAGGCGCGAGAAGGTGCTCGGCTCTGGCCTTGAAGCCGAGGTCACCATTCCGGCTGATGCGCCCGAAGCCGATCTGGCCGAGCTGTTCATCACCGCGAAAGTCACGCGCGGGCAGGGCGATGGCGTGACCGTGACGCGAACCTCTGATCACAAGTGCGGCCGCTGCTGGCGCCACCTGCCCGACGTGGCAGAGGATGGCGACCTGTGCGGACGTTGCGAAAGCGTGGTGGGCGCATGAAGGACATCCTAAACCGCAACCGCCTGATCGGCCTGGCCCTGGCGCTGGTGATCTATGTCGTCGACCAGTGGATCAAGTACCACGTCACCTGGACGCTCAAGCTGCCGGAGAAGGGCACGATCGACTTGTTGCCGTTTTTCGACCTGACCTGGGTGGAGAATTACGGCGTGTCGCTCGGCATGCTGACCGCGCAGTCGATGGAAATGCGCTGGGGCCTGGTTGTGCTGACCAGCCTGATCGCCCTGGCGGTCTTCATCTGGATCCTGCGCGAGAAGGCCTTTGGCGATATCCTGGGCCTGTCGATGGTGCTGGGCGGAGCCGCCGGCAACATCGATGACCGGATGAACTTCGGCTTCGTGGTCGACTATGCCGATTTCCACATTGGTGATTTCCGGCCGTTCCTGGTCTTTAACCTGGCCGATGCGGCGATCACCATCGGCGTCCTGATTATCCTTGCCCGTTCGTTCCTGATCCGCGAAAAGGCGGAACAGAAAAGCGATGCGGGTGCTCCCGTGACGGAGAATTGAGACAATGCGCAAGTACCTGGCCAGCAAATCAATGGTTTTGGCCGTAATCGGCTCCGCCACGCTCCTTTCGGGCTGCGGCAGCACCGGCCTGTTCAACCGCGACCGGCCTGACGAGTTCGCCGTGCAGCGCCAGGCGCCGCTGGTGATCCCGCCCGATTTCGCGCTGACCCCGCCCGCCCCCGGCGCGCCGCGCCCATCGGACCGCAGCGCGACCCAGCAGGCCCAGGACGCGCTGTTCGGCCCGGCCGCTCCGCGCAGCAGCATCGAAACCACCGCCGGCAACCGCGCCGGCACGGCCGCCGCTTCGATCCGCTCGACGGTCGGCGATCCCAAGACCAACACCGTTGCCAAGGGCGACGTGACCCGCGACATCATCGCCGCCCCGCAGCGACGGGCGCGAGGCACAGGCCGTTATCGGCGGCTGAACTTTCGTTTATTGGATAAGGCAGAAGGGCTCGTCCGCAGGGACGGGCCCTTTGCTTTTGGGCTCAGCCCACACCCTGATCGACCTGGCTGACCAGGAACTTGTCGATCTTGCGGCCGTCCATATCGACCACTTCGAAGCGCCAGCCCTGCTCGGTGAAGTGCTCGCCTTCGTGCGGCAGCTTCTTCATGACCCACAGGGCAAAGCCGGCGGCGGTGGCGAAATCGCGGTCATCGGGCAGGTCGATACCCAGCCGGTCAGCCAGGGCATCAGCCGGTAGCGCACCCGCCACCAGCAGCGAACCATTCTCGCGCACGGTCACCATCGGCTCGTCGCCATCATCGACATGGCTGGCGAAATTGCGACGATCGCGGTCAAGAGGTCAGCCGGGGTCACCACGCCTTCCAGATGGCCATATTCGTCATGGACCAGCGCCATCGAGACGCCCGACTGCTGGAGGATGCGCAGGGCGTCCATCGCGTCGAGCTGGTCGGGGATAATCTCCGCCTTCTTCATTACCCGCGCGATCTGAACCCGCTTGCCGGCCAGCAGCAGGGCCTGGACATCGCGGACCTTGACCACGCCGATGATATTGTCCGGCGAGCCATCGGCGACCGGCAGCAAAGAGTGCGGGCTGTCCTTGATCGCAGTGCGGACCTCGGCCTCGCTGGCACGGCGATCAATCGTGTCGAGTTCGGTCCGGGGCGTCATCAGTTCACGCACCGGGCGATCGGCCAGCTTCATGATCCCGGTCATGATCTGGCGCTCATCCTCCTCGATCGCGCCCGAACGGGTCGCTTCGGCGAAGATCATGTGTAGCTCTTCGGCGGTCACCCCGGCCTCGCCGCCATGGCGCACGCCCATGATCCGCAGCAGCAGCGCGGAGGAGCGATCGAGCAGCCAGACGAAGGGCGCGGTCACCCGCGCCACGATCGCCATCGGCAGGGCGGCTACCATGGCAATCTGCTCGGCCGCGCGCAGGGCCACCTGTTTGGGCACCAGTTCACCCACGACCAGGCTGAAATAGGTGGTCAGCACGATAACCAGGGCAAAGCCGGCCTCATCGGCATAACGTTCTGGCACGCCCAGCAGGGCCAACCGCTCACCCGTTGGCCCGCCCAGGCTGGCGCCCGAATAGGCCCCGGCGATGATGCCGACCAGGGTAATGCCGATCTGCACGGTCGAGAGGAACTTGCCGGGATCGGAAGCGAGCTGCAGCGCCATCTTGGCCCCGGCATGGCCGCGCTCGGCCTGAACCCTTAGCCGCGCCGGGCGCGCCGAGACGATCGCCAGCTCCGACATCGAGAACAGGCCATTCAGCAGGATAAGTCCCGCAATGAGCGCAACATCTGACCAGGGAAAGGGTATCACGCGATGAGCGCTAGCAGGAATCGGACGAGCCGCGAAGGGGCCAGTGCCAAATCATTGACAACACGACCATCCACATTCCATTCAGGTTCGATCGAACATGGTAAATACAATATCAAGACCCAAGAAGGGGATAAGACCATGAAGAAGTCTCGCCTGCTGATCTCAGCTTTCGCCGCATTCTCGCTCGTCACCGTCTCAGGCTGCGTGACCGATCCCAACACCGGCGAAAAGAAGGTTTCGCGCACGGCCATCGGCGGAGCTGGCGGGGCGCTGGCCGGGATGCTGCTAGGCGGCCTGATCGGCGGCAAGACCGGGCGCATCGTTGGCGCCGGTATCGGCGGCGTGGCCGGTGCGGCGGTCGGCTATACCATGGACAAGCAGATCAAGGAGCTGAAGGAACAGACTGCCGGTTCGGGTGTCGACGTGACCGAGACCGACAATGGCGCGGCGATCCTCGTCAATCTGCCCGATGGCGTGACCTTCGATGTGGCCAGCTACACGCTCAAGCCAACCTTCCGCACCACGCTGGACCAGGTGGCCGACAGCCTGATCAAGTATCCCAACAGCCTGATCGACGTTTACGGCCACACCGATTCGACCGGGTCGGACGCCTATAACCAGACTCTTTCGGAAAACCGGGCGCGGACCGTCGCCAACTACCTGCAATCGCGCGGCGTTCCTGCGGCCCGTATTCGCAGCCAGGGCTTTGGCGAAACCATGCCGATTGCCGACAACACCACCGAAGCCGGCCGGACCAAGAACCGCCGGGTCGAAATCAAGATCGTGCCGGTGACCCAGGAAGACGTCCAGGCCGCCCGCGCCGGCCAGTAAGAGCTACCCGGCGAGCGCCATGGCCCGATCGGCCAGGCGCTCGACCGCGGCGGCGTGAATGTCGGGCGCGGAGACCAGCACCCCGAAATCGCGCGGGTCGCGCTTGTTGTAATTGAGCGGCTGGCCGAAGGCATCGGTCACCGCCGCGCCGGCCTCGCGCGCGATCAGTGCGGCGGCGCCGATATCCCATTCAAAGCCCCAACGCAGCGTCGCGACGAGGTCCGCCTCGTCCGCCGCGACCATCGCCATGCGCAGCGCGATCGAATTGGGCCGCGCCACCGGGACCAGATCGAGATCGCTCTTAGGCAGGGTGTCGGCCGGCACCCGCGATCCGGAAAACTCGGTCCGGCGACTGGCCGCCAGCCTGACCCCGTTGCGCCAGCTGCCCTGCCCCGCCTCGGCCGACCACAACTCGTCCCTGGCGGGCGCGCAGAGCAAGCCCAGCAGCGGCCGCCCCGCGCTGACCAGCGCGACCGAGACCGCCCAGCCGGGCCGTCCGTGTATAAAATCACGCGTGCCATCGATCGGATCGACCAGCCACAGGAGCCCGCCATCAAGCCGCTCGGGCGCATCGATCGTTTCCTCAGACAGCCAGCCCGCGGAAGGCAGCAGGGCGGCCAGTTCGCGCTTGAGGAACAGGTCGACCGCCAGATCGGCCTCGCTGACCGGGCTGCCGGGATCCTTTTCCCAGCTTTCCAGCGCATGGCCGTGCCCCGGCCAGCGCCCAAGCGCGATCCGCCCGGCTTCGCGGACAATGTCTTCAAGGCGGGCGCGGTCGATCATTCGGTCCGATTTGTGGTGACAGCGCGGCCTTGGCAAGCCGCGCACTGTCAGAATCCGCAGTTAAGCGGGCGATTAAGGGCCTTTTCAAGCGCCCGACACTGTGCTTAGGCCCGTGGCACTTCCGGCCCGACTGCGGCCATCCCCAGCGCAGGAAATCCCAGATGAACATTCACGAATACCAGGCCAAGGAATTGCTCGCGAAGTTCGGCGTCGCCGTGCCGGCCGGCATTGCCGCCTTGTCGGTCGAAGAAGCCGTTGCCGCCGCCAAGCAGCTGCCCGGGCCGCTCTATGTCGTGAAGGCCCAGATCCACGCCGGCGGCGCGGCAAGGGCAAGTTCAAGGAACTCGGCCCCGATGCCAAGGGCGGCGTGCGCCTGGCCAAGAGCCTTGAGGAAGTGGAAGCCCACGCGCGCGAAATGCTGGGCAACACCCTGGTCACCGTGCAGACCGGCGAAGCCGGCAAGCAAGTCAACCGCCTCTACATCACCGACGGCGTCGACATCGGCAAGGAATTCTACCTGGCGCTGCTGGTTGATCGCGCGACCAGCCGGATCGCCGTTGTCGCCTCGACCGAAGGCGGGATGAACATCGAAGATGTTGCCCACGATACCCCGGAAAAGATCCACACCGTCACGATCGATCCGGCCACCGGCCTGATGCCGCACCACGGCCGCGCTGTCGCCAAGGCGCTGGGCCTGTCGGGCGATCTGGCCAAGCAGGCGCAGACCATTCTGGCCGGGCTCTATGCCGCGTTCCTCGGCACCGATGCCGAGCAGATCGAGATCAACCCGCTGGCCGTCTGCCCGACCCCGGCGGGCGACAAGCTCTACGTGCTTGACGCCAAGGTCAGCTTCGATGGCAATGCCATGTTCCGTCACAAGGACCTGCTGGAACTGCGTGACACGACCGAAGAAGACCCGGCCGAACTCGAAGCCAGCGAATATGACCTGGCCTACATCAAGCTCGACGGGAACATCGGCTGCATGGTCAACGGCGCGGGCCTGGCCATGGCGACGATGGATATCATCAAGCTGAACGGCGAATTCCCGGCCAACTTCCTCGACGTCGGCGGCGGCGCCTCCAAGGAAAAGGTCACCGCGGCCTTCAAAATCATCCTCAAGGACCCGGCGGTGAAGGGCATTCTCGTCAATATCTTTGGCGGGATCATGAAGTGCGACATCATCGCCGACGGGATCGTCGCGGCGGCCAAGGAAGTGAACCTTTCGGTGCCGCTGGTGGTCCGCCTGGAAGGCACCAACGTCCAGCAGGGCAAGGACATCCTGGCCAACTCCGGCCTGCCGATCGTCGCTGCCAATGATCTGGGCGATGCCGCGAAGAAGATTGTCGCCGAAGTCCGCAAGGTGGCCTGAGGCCGCTGATCGGAGTTGACGTTTACGTAAACGGCAGTAATGCCGCGTTGCAACATGGCAAAGCGAAAGGCTTGAACCGATGAAGGCCCTGGTCTGCGTGAAGCGCGTGATCGACTACAACGTGAAGCCGCGGGTAAAATCCGACGGCAGCGGCGTTGATCTCGCCAATGTGAAGATGAGCATGAACCCGTTCGACGAGATCGCGGTTGAGGAAGCCATTCGCCTGAAGGAAAAGGGCGTGGTTACCGAGATCGTGGCCGTGTCGGTCGGCCCGGCCAAGGCCCAGGAAACGTTGCGCACCGCGCTGGCGATGGGTGCAGACCGCGCCGTGCTGGTCCAGGTCGATGACGGCGTGGACGTGGAACCGCTGGCGGTTGCCAAGATCATCAAGGGCGTGGCCGAGGAAGAGGCCCCGGGCCTGATCATCACCGGCAAGCAGGCGATCGACGACGATTCGAACCAGGTCGGCCAGATGGTCGCCGCGCTGATGGGCCGCCCGCAGGGCACCTTCGCCAACGAAGTCACTGTCGAAGGCGATTCGGTGGTCGTGAAGCGGGAAATCGACGGCGGTCTGGAAACCGTGAAGCTGGCGCTGCCGGCCGTGGTCACCACTGACCTGCGCCTCAACGAGCCGCGCTACGCCTCGCTGCCGAACATCATGAAGGCCAAGTCCAAGCCGCTCGCCACCAAGGCACCGGCCGACTACGGCGTGGACATCGCGCCGCGCCTCAAGACCCTCAAGGTCAGCGAACCGCCGGTGCGCAGCGCCGGCATCAAGGTGGCAGACGTGGACGCCCTCGTCGCCAAGCTCAAGGAAATGGGAGTCGCCTGATGGCCAAGACGCTCGTTTGGGTCGAACACGACAACGCCTCGGTCAAGGATGCTACCCTGGCCGTCGTCACCGCCGCCGCGCAGCTGGGTGAAGTTCACCTGCTGGTTGCCGGTCACAATTGCGCCGCTGCCGGTGCCGCTGCCGCGCAGATCGCCGGGGTGGCCAAGGTCCACGTCGCCGATGACGCGGCCTATGCCAATGCCCTGGCCGAAAACGTCGCGCCGCTGATCGCCGGTCTGATGGCCGATCACGACGCCTTCCTGGCGCCCGCCACCACCACCGGCAAGAACGTCGCCCCGCGCGTCGCCGCGCTGCTCGACGTGATGCAGATCTCGGACATCCTCTCGGTCGAAGGCCCCAAGACCTTCACCCGTCCGATCTACGCTGGCAATGCCATCGCCACGGTCGAATCGAGCGATGCCAAGCTGGTGATCACCGTGCGCGGCACCGCCTTTGCCAAGCTACCGCAAGCGGCGGTTCGGCTCCGGTCGAAGCCGTTTCGGGCCCGGGTGCCGCTGGCACCAGCAGCTTCGTCGGCTCGGAAGTCGCCAAGAGCGAGCGTCCGGAACTGACCAGCGCCAAGATCATCGTCTCGGGCGGCCGCGCCCTCAAGGATGCGGACACCTTCAAGGCCACGATCTTCCCGCTGGCTGACAAGCTGAACGCCGGCGTCGGCGCCAGCCGTGCGGCAGTCGATGCGGGCTATGTCCCCAACGACTACCAGGTTGGCCAGACCGGCAAGATCGTCGCCCCGGAAGTCTACATCGCGGTCGGCATCTCGGGCGCGATCCAGCACCTGGCTGGCATGAAGGACTCCAAGACCATCATCGCCATCAACAAGGACGAAGACGCCCCGATCTTCCAGGTCGCGGACATCGGCCTGGTCGGCGATCTGTTCACGATCGTGCCGGAACTGACCGGCAAGCTCTAAGCAGCTGCGACATACGAAACACGGAAAGGCCCTGCGCAAGCGGGGCCTTTTCTGTTGGACTTAGGTCCGCTCCCACAGCCCCAACGCGGCACCTTCGTCGGGCTGGTGCTGGCCATAGCGCACGAAGCCCAGCTTCGCCGCAATCGCCTCGCTCGCCTCATGCCCTTCCTCGATCATGCAGGCGACGCGCTGGCGGCCATGCTTCTGGTCGAACCAGGCGAGCGCTGCAGTCATGACTTCGCTGGCGAGGCCCTGGCCCCAGGCGTCGCGATGGACGATCCAGCCGGCTTCGGGGACATTGTCGAGGCCCTGCTCTGCCCCGAAGCCACGATGGCTGCGGAAGACGCCGCAGTTGGCCACGATCTGGCCCTCACCCTTCTTCCGTACCATGAAGGTGCCATAGCCCCACAGTGCCCAGGACCCGGCGTTGCGGGCCAGGCGGGCGAAGCTGTCGGCCTCGGTCGGGACGAAGTTGCCGAGGAAGCGCCGGGTTTCCGCGTCGTGGGTCAGTTCGAACAGGTCAGCCAGGTCCTCCACCTGCGGCCGCCACAGCTCGTAGCGCGCGGTGGTCAGGACCGGCGCGGTCACAGCAGCTGGTCCACCGCGTGGATGATCACGCCGACCAGGCCGCCGACCATGGTTCCGTTGATGCGAATGAACTGGAGGTCGCGGCCAACGGCGCCTTCGATCCGGTCGGTGACGGTCCGGGCGTCCCAGCGCTTGACCGTTTCGGACACCAGCCGGACGATCTGATCGCCATAGCGCACCGATGCGCCGACGAGGGTGCGGCGGGCGAAGCGATTGATCTGGGCCTGGAGCGCCGGATCGTCGCGCAGGTGGCGGCCGAGCTCGGCCAGGGCTTCGGTCGCCTGGCTGCCGATCTGGCCTTCGGGTTGGCGCAGCCGCTCCAGCATCTTCAGCCGTAGCCGTTCCCACACCCCCTGCCACCAGGTCGAAACTGCCGGGTTGGCGATCAGGTCGCCCTTCATCCGCTCGATCTTCGCGCGCAGTTCCGGATCGTGCTGCAGGTCATCGGCCAGCTTGGCCAGGCCCTCCTCGATCTTGCCGCGCAGGGGGTGGTCGGGATCGACGATCACTTCGGCCAGCAGCTTGTAAAGCCCGTCGAGCACCGAGTTGGCGAGCCGCTCGTCCAGCCCGGTCCAGCGTAGGATCGCATTGGCGCGGGTATGGATCAGCTCGCGCACCAGCGATTCGTTGTCTTCCAGGGTCAGGCCGGCCCAGCGGACCAGCGATTCGATCACTGGCATGTGGCGCTTGTCGGCAATCGCCGTGCCCAGCATCTGGCCGAGCAACGGCGAGACTTCGAGCTTGTCGATCTGCTTGAACAGGCCGCCGCGGACCTGGTTGCCAAGTCGGTCCGGATCGAGCGATTCAAGCACATGGGCCAGCATTTCCGCCGCCCCGGCGCGCAGCCGCTGGAGCCGCCGGACTGCGGATCGGCCAGCCAGTTGCCAACCGAGGCCGCGAGGTTCATCCCCCGCATCCGCCGCGCCACGACCTGGGGGGTGAGGAAATTGGTCCGCAGGAACGCGGCCATCGTATCGGCGATGCGGTCCTTGTTCTCGGGCACGATCGCCGTGTGCGGGATCGGCAGGCCGAGCGGACGGCGGAACAGCGCGGTCACCGCGAACCAGTCCGCCAGGCCGCCGACCATTGCCGCCTCGGCAAAGGCCAGGACATAGCCCATCGCCGGATGGATGCCCTGGTACTGGCGGGCAACCAAATAGAGCCCGGCCATGACGACCAGCAGCCCGGTCGCCGCCCGCCGCATACGCCGCGCGCGGTCGACCGGAAGGCCGCCGCGCGCTGTCGTCAGGGGGAGAGGATCACTCACTCTGCCGGGAGGGCCCCGCCTTGGAGGCCATCCCTGGTGCCGTGCTCGTCACCCGGCTCGTAACTGAGCAGCCGCTTACGCAACCACGGTCCGGCCCGCTTCTCAAAGCCGTCAGCCAGGCTGAAACCGGCCGGGACGATCACCAGCGTCAGCAGCGTCGAGAGGATCAGGCCGCCGATCACGACCGTGCCCATCGGCGCGCGCCAGGCCCCATCGCCCGAGCCGATCATGCCCGAAATCGCGGTCGGCACCATGCCTGCGGTCATTGCCACGGTGGTCATGATGATCGGCTGGGCGCGCTTGTGCCCGGCCTCGATAATCGCAGTCGCCTTGTCGACACCGCGCTGCATCTCCTCGATCGCAAAATCGACCAGCAGGATCGAGTTCTTCGCCACGATGCCGAACAACATCAGGATCCCGATGAAGACCGGCATCGACATCGGCTGGCCGACCAGCAGCAGCGCCAGCAGCCCGCCCAGCGGGGCCAGGAACAGCGAGCTCATGTTGACCAGCGGCGAGACGAAGCGGTGATAGAGTAGGACCAGCACAGCGAAGACCAGCAGGATGCCGGAAACCAGCGCGATGCCGAAGTTGCGGACCATTTCCGCCTGCCACTCATCCTCACCGAACGGCGCGTTGGAAACGCCAAGCGGCAGGTCTTTCATGACCGGCAGGTTGTTGACCTTGTCCATCGCCGTACCCTTGACCACGCCTGGGGCAAGGTCGGCACCGACGAAGACCCGGCGGTTCTGGTTGTAGCGCTGAATCGAGACCGGACCAGAGCCGAAGCCGATTTCGGCCACGCGCGAGAGCGGGACCGAACCGCCAGTAGTGGTCGGAACCGGAAGGTTCTGGATCGTCGAGAGGTCCTGCCGCGCTTCGACCGGCAGCCGCACGCGGATCGGCACCTGACGGTCGGTCAGCGAGAACTTGGCGGCGTTCTGGTCGATATCACCGATCGTGGCGATGCGGATCGTCTGGCTGAGCGCAGAGGTGGTCACGCCCATGCTGGCCGCCAGATCGAGCCGCGGCTTGATCACGACTTCGGGGCGGCGCATGTCGGCCGCGATACGCGGTGCGACCAGTTCGTTCACGCCCTTCATCTCTTCCACCAGCTTGGCCGCGGTCGCATCGAGCAGCTTGGAATCGGAGCCCGAAAGCATGACCGAAACAGGTCGGCCCGTGCCACCGCCCGGCCCTGGCCCGAAGCTCTGGATCGTTACCCGCGCGTCGGCAATCTGCTGCAGCACTGGCGTCAGCTCGCGCTCGATCACCATGCTCTTCTTTTCACGATCTTCCTTGAGCGTGATAAAGATGCGGCCGTTGCCTTCGCCAAAGCGGGCCAGCACGGTGTTGGTTTCGGGGCGGTCCTTGGCGATCTTAACCACCTGGTCGATCACCGCCTCGGTCTGCTTGAGCGTGGTGCCGGGGACCATCTCGACGCGGACCTGGATGAAATCGCCGTCAGCCGTCGGGAAGAACTGGGTCGGGATATTGACGAAAAGGATGCCGGTCAGCCCCAGCGAGCCGAGCCCGACGCCCAGCATCCACACGCGGTGGTCACGCCGCCGCGCAGCCCAGCGCAGGTGCATGAAGCGGTACCAGTCAGAAAAGCTGCGCGGGGCGAAGTCGGCGACCAGCAGCAGCAGGCGGTAAACCGCCCAGGCAGCACCCAGCCCGATGCCTACGCCGACGAAGGCGGAGATCCAGCCTGGGACCACATCGCGCAATGCTTCGACCTGTTCGACCACCTTGGACGGGATCATCGCCCCGGCACCAAAGGCGGCCAGCACCGCCAGCGTCGCAAGGATCCAGACGGGGTAGTACCACCACCGCGACGGCACCTTGGGCAGCGCGGCGCGCAGCGCCTTGGCCTCGCGCTGATCGATCGACCAGCGCAGGATATTGATGTATTTGTCCATCCATGGGCCGCTGCCATGTTCTTCCTGGCCATGCGCCTTGAGGAAATAGGCCGCGACCATCGGCGTGATCATCCGCGCAACGGCCAGTGACATCAGCACCGAGACCACCACGGTCAGGCCAAAGTTCTTGAAGAACTGGCCCGAGACGCCCGGCATCAGCCCGACCGGCAGGAACACCGCGACGATCGAGAAGGTGGTGGCAACGACCGCCAGGCCGATTTCGTCGGCTGCGTCGATCGAAGC
>JACDQK010000047.1 GCA_015657645.1 Novosphingobium sp.
CCCGCCCGAGCAGAGCGGGATGTTGAGCGGATCGTTCACGCCGCCAAGGCGGAAGCCCTTCGAGGCCTGGACGTTGAACGCCAGATCGTCGCTGGCCTTGTACGACAGGATCACGCGCGGAGTGAACCCGTTCGAGCTGGTCTTGTCACCCCGGAAGGTGTCGCCATTGGCGAAGATCCCGCCCGAGATGAAGTCACGCGTTTCGCTGAAGTCGTAGTACCGGCCACCAGCGGTCAGCTTGAACTGCCCGAACTCGTAGCTCGCCTCGCCGAACACCGCGTATTGCTTGATGGTGTAGGGAATGTCGGCGTTGTAGGGCGAGTTGGCGGGGAAGCCGTTGTAGGTCGCCGAAATCGGCAGACCGCCAGCCGCAGCGTTCAGGAAGATCTGGCCAAAGGCGTCCGAACCCGGGGTCGGCAGGCGCTGGGTGTAGGTGCGATCGACATGGCTGTAGAAGCCGCCGAGGACCCACTGCAGCGGGCCTTCACCGGTCGAGGCGAGGCGCAGTTCCTGGGTCCACTGCTTCAGCTTGGTGGCGTCGAGCAGGTTGGAATCGAGCCGAGCACCGCCTGCCGCAGCAGCCGCCGCACCGGCGAACGAGACATAGACCGAGCCGGTCAGCGCCGAGGCATCACGGCTGACCAGGATGTCACGGTTGATGTAGCTGGTGACCGAGGTCAGCGCGATCGTTTCGCCCAGGTCGATGCTCACGTTGAGATCGGCCAGGGTGGTCTTGTCGCGGAACTGTTCGCGCAGCTTCAGGTACTGCGTGTTCTCCGGCAGGACCTGATTGATGTTGATCAGCGGGTTGTAATAGAGATTGTAGCGCTCGGCCCGGTTGAAGCCATTGGCCTGGACATCCTGATAGATGATGCGCGGGGTGATGCGGATGCCGTCGCTCGGCTCGAGCAGCAGGCTGACGCGGCCACCGAAGCGGCGGCCGTCATTGACATCCTCGCCGCCGGCCGGGCCGATCGCGTCGATGAAGCCGCCGAACTTTTCACCATAGGCAACCAGGCGCAGCGCGGCCTTTTCACCCATCGGCACGTTGACGGCGCCCTTGGCGCCATAGCCCAGCGAGCCGCCTTCGAAGGTGTTGATGCCGGCTTCGATCTTGCCTTCGGTCACGCCCAGCTTCGGCTGGTTGGTGATGTAGCGGACCGTACCGCCAACCGAACCCGAACCGAACAGCGTGCCTTGCGGGCCGCGCAGCGTTTCAACGCGGTTGAGATCGAACAGGTCGAAATCGGGGGTGAACAGCGAGAGCGAGACCACCGATTCATCGAGGTAGACGCCAACCTGTTCCTTCACGCCCGGCTGGTCGCGAACGATCTGGCCGGCCGAAACGCCGCGCACCGAGACCTGGCTCTGGCCGGGCCCGAGGTTCTGGACGGTCAGGCCAGCAACATTGCGCGCGATGTCTTCGATGTTGCCCGCGCCGGTCTTCTGGATGTCAGCCGCAGTGACAGCGGCGATCGAGAAGGGCACGTCCTGGATGGTTTCGTTGCGCTTAGTCGCGGTCACCACGATCTCGTTGCCATCGATCGCCTCTTCGGCTTCCTGGGCATGGACCGGGACGGTGAGCGCGAGCATGGCGGCGCCAGCGAGCAGGCGATAGGCCAGCTGCGTTTCGAACTTCTTCTGCATGGTTCCTCCCTTGGATCTGCCGGGAATTCCGGCTTGCGATCCTGGTGGGCGACTGCTGGACCGAGAGAGGAATCGGCGCAAGAGTCTGCGTTTACCGCAGTGTCACTTGGTAGAGGCCTGTCGCAAAAAGGTCACATCGGTAACCGGTGTGCGCCCGGAGGCTAATGGTGGCAGGCGAGCGCTTCGACCACGTCATCAAGCCGCGCCGGATCGCCCAGCGCCAGGACATGGCCCGAAGAGGCAGCATGGAGCGGATCGCCATTCCAGTCACACATCGTGCCCCCAGCCCCCTCCACGACAGGAACAAGCGCGGCATAGTCATGCAGCTTGAGATTGGCTTCGCAGACGATGTCGACATGGCCGGAGGCCAGCAGCGCGTAATTATAGCAATCGCCGCCCATAACCATCCGGCGGTGATCGGTCTTGGCGGCCAGGCCCATGAAGTGCCCGCCATCATGGTCGTCAAAATAGTGCGGCCCGGTGGTGGCGAGCGTCGCATCGCTGAGTTCGCGGCACAGGCGGGTGCGGGCGGGCTGGCCGTTCAGCAAGGTCGGCTGGCCAGTCGCGCCAATCCAGCGTTCGTCCAGCACCGGCTGGTCGATCACGCCCAGCACCGGCCAGCCTTCGACCACCAGCGCAATCAGCGTGCCGAAGATCGGGCGGCCGATCAGGAACGAGGTAGTGCCGTCGATCGGATCGAGCACCCAGGTGCGGCCCGACGAGCCAGTCTCCGCGCCGAATTCCTCGCCATGGATCGCATCGCGCGGGCATTCGGCCTTGAGGATCCGCCGCATCGCCTCTTCCGCCGCACGGTCCGCCAGCGTCACCGGCGAGGCATCGGCCTTGCGCTCGCTGGTCAGCCCGGCGCGGTAATGCGGCAGGATCGCGGCCCGCGCGGCATCGGCCAGGCGGTGGGCCAGGGCGATGTCGTTATCGAGGTTCAAGGCGGTAATCCCATTGGTGAGCATTCGCTCCGATACCTTCGCCAAAGGTGACGAGATTGCCATCGGGATCGCGAACCCAAAATTCGCATTGGCCATAGGGCAGGTTGCGAAGCCCGCCGCGCCGCTCAGGAGGCAGCGCGGTGATCGCATTAGCCAGTTCGCCATAGAGCCCTGCCGCGTCGATCAGGTCGATGTAGACATGACTGCACCCAAATGGGTTAGGTGCATCGTCATCAAGCTCCAGCAGCCGCAGACCAACCCTTTCGCGTTCGAGATAGGCATAACCGCGCTGCTTTATGAAGCAGCCAAAGCCGAGCACATCACAGTAGAAGCTCAACGCCTGCTCTATGTCCGAGACCCCGAGGAACGGAGTGGCCTGGATAAGGTTGCCGTCGGCCATGGCGCTAGTCAAACAAGCTCGAGACCGAGCTTTCATCGGCAATCCGGCGAATCGCTTCGCCGATCAGCGGGGCAATCGGCAGGATGCGGATCTTGGGGCTGTCCTTGGTCGCGTCGGTCGGCTGGATCGAATCGGTGATGACCAGCTCCTTGAGCGCCGAATTGGTCACCCGCTCGACCGCCTTGCCCGAGAGCACGCCGTGAGTCAGATAGGCCGTGACGCTCTTGGCCCCTGCTTCCATCAACGCTTCGGCCGCGTTGCACAGCGTGCCGCCCGAATCGATGATGTCATCGATCAGGATGCAGTCCCAGCCCTTCACATCGCCGATGATGTTCATCACTTCGGACGAGCCCGGCTTGTCGCGGCGTTTGTCGACGATCGAGAGCGGGGCATCGTGGATCCGCTTGGACAGCGCGCGGGCGCGGACCACGCCGCCGACGTCGGGCGAAACAACCATCAGATTCTCGCCGCCGGTGCGCTCGAGGATATCGGTTGCCATGACCGGGGCACCGTAAAGGTTGTCGGTCGGGATATCGAAAAAGCCCTGGATCTGCCCGGCGTGGAGATCGACCGCGAGGACGCGATCGGCGCCGGCCGTGGTGATCAGATTGGCGACCAGCTTGGCCGAAATCGGGGTACGCGGGCCGGGCTTCCGGTCCTGCCGGGCATAGCCGAAATAGGGCAGCACGGCGGTGATCCGCTTGGCCGAGGCGCGGCGCAGCGC
>JACDQK010000004.1 GCA_015657645.1 Novosphingobium sp.
CACCGGAGAGAGGCTGGCAATGGACTTAAGCGAGGCGTCCGAAGGCGGCTGGACCGGCATAGACCGCCGCATCCCCCAGCTCTTCCTCGATCCGGATGAGCTGGTTGTACTTGGCGAGCCGATCCGACCGGGCGAGGCTGCCGGTCTTGATCTGGCCGCAGTTGGTGGCGACCGCCAGGTCGGCAATGGTCGCGTCCTCGGTTTCGCCCGAGCGGTGCGACATGACGGCGGTGTAGCCATTGCGCTGGGCAATGCTGACCGCGTCGAGCGTTTCGGAGAGCGAGCCAATCTGGTTGACCTTGACCAGCAGCGAGTTGGCCAGGCCCTTGCCAATGCCCATGGTCAGGCGCTTGGGGTTGGTAACGAACAGGTCATCACCGACTAGCTGAACCTGGTGGCCGATCTTGTCGGTCACGGCCTTCCAGCCTTCGAAATCGTCTTCACTCATGCCGTCTTCGATCGAGATGATCGGATAGTCGGCGCAGAGCGCGGCGAGGTAATCTGCCATCTCGACCGGGCTGAGCGAGAGGCCTTCACCGCTGATCTCGTACTTGCCGTTCTTGAAGAACTCGGTCGCGGCGCAATCCAGCGCCAGCTTGATGTCGGTTCCGGCCTTGAACCCGGCCTTTTCAACCGAGGCCATGATGAAGTCGAGCGCGGCGCGGGTGCTGGACAGGTTCGGGGCAAAGCCGCCCTCGTCACCCACGGCGGTCGCCAGGCCCTTTTCGTGCAGGCCCTTCTTCAGCGTGTGGAACACTTCTGCGCCCCAGCGCACGGCTTCGGCCAGGGTCGCGCGCCGACCGGCATGATCATGAATTCCTGGAAATCGATCGGGTTGTCGGCATGCTCACCGCCGTTGATGATGTTCATCATCGGCACCGGCAGGACATGGGCCGAAACGCCGCCGACATAAGCATAAAGCGGCAGGCCGCGGGCATTGGCGGCGGCCTTGGCCACGGCGAGCGAGGTGCCGAGGATGGCGTTCGCGCCGATCCGGCCCTTGTTCTCGGTCCCGTCGAGCTCGATCATTACTGCATCGATATCGCGCTGGTCTTCGGCATCGCGGCCCAGCAGGGCGTCGCTGATCTCGGTGTTCACCGCGCGGACCGCCTGGAGCACGCCCTTGCCGAGATAGCGCCCCTTGTCGCCATCGCGCAGCTCGACCGCTTCGTGCGCACCGGTCGAGGCGCCCGAAGGCACGGCAGCGCGGCCAAACGAGCCATCATCGAGCAAAACGTCCACCTCAACCGTCGGGTTGCCACGGCTGTCGAGAATTTCGCGGGCGTGGATATCGATGATCGCGGTCATGGCTGATTTACCCTTCGTATGCCTCGGTTGGGCGCTCCTTAGCAGCGGAGCCTTGGCAGGCAAGGTGCATTGCAGCATAATCGGGCTTGCAGCGCCGCTACGGCGCCCCCACATTCACATGTATTGCCGCATCTTGCGGTACAGAAAGGGCCAAGACCATGGCGAAGACCCCCGCCCCCAAGAAGACCACAACGGCCAAGCCGGCTGCCAGGAAGCCCGCCGCCAAGGCTGCAGCGGCCGGCAACGGCGAAGCCAAGGCGAAGTTCACCAAGGCGATCGAAGAGGCCAAGGCCGGCGCCACCGCCCTGACCGCCGAAGCCAAGGCCAAGGCCGAAGGCTATCGCGACCAACTCTCAACCAAGAGCGCCGACTGGGTCGATGAAGCCAAGGACATCGCCGGCCAGGCCAAGGTCCGCGCTGCCGACCTCGCCGTGGATGGCAAGGCCAAGGCCAGCGATGCGATCGCCACGATCGGCAAGCTGGTTGGCGACAATGCCACCACGATCGATGAGAAGCTGGGCACCCGCTATGGCGACTATGCCCGCACCGCCGCCCGGACCATGCAGGAATCGGCCGCCAAGCTCGATTCCAAGGACATCAACGAGCTGGGTGACGATGCCAAGGAATTCGTCCGCAAGAGCCCGGGCCTCGCGGTCGGCATTGCGGCGGCCGTTGGCTTCCTGATTGCCCGGCTGTTCAAGGGTACGCCGAAGGCCTGATCCGGCGCTGATTGCCGGTAGCGGCCGATGGAACAACCCGATCCTCCGCTGGTGAAGGACGCGCCGACCGACGCGGCTGACCGCTCGCTGGTCGAAGACGTGCGCGCGCTGGTCGAAGACGGGCGGACCCTGCTGGAAGCCGAACTGGCCTACCAGAAGTCCCGCGCCGCGCTTGCCGGGCGAACGGCCAAATCCATGGCCGGCTGGATCGCCCTGGCACTCAGCCTGGTGTTCTTCGCGCTGATGGCGCTGGTCATGGGCCTGCTGCTGATCCTGGCCCCGCTGATCGGCGGTCTGGGCGCAACGCTGGTTGTCGTGCTGGGTTTGCTTGGTGCGGCTGGACTGAGCGGCTGGATTGCCGCGCGGCGCTGGCAGGCGATGACGCGGCGGCTGAGCGAGGACGAGGCCGCATGAGCGGGTTTGAAACCGATCGGGCTAACCGCAAGGCCGCCCGGGCGCTGTTTGATAGCCGGCTGGGCCAGGTCAAGGCTGACCTCTCGGCGCGCAGCGTGAAAGGCCGGATGATCGACAAGGCCAAGGGTGACGCCCTGGCCATCGCCGACGAGGCGGTGGCCGTGGCCAAGGACAACAAGGGCCTGATCGCCGCGACCGTAGCCGCACTGATCGCCTGGGCCTTTCGCGCGCCCTTGCTGGAATTGATTACCGCAAAACGCGGCGGGCAAGCTCCCGTTCAGCCCGAACCCGCCAATGACGACTTTGCCGAAACAACAGAGGAGCAGGCGCAATGAGCAGTCTCGAACCCCGCCAGGAACGGATCGCCGCGAAGATTGCCGCCTCGCAGGATCGACTTGACCGGGATAGCACCGCGCGGCCCGCACTGCCCGCCAAGGACGCCTATCCGCCTGAGGACTACCGCTCGCTGGTGGCAGAGTATCCGTGGCTGGCCGTTGCTGCCGGCGTAGGAGTTGGTCTGCTGGCCGGGGCATTGGCGCCGAAGAGACCGGGAGCAAGTTCGGCAAGCGCGCGCTCAGCCTGGCGATCGCCGCAGGCGAAATCGGGCTGGCACTGAGCAAGCAGGCGGGTGAGCGCGCCAGCGAAGCCGGCCGCGAGGGCCTGACGCTGGCCAAGGAAGGCTCGCAGCAGGTCCGCACCACCGCGCGCTCAACCGGGGCGACCATCGCCCGCGAAGCGATCAAGCTGGCGGCGCGCGTCCGCAAATAAGCGGCTCCCCCCTTGCGCGAAACGCAAGGGACGCTAAAGGCGCGCCATCCACCCTCCCCCGGGATATTTGCGATGAGCAGCCAGAAACTCCACCTCGTGATGGGCGGTCGCGTCAGCGATCCGCAAACGCTTGAATTCACCGATCTTGCCGCGCTCGACCTGGTCGGCGTCTACGGCACCTATGCCGAGGCCGAAGAAGCCTGGCGCGACAAGGCGCAGCGCACGGTCGATGACGCCGAAATGAAGTATGTGGTGGTGCACCTGCACCGCCTGCTCGAGCCGGAACAGCTCAAGCGGCCGGACTGATGTCATCCCGGACCTGTTCCGGGATCAGACGAATTCGATCTTCTGCACCAGATAGGACCGGTCGCCCGCAGGCACGGTCACTTCGATCTCGTCCTCGACCCGGCGGCCGATCAGGGCGCGGCCGAGCGGCGAGTTGTAGCTGATCCGGCCGATCTTGGCGTCCGCCTCATAGGGGCCAACGATCTGGTACTTCACCGGCTTGTCATCATCGTCGAGCAGGGTGACAGTCGCGCCGAAGATGATCCGATCGCCCGAAAGCGTAGTGGGATCAATGATCTGCGCGCGCGCAACCTTGTCCTCAAGGTCCGCGATCGACATTTCGACCTGGCCCTGACGCTCCTTGGCGGCGTGATATTCGGCGTTTTCGGAAAGATCGCCGTGGGCGCGCGCCTCTTCGATGGCGTCGACGATCAGCGGCCGCTCTTCGCGCAGTGCTTTGAGCTCGCTAATCAGCCGCTCATAGCCTTCCGCCAGCATCGGCAGCTTTTCAACACTTGCCATTCTACGTCTCTTTCCTCTGTCAGCCCGCGTAGTGACTAGAACCCTGCCCCGCATCCCATGGGGATTGCAGGCCGGTCAGTCGCGATGTGGGGGAAACGCGATCTACTCAAGCATAATAGTCTTGCAGGCTGCGAACTTCAAGTTTCGCCCCCCGCATCGCCGCAATCGCCTCTGCCGCGGCGACCGAAGCCGCCGCCGTGGTGAAGTAGGGCACCTTGCCGGTCAGCGCCGAAGCGCGGATCGACTGCGAATCCTTCAGGCTCTGCCAGCCCTCGGTGGTGTTGAAGATCAGCGCCACATCGCCATCGATGATCCGGTCAACGATATGCGGCCGCCCTTCGGCCACCTTGTTGACCGCTTCGACTGGCAGGCCGGCTGCGGCCAGGTAACGCTGCGTTCCGCCGGTGGCGATGATGCTGAAGCCCAGGTCGATCAGCTGCTTGATCGCCGGCAGGATCACCGGCTTGTCGGTATCCTTGACCGAAACGAACACCACCCCGCCCTGCGGCAGGACCATGCCCGCACCCAGCTGCGCCTTGGCAAAAGCAGTGGCGAAATTGGTATCGATCCCCATGACTTCGCCGGTGGACTTCATTTCCGGGCTGAGCACCGGATCGACGCCCGGGAAGCGCGCGAAAGGGAAGACGGCTTCCTTGACCGCCATATATGGCAGCTCGCGCTTGAACGGCGGGAAGTCCTTGAGCTTTTCGCCCGCCATGACCCGCGCCGCGATCTTGGCAACCGGCTGGCCGATCGCCTTGGCGACGAAGGGCACGGTCCGGCTGGCGCGCGGATTGACCTCGATCAGATAGACCGTGCCGTCCTTGACCGCGAACTGCACGTTCATCAGGCCGCGCACGCCCAGCGCCATGGCCAGTGCATCGGCCTGACGCTCCATTTCGGCGACGATTTCGGCCGGCAGACTGTAGGGCGGCAGGGTGCAGGCAGAATCGCCCGAGTGGATCCCGGCTTCCTCGATATGCTGCATGACGCCAGCGACGACGACCTGATCGCCATCGCACAATGCATCGACATCGCATTCGATCGCATCGCGCAGGTACTGGTCGATCAGGACCGGCGAATCCCCGGAAACCTGCACCGCCGTGGCGATATAGTCATCGAGCTGGGCTTCGGAATCGACGATTTCCATCGCCCGACCGCCCAGCACGTAGCTCGGCCGCATCAGCACCGGGTAACCGATCCGGTTGGCCACCGCCACGGCTTCATCGCGGCTGCGGGCAATGCCGTTGAGCGGCTGCTTGAGGCCCAGCTTGTTGACCAGCGCGGCAAAGCGCTCACGGTCTTCGGCGAGGTCGATCGCATCGGGCGAAGTGCCCAGGATCGGCACGCCGTTGTCTTCCAGCGTCTGCGCCAGCTTGAGCGGGGTCTGGCCGCCGTACTGAACGATCACGCCCAGCAGCTGCCCCTTGCTCATCTCGACGCGCAGGATTTCGAGCACGTCCTCGCCGGTCAGCGGCTCGAAATAGAGCCGGTCTGAGGTGTCATAGTCAGTACTGACCGTTTCCGGGTTGCAGTTGACCATGATCGTTTCATAGCCCGCCTCTTCGAGCGCGAAGCAGGCGTGGACGCAGCAATAGTCGAACTCGATCCCCTGCCCGATCCGGTTTGGACCGCCGCCAAGGATCACGACCTTCTTGGCGTTCGAGGGCGCGGATTCGCATTCCGGCGCGCCGAAGCTGGGGCCTTCGTAGGTCGAGTACATGTAAGGCGTGACCGCCTCGAACTCGGCCGCGCAAGAGTCGATCCGCTTGAACACGGGGTGGACGCCCAGCCGCTGGCGCAGCTCGCGCACTTCTTCCTCGCTGGTCGCGCCGGCCATGGCGCGCAGGGCATCGTGGAGCAGGCCAGAGCGGCGGGCGGAGGTTTCACCGATCCCGCCTGCGACATGGATCCCGCGCACGGCCAGCACGGCCAGCCGCTTGTCAGAAAAGCCCATCGCCTTGAGGCGGCGCAGACCAGCCGCGTCATTCGGCAGGCCGTTTTCCATGATCGCCGTTTCCTCGGCGATGATCTCGTGGATGTGGCGCAGGAACCAGGGATCGTAGTGCGTGATCGCCTGGACTTCCTCGACCGTGAAGCCCTCGCGGAAGGCCTGGCCGACGATCAGCAGCCGGTCCGGCGTCTGGCGCGATAGCGCGGCAACGATGGCATCGCGGCCGGCGCCTTCCAGGCTCATGATCCGGTTGAAGCCGTCTAGCCCGGTTTCCAGCCCGCGCAGCGCCTTCTGCATCGATTCCTTGAAGTTGCGGCCGATCGCCATGACCTCACCCACCGATTTCATCGCGGTGGAGAGCAGCGGCTCAGCGCCCTTGAACTTTTCAAAGGCAAAGCGCGGGATCTTGGTGACGACGTAGTCGATGCTGGGTTCGAAGCTGGCGGGCGTTGCCCCCGTGATCTCGTTGGTCAGCTCGTCCAGCGTATAGCCCACCGCCAGCTTGGCGGCGACGCGGGCGATCGGGAAGCCGGTGGCCTTGGAAGCCAGCGCAGAGGACCGCGAAACGCGCGGGTTCATCTCGATCACGATCAGGCGGCCATCCTTGGGATTGACCGCGAACTGCACGTTGGAACCGCCGGTTTCGACGCCAATCTCACGCAGCACCGCCAGGCTGGCGTTGCGCATGATCTGGTATTCCTTGTCGGTCAGCGTCAGCGCCGGGGCGACGGTGATGGAATCGCCAGTGTGGACGCCCATCGGATCGACGTTCTCGATCGAGCAGATGATGATGCAGTTGTCGTTCCGGTCGCGGACGACTTCCATCTCGTACTCTTTCCAGCCGAGCAGCGATTCCTCGATCAGGACCTCGGTGGTCGGGCTGGCATCCAGGCCAGTGCGGACGATATGCTCGAACTCGGCCTTGTTATAGGCCACGCCGCCGCCGGTGCCGCCCAGGGTAAAGCTGGGGCGGATGATCGATGGCAGGCCGGTGCGTTCAAGCACGGCAAAAGCTTCCTCGACATTGTGGGCAATGCCGCTGCGGCCGATTCCAGCCCGATCTTGGTCATCGCCTCACGGAACCGCATCCGGTCCTCGGCCTTGTCGATCGCATCGGCATCGGCGCCGATCATCTTGACGCCGAACTTCTCCAGCGTGCCGTCGTTGAACAGCGCCAGCGCGGTGTTCAGCGCGGTCTGCCCGCCCATGGTGGGGAGGACCGCATCGGGCCGCTCCTTCTCGATGATCCGGGCGACGATCTCGGGCGTGATCGGCTCGATATAGGTCGCGTCGGCGAATTCCGGATCGGTCATGATCGTCGCCGGGTTCGAGTTGACCAGGACAACCCGGTACCCCTCTTCCTTCAGCGCCTTGATCGCTTGCGTTCCGGAATAGTCGAACTCGCAAGCCTGGCCGATGATGATCGGGCCAGCGCCAATGACGAGGATCGAGGAGATGTCAGTGCGTTTGGGCATCTAAGTTAGCCAATCCAAAATCTGCTGAAGCGCCTTCTTGGCCAACTCCGCAATAGCGGCACCAGAAGCCTTCTCAATGATGTATCCAAGAGTTCTCTTAGCCATTTCCTTAACGGCTTGAACACGGACTTTCGATTTTGAGATTGCCATTCGAAGAATGCCAACCTCCTCAGCAACGGCTTCTTTATCATCACCAAATATCAAACCCTCTTCATTGCCACGCAAAATAGAGGATTCAATTTCCAGAAGCGCCAATTGAGCATCGCCCCTTGCTTCTTCATCTTGATCTATAACAGCAAAGTCATCTTGCGGCGACGCAGCGTCGCTGATGTATTTTGACCAAGCCTTACTTAACCATTCCGAACCCAAATGGTGATACTGATATAACTGCTCATAATTTCTAGCTGCAGAACCGGTATCATGATCTTCGAAGTATTTGTGAAACTTATATGGCGATATTCTGACGAGATCGCTGCTTATTTCATCATCTCTCAAGAACGTAGTATTTGTTATAACCAGAAGCTGAAGGGACTTTTTTAGGTCCTCATATCCAAATTCTCCAGGCCATTTATCTTTGAGACGCTCGTATATATTTGAAATGCTTCCTTTATATTCGAGCGTCTGAGTCCCGGCGATCAGATCAACCGCCGATGCGGCCAGAATCTCGAGTTGCTCCCTATTCACCCCAACATCCCCACAAACCGCTCGAACAGATAAAAGCTGTCCATCGGCCCCGGTGAGGCCTCAGGGTGGTACTGCACCCCGAAGGCCTTCTTGCCTTTGACCGCGATGCCACAGTTCGACCCGTCGAACAGGCTGACGTGGGTTTCCTCGACATTGTCCGGCAGCGCGGTGTTATCGACCGCGAAGCCGTGGTTCATCGAGGTGATTTCCACCACGCCGTCTTCCAGCCGCTTGACCGGATGGTTCGCGCCGCGGTGGCCCTGGTGCATCTTGGTGGTCCTGGCACCGGCGGCGAGGCCGAGCATCTGGTGGCCAAGGCAGATCCCGAAGGTCGGAATATCGCGCTCCAGCAGGCCCTGGATCACCGGCACGGCGTAAGCCCCCGTCGCGGCCGGATCGCCCGGGCCGTTGGAGAGGAATACCCCGTCCGGCTCCAGCGCCAGCACACCGCTTAGCGGCGTCTGCGCGGGCACGACGGTGACCTTGGCCCCAGCCTTCACTAGGTTGCGGAAGATGTTGTCCTTCGCGCCGTAATCGATCGCGACCACGTGGGGCCGCTTGTCATGCGGGCTGCGGCCATAGCCGTGGCCAAGCCGCCAGACGCTGCCTTCCCAGTTCTCGATTTCGTCGCGGCTGACCGCGCGGGCGAGGTCCATGCCTTCCAACCCCGGCCAGTCCTGCGCGCGCTTGATCAGGGCTGGAATGTCAAACTTGCCGTCCGGCGCATGGGCGATCACCGCATTGGGCGCGCCAGAGAGGCGAATTCGGCGGGTCAGCGCGCGGGTGTCGATACCGGAAAGGCCGATCTTGCCCTTGGCCGCCAGCCAATCGCCAAAGGTGCCTTCGGAGCGGAAGTTGCTGGGCGCAGTGACGTCTTCGCGCACCACGCAGCCGACCGCGCCATCGACGTGGCTTTCCAGGTCTTCCTCGTTCACGCCGACATTGCCGATATGCGGGAAGGTGAAGGTGACGACCTGCCCGGCATAGGACGGATCGGTCATCACTTCCTGATAGCCGGTCATCGCCGTGTTGAAGCAGACTTCACCCACCGCTGCGCCGCTTGCGCCGAAGCCGTGGCCCCACAAGACTGCGCCATCGGCGAGCACAAGGACTCCCGTCGCACCCTGTGGTTGAGGTGCGTGCGAAGAGGCGGCGTCGGCCATGGGGAGGCGCTCCGAGTAATGGGGTTCCAGCGATGTCGCTAAGGCATCGCCGCTAGAGTGCATGACCCCCAGCGTCAACCTATGAAACGGCTTAAAATCCGGCTAGGCGGGTTCTTTCCCCAATCCTCGCCAAAATGCTGAGAGAGATAATGCTGAGAGATACCATCAAGGCCGCCCAGATCGAATCGATGAAGTCTGGCGACAAGGGCCGCCTCGCTGCCGTGCGCCTGATCCTGGCCAAGCTGAAGGACAAGGATATCGAGCTGCGCACCGCCGCCAACCTGCCCGACGATGACGTGCTGGTGACCGACGTTCTGCAGAAGATGGCCAAGCAGCGCCGCGAATCGATCACGCTCTACGAACAGGGCGGCCGCCAGGAACTGGCCGAGATCGAAAAGGCCGAGCTGGCCGTGATCGAAGAGTTCCTGCCCCAGCAGATGGGCGACGACGAGGTCAACGCCGCCATCGCCGCAATCATCGCCGAAACCGGCGCGGCGGGGATGAAGGACATGGGCAAGGTGGTGGCTGCGCTCAAGGCGAAGCACGGGACGCAGCTGGATATGGGCAAGGCGAGCGGGCTGGTGAAGGCGGCGCTATCCTGATCGCCCCAGCCCGAAGCAGGTCCGCAACCTTGGCTGCGGACCTGCCGGGTTGGTATTGCGGCGTTATTTTGCCGTCAGGCTGCCAAGATCGCTCTTGACGCGTTCGTAAATAACCAGCGCGAAAGCCGTGCCGAGCGAGGCTGCGGCCAGCATGGCGAGGTTCCCGGTGACTGCCATAAGCTGTGCGCCGATCCCAGGTATTATCGCCACTGCAGCGCCAACGGCGGGCAGGACCAGCACCATCACGCCGGTCAGGACCATGCGATCAACCGCCAGGCTGAGGCCGGCGATAAGGCCGAGCACAACCAGCACCAGCGTGGTGTCGAGCGTTCCCAATGCGACGAAACCCGCAACGATCGCGAGCACTATCCCGACG
>JACDQK010000048.1 GCA_015657645.1 Novosphingobium sp.
ACGGCTTCGCGCTGGGCCTCGAACAGGCGGGCGCGCAGGACCTGCATCGCCTTTTCCTTGTTCTTGTGCTGGCTGCGGCCATCCTGGCAGGTCACCACAGTATTGGTCGGCAGATGGGTGATCCGCACGGCGGAATCGGTGGTGTTGACGTGCTGCCCGCCCGCGCCCGAAGCGCGGTAGACGTCGATCTTGAGGTCCTTGTCCTCAATCTGCACGTCGACTTCGTCCGGTTCGGGCAGAACCGCAACTGTCGCCGCCGAGGTGTGGATGCGCCCGCCGCTTTCGGTCACCGGCACGCGCTGGACGCGGTGGACGCCGCTTTCGAACTTGAGCTTCGCGAACACGCCATTGCCGGTGATCTGCGCGACCACTTCCTTGAAGCCGCCAACTTCGGACGCACTCATGCTGACCGGCTCGATCCGCCAGCCGTGCTCGGCGGAAAAGCGCTCGTACATCCGGTAAAGGTCGCCCGCGAACAGTGCCGCTTCGTCCCCGCCGGTGCCGGCCCGAATTTCGAGCATGGCCGAGCGGCTGTCGGCCGAATCGCGCGGCAGCATGGCGATCGACAGCCGGTGCTCGGCTTCGGGCAGCTGCGCCTTCAGCCGCTCGATCTCTTCCTCGGCCAGCTCGCGCATTTCGGGATCGTCGAGCTCGGCCAGGCTGGCGAGTTCGGCCCGCATCGCCATGACCTCTTCCGCCAGCCGCGCGACCGGCTCCAGCTCGGAAAAGTCGCGACTGGCGGCAACGAAGTCCTTGCCCTCGAGCTGGCCAGAAGCGAGCCGCGCCTCGAGTTCGGCGAAGCGGGCGGAGATTTGACGGAGCCGGGTGTCGGGGACGGACATCAGGCGCTGAGTGCTTCCAGCATCGCATTGACCCGGGCCAGCACCTCGGCATGATCGGCCGAGCGGGCATTGCAGGCAATCTTGCCATCGCGCAGCGAGACGCCAACCAGCACCCGCGACGGCAGCTTGGAGGCCTTGTCAAACCGCTTGCGCGGCGAGCCGGTGGCAATCATGTCAGCCGACAGGCCCGCGCTGCGCAGCGCCTTGAGCGCACCAATCCCGAAGCCGATCGCAGCATCGTCCTCAATCGCCAGGATAACATCCTGCAAGTCTGCACTGACCTGTCCGGCGTCGGCGACCAACATCGCCAGCCGCTCAACCCCCGCAGCCCAACCAACTGCCGGCGTATGCGCGCCGCCCAGGCTTTCCATCAGCCCGTCATAGCGCCCGCCGCCCAGCACGGTGCCCTGTGCGCCGAGCCGATCGGTGACGAATTCAAACGCGGTGTGGCGATAGTAGTCGAGGCCGCGCACCAAGGCCGGGGCGCGGGTCCAGGCGACGCCGGCGGCGTCCAGCCCACTGGTGACCTTGCCAAAGAAGTCCTGCGCTTCACCGCTAAGGTAATCGTCGATCTTCGGCGCGGCATCGGTGAACACCTTGTCGCGCGGGTCCTTGCTATCGAGGATGCGCAAGGGATTGCGTTCCAGCCGGTCCTGCGAATCTTCGGACAGATCGCCCTTCACGCCCCGGAAGTACTCGACCAGCGCGGCGCGCCAGGCCTCGCGGCTGGCCCCGTCGCCCAGGGTGTTGAGCATCAGCGTGACGCCATCGGCAATGCCCAGTTCCTTGAGCAGCTGATCGGCCATGACCAGCAGCTCGACATCGGCCTGCGGTTCGGCCGCCCCGATGATTTCGGCATCGAGCTGGTGGAACTGGCGGTAGCGGCCCTTTTGCGGGCGCTCATAGCGGAACAGCGGGCCGTGGGTCGCCAGCTTGACCGGGGCATATTGCTGCCAGCCGTTGGTCAGGTACGCGCGGCAGATGCCGGCGGTGAATTCGGGCCGCAGGGTCAGCGAATCCCCGCCGCGATCCTCGAAGCTGTACATTTCCTTGGAGACGACATCGGTGGTCTCGCCGATGCTGCGGCTGAACACCTCGGTCTTCTCGAACACCGGCATTTCGACCCGGCGGAAGCGGTAGAGCTTGCGGATCCGCTCAAAGGTTTCGACCACGTGGGCGAAAGCCTCGGCCTCTGCGCCGAAGATGTCTTGCGTGCCGCGAATTGCCTGTGGTGTGCTCATGGGGCTTGCCCCTAGCCGGATCGGTGCAGATCGAAAAGAGCGCAGGCGAATCTTGCGGGATGGCGCAGATGCCGCCAAGGACAACGTCCATGACGCGTCGCACTCTACCCGCTCTCGCCGCACTGGGCCTGCTACTTGCCGCCCCGGCCCTCTCCGCCACCCTTTCGGCCCCGACCGCCGTGCCGCTTTCGCAGCAGGTCCCGGACGCCGCCGACGTGCCTTATCCGGGCGGGACGATGGTGCTCGATATCGATGCCACCGATACGCTGCGCGGGGTCTACCGCGTCACCCAGACTGTGCCCGTCGCCCCCGGCACAACCAAGCTGACCCTGCTGTTCCCGCAGTGGCTGCCTGGCAACCACGGCCGCGCGGCCGCTGGCCGAGCTGGTCGACGTGACGTTTACTGCCGGTGGGCAACTGCTGCGCTGGAAGCGCGATCCGGTTGAGGTCAATGCCTTCCACGTCGAAGTGCCCGCCGGCGCCAGGGACGTGACCGCCAGGTTCATCCACACCAGCCCGCTGCAGAGCGCCGAGGGCCGGATCACCATGACCCAGGAAATGCTCAACCTGCAGTGGGAAAAGATGAGCCTCTATCCCGCCGGGCATTACGTCCGCCAGATCAAGGTGCGGCCGAGCGTGACTGTGCCGGCCGGCTGGACCGTTGCCGGCGCGCTCGACGGGCTGAAGCGCGAGGGCAACCGCTGGTCCTGGGGCGAGCATTCCTACGAAGTGCTGGTCGATTCGCCGCTGTTTGCCGGCAAGCATTTCGCCAAGTGGGACCTGGGCCAGAACGTCACGCTCAATGTGGTGGCGGATAAGGCCGAACAGCTCGCCGCCAAGCCCGAACAGATCGAGCTGCACCGCAACTTGGTGACCGAAGCGCGGCTGGCCTTTGGCGCGAACCATTTCGATCGCTACGAATTCCTCCTCGCGCTGACCGACCGGATGGGCGGGATTGGCCTTGAGCACCACCGCTCGAGCGAGAACCAGCTGGAGCCCGGCGCTTTTACCGAGTGGGACAAGTACGAGTGGGACCGCAACCTGCTGCCCCACGAATATGCGCACTCGTGGATTGGCAAGTTCCGCCGTCCGGCGCGGCTGTGGACGCCGGACTATCGCCAGCCGATGCAGGGTGACCTGCTGTGGACCTATGAAGGCCAGGACCAGTTCTGGGGCAGCGTCCTGGCCGCTCGGTCTGGCCTGCAGGGCAAGGACGTGGTGCTGGGCATGCTCGCCACCTGGGCCGGCAACTTTGCCGAACAGCCCGGCCGCCGCTGGCGCTCAGTTGAGGATACCGGCAGCGATCCGGTCTTCGCCGCGCGCAAGCCCAAGCCCTTTGCCAGCCTCTCGAACGCAGCGAGGACTAATTATACCGAAGGCGCGCTGATCTGGCTAGGAGATCGACCAGATCATCGCCAGGGCACCGG
>JACDQK010000049.1 GCA_015657645.1 Novosphingobium sp.
ATCATTATCCCTGACAGCGCCAAGGAAAAGCCGGCCGAGGGCGAAGTGATCGCCGTTGGCGATGGCGCCTACAATGAAGACGGCGACCGCATCAAGCCGGACGTCAAGGTGGGCGACCGCGTGCTGTTCGGCAAGTGGTCGGGCACCGAGGTCAAGCTCGATGGCGAAGACCTGCTGATCATGAAGGAATCGGACATCCTCGGCATCATCGGCTGAGCGATCTCCTGAACTTTCTCATCCCGGAATATTCGAAGGAACTGAACAATGGCTGCCAAGGACGTAAAATTCGGCCGCGACGCGCGTGAGCGCATTCTCGCTGGTGTCGACATCCTCGCCAATGCGGTGAAGGTCACCCTGGGCCCCAAGGGCCGCAACGTCGTGATCGACAAGAGCTTCGGCGCACCGCGCATCACCAAGGACGGCGTCTCCGTCGCCAAGGAAATCGAACTCAAGGACAAGTTCGAGAACATGGGCGCCCAGATGCTGCGCGAAGTCGCCAGCAAGACCAACGACCAGGCCGGTGACGGCACCACCACCGCCACCGTGCTGGCCCAGGCGATCGTGCGCGAAGGCATGACCGCGGTTGCCGCCGGCATGAACCCGATGGACCTGAAGCGCGGGATCGATCTGGCCGTGACCGCCGTGGTCGCGGACCTGGTCAAGCGCTCCAAGCCGGTTTCAGGCTCGTCGGAAATCGCCCAGGTCGGGATCATCTCGGCCAATGGCGACAGCGAAGTCGGCAACAAGATTGCCGAAGCCATGGAAAAGGTCGGCAAGGAAGGCGTGATCACCGTGGAAGAGGCCAAGGGCCTCGAATTCGAACTCGATGTCGTTGAAGGCATGCAGTTCGACCGCGGCTACCTCTCGCCCTACTTCATCACCAACCCCGACAAGATGACTGTCGAGCTGGATAACCCCTACATCCTGATCCACGAGAAGAAGCTGTCGTCGCTTCAGTCGATGCTGCCGATCCTCGAGGCCGTGGTGCAGTCGGGCCGTCCGCTGCTGATCATCGCCGAGGACATCGAAGGCGAAGCGCTGGCCACCCTGGTCGTCAACAAGCTGCGCGGCGGCCTGAAGATCGCTGCCGTCAAGGCGCCGGGCTTCGGCGATCGCCGCAAGGCAATGCTGCAGGACATCGCAATCCTGACCAAGGGCGAAATGATCAGCGAAGACCTGGGCATCAAGCTCGAAACGGTCACGCTCGGCATGCTCGGCCAGGCCAAGAAGGTCACCATCGACAAGGACAACACCACCATCGTCGATGGCGCCGGTCCGGCTGATGAGATCAAGGCCCGCGTCGAACAGATCCGCGCCCAGATCGAAACCACCAGCAGCGATTACGACAAGGAAAAGCTGCAGGAACGTCTGGCCAAGCTGGCCGGCGGCGTGGCCGTGATCAAGGTCGGCGGCGCCTCGGAAGTCGAAGTGAAGGAACGCAAGGATCGCGTCGACGACGCCCTTCACGCGACCCGCGCTGCGGTTGAAGAAGGCATCGTCCCCGGCGGCGGTACCGCGCTGCTCTATGCCACCAAGGCTCTGGCCGGCATGAAGGGCGCCAACGACGACCAGACCAAGGGCATCGATATCGTGCGCCGCGCGATCACCGCCCCGGTCAAGCAGATCGCCACCAACGCGGGCCATGATGGCGCCGTGGTGTCGGGCAACCTGCTGCGCGAAGACGACGAAACCCAGGGCTTCAACGCTGCGACCGACGTCTACGAAAACCTCGTGGCGGCCGGCGTGATCGACCCGACCAAGGTGGTCCGCACTGCCCTCCAGGACGCGGCTTCGGTTGCCGGCCTGCTGATCACCACCGAAGCGGCGATCAGCGAAAAGCCGGAAGACAAGCCGGCCATGGGCGGCATGCCCGGCGGCGGCATGGGCGGCATGGGCGGCATGGACTTCTAAGTCCGGCCATCCAGCCAAGCACATCAGGGGCCGGGAGGAGCAACTCCTCCCGCCTTTTGCTACCTGCAAGAAACTTCCAGTCTGGTCGCGGCGTCGCTCCAATGGCCATTCTAGGTGGTTTTACGGCAATTCCCCGCATCAGGCGGTCAACTCGTCGCGCAGGCGGTGGACGGGCCAGTCGCGTTAGACAATCTGAAACCATGTTTGGCCTATCGCTGCTTCGGTGAAGAACACCCGCATCCCTCGCCTTCTGGCCGGTCTGGCCGTGGTCAGCGCCCTGGCGCTGCCGGCCGGGGCCGCGCAGGCCAATGATTTCCACTCTGAATTCGACAAGGTCTTCGGCAAGGAACTGCGCGCCCCGCGCGAAGTCCAGCCGACTGTCCGCCCCTTCGTTGCCCCGGTCCGCCCGGTCACGAGCTATGGCGGCAGCCTTGAAGCCACCGTCGCCAGCCTGGCCGATGCGGCGCAGGGCCGGATCGGCGTGGCCGCGATGGACCTGGGCACCGGCCGCACCGTCGCCGTTCTGGGCGATCAGCCCTTCCCGATGGCCAGCACCAGCAAGATCGCGATCGCCGCGACCTATCTGGACCTGGTCGATCAGGGCAAGCTGGCGCTCAGCGACCGGTTCCCGCTGATGATTCCGCAGCGTTCGGCCCGCTTCTCGAGCACCGCCGCCCCGGTTCGTCCCGGCGCCATGCTGACTGCGCAGGGCCTGATCGAATTGGCGATCACCCGCAGCGACAATCCCGCCACCGATGCCCTGCTGGCCGCTGTCGGCGGTCCGGCAGCCGTAAACCGCTGGATGCGCAAGGCCGGCCTGTCCGGCATGCGGCTTGACCGCGACATCGCGACGCTGGTGCGCGACGATGGCGAATTCAACCCGGCCACCACGGTCGACCTGCGCGACAGCGCCACCCCGCTGGCCATGGTCCAGCTGCTCGCCGGCCTGCACCAGGGCCGCTGGCTCAGCGCTTCAAGCCGCAACGTGCTGCTCGGCGCGATGGAACGCTGCGTGACCGGCAAGCGCCGCCTGCCCGCCATGCTGCCGCAGGACGCGCGCGTCGCGCACAAGACCGGCACGCTGAGCAACACCTCAAGCGACGTCGGCATCATCAACACCCCGGATGGCCGCGCGATTGCCATTGCGGTCTATGTCACCGGCCAGGGCGGCAAGCCCAACCGCGACTACCGGATCGCCGCGATCAGCCGCGCGGTCTATGATGGCTATCTGACCGAAAGCTCAAGCCTGCGCCGCACCGCGTCGCGCTGATTGCCAGGGCCGCTGGCTGCCCGCTTTCACGCCGTCACGACCAAAGGAAAAGGGCGCCGGGTTTGACCCCGAGCGCCCTCCCCCTCTCCAGCTCGTGAAGCTCTAGAACTCGATGCTGGCCCGCGCGTAAAGGTAGCGGCCGTTGAAGCCGAAGGGCGAGAAGATCGAGAACGGAATGTACTGCTGGTTGGCCGGATAGACCCCGCCAATCGCCGCCGGACGAGCGCCGAAGGGCGAACGATCCGGATAGACGTCGAACAGATTGTCTGCGCCGATTGCCAGGCTCAGGCGCTCCATCGGCTTGACCCGCAGCTCCAGGTCCGTGATCCACTTGGCACCAAGGAAGATATCGTCCGGGCCATAGGCAGTCAGCGGATCACCCGCGGTCGGGTTGGCCGAACCCGGCGAGGTGACCTTGCCATAGCGGGTGGTGCGGGCGGTCAGCCCGAACATGCCGACATCGCCATCGAGGCTCAGCACGACCTTGTCGCGCGGCTGCCCTTCGGTGAAGCGCAGGCCTTCGACGCGGCCGAACAGGATCAGGCCGGGGATCGTGGCGAGCGGGCCAAGATCGTTCTTGCGGGCCAGGATCTGCTGCTTGTTGTAGTTGTAGGCGGCGGTCAGGTTCCACTTGCCCACGCCTTCGATCGGCAGGCGCCAGTTCAGCACGGCATCGACGCCCTGGGTGCGGGTGTTGAGGCCGTTGATGAAGAAGCGCGCCGCGCCGACCGAGTTGAACCCGTTGGCATCGAGCACGGCCTTGACCGCGGCATTGACCGCCGCCGTGCCGCTGCCCGCCGCGCCGAGGTTTTCGGTCAGCACGACGCGATCGTTGATGCGGATGTTGTAGTAGTCGACCGTCAGGGTCAGGCCCGAAACCGGGTTGGCCGTGAAACCGCCCGAGAGGTTGAACGACTTTTCGGGCTTGAGGTCCCTCGAGCCCAGCGCCCGGGCAACCGGGCTGCTGACCGCCACCGTCGAGATATCGACCGGCAGGCCGGCGATGAAGTTGGTCGAGGTGGTGGTGAAGTACTGCTGGTGCAGCGACGGTGCGCGGAAGCCGTTCGAGATCGAGCCGCGCAGGGCGAAGCCCGGGGTGAACTCGTAACGGGCGGCGAACTTGCCGGTCAGGGTCGAACCGAAGTCCGAATAGTGCTCGTAGCGGGCTGCGGCCGTGGCGGTCAGGCCATCGACCAGCTCGGCATCAAGCTCGACATAACCGGCGACGTTGCTGCGCTTCACATTGGTGTTGCTGCTGGCCGGGATGCCCGGGAAGCCCTGGGCCCCGGCGGGAGCCGCGCGGCCCGGGAAGCTGCAGACGCTGGTCGTGGCATTGAACACGCCCGTAGCCGCGGCGCAGGACACGGCCGTACCGGTGAACGAAGCCTGGAACATCGGGCCAGTAGCCCACGACTGGCGGTCGCCCGGCCGGATCATGAAGCGTTCGGCGCGATATTCACCGCCGAAGGCCAGGGTCAGCGGGCCAGCAAAGCCCAGGTCGAACTCACGGCTGAGATCGAGGTTGGCGATGGCATGGCGATAAGCCAGGCCGCCGGCATCGAAGCTGCGCTGGCTCGACGGGCCGAAGCTGGTGTTGAGCGAACCTTCGACGCGGTAGTCGAAGTTGTTCTGGCCCCAGGTCAGCGAGGTATCGGCGTTCCACTCACCCGCAGTGGTGCGCACACCGATGGTCACGCCCGGTCGGTCAGGTCTGACTGGATGAAGGGCAGGAAGCCGTCCGGGGTCAGACCGACGAAGTTGGCATTGCTGGGCGCCACGTTCGGGGCAAGTACCGAAAAATCGCGGTTGGCGGCGGCATTGGCCTGGCGATAGTTCGCCGCGCTCAGCGAATCGCGCTGGTTGTAGCTGGCGAAGCCATAGAGCTCGAGCGAATCGCCGATCGGCACGCCCAGGTTGGCGAACAGGATGAAGTCATCGGCCTTCGGATCGCCGAAGCGGAACTGGAGGCGGTTGAAGGTGACTTCGCGCGGATCCCAGGTGGTCGCGGTCGGGCGGATGTAGTTCGGCCGCAGGTCAAAGCCCTGGCGGTTGGTATTGCCGCGGTGACGATATTCGGCGGTGAAGTTGATGTAGCCATCTTCGACGCCGAAGAACGGCAGGCCGACGTTGGTGGCGATCGAATAGCTCTCACCATCGCTGACCTTGCGCTCACCATCGGTGGTGGCGGCGAAGTAGCGGTTGTCGGTCGGGTCGAGCGAGGGCGCACCGCCCGTCAGCGCCAGGCCGGTGACATTGGCGACGCCTGAAATGGTGGTGTCATACTTGCCATAGCTGATCGCCGCACGGCCGCCTTCGCTGGCCTTCTTGAGGCGGATGTTGATCACCCCGGCGATGGCGTCCGAACCATACTGCGACGAGGCGCCATCACGCAGCACTTCGATCCGGTCGATCGCCAGCGCGGGAATGGTGTTCATGTCAACTGCAGCCGAACCGCGCCCGACCGTGCCGTTGATGTTGAGTAGGGCCGAAACGTGGCGGCGCTTGCCATTGATCAGGACCAGCGTCTGGTCCGGGCCCAGGCCGCGCAGGGTGGCCGGGCGCAGCGCGTCTGAACCGTCGGCGATGGCCGGCTGCGGGAAGTTGAAGCTGGGGACCAGCTTGTTGAGGATCTTGTTGGTTTCGACCTGACCGCCCTCAGTCAGCGCTTCGCCCGAGAGGACATCGACCGGCACCGGCGAATCTTCAACCGTGCGGGCGGTCGAGCGGGTACCGGTGACGATGATCACCTGTTCTTCGGCGCCATCGGCGGCATCGTCCTGCGCCGCGACGGGCGCGGCCAGCGGCAGCACGGACAGCGAAGCAAGCAAGGACAGGCGGAAAGTCGATCGCATCAGTATTCCCCTTGTTCACCCGGCGCAGCATGGCGACCCGCACGGGCAGTAAGACCGCTGCAGCTAAAGCAATTTCAGCACTTTTCAGCAAGCCGGGGCCGGCGGCGCGCAAGCATTTTGCGCGCCGCCTGTGGCAGGCGGGTGACTCGGGTCCGGTTAGGCGTAAAGCGCCTTGCGCGGCCCAAGGTAGCCGAACAGGTAAGCCGCCACCTTGCGCATCTGGATTTCCTCCGCCCCTTCGGTGATCCGGTAGCGGCGGTGGTGGCGGAAAATGTGCTCGAACGGCTTGTGGCGCGAATAGCCGATCCCGCCGTGGACCTGCATCGCCCGGTCGGCCGCCTCGCAGACCAGCCGGTTGGCGTAGTAATTGCACATCGAGATCTTGTCCGAGAGCTTGTGCTCGATCTCCTTGTGCTCGAGCTGATCCATTTCCCAGGCGGTCTTGTAGATCAGCGTGCGCAGCATCTCGCACTGGGTGGCAAGCTCGACCAGCGGGAACTGGATCCCCTGGTTGCGCGCCAGGTCCTGGCCGAACGGCTTGCGGTGGCGGGCGTACTTGACCGATTCCTCAACGCAATAGGTCGCCGCGCCGAGTGAGCTGGCGGCCTGGCGGATGCGGTTCTGGTGGACGAAGGACTGGGCGATCGACAGGCCGCCATCGACCGGGCCCAGCACGGCGCTTTCCGGCACCCAGCAGTTTTCGAAATGCATCCGCGGGTGGTCGGTCGGCATGTTGAAGGTCCACATATACTCATCGACCACCATGCCGGGGGTCCCCGCCGGAACCAGCAGGCAGGTAATGCCCTTGGCATCGCCATCCTTGCCCGAAGTGCGGCAGAAGGCGGCGCAGTGGGTCGCGACATGCATGCCGGTGATCCACATCTTGCGGCCATCGATCCGCCAGCCGGGAACGCCATCGCGGGTCTCGCGCACCGCGCGGGTTTCCATGTGGGTCGCGTCGGAGCCGTGATCGGGTTCGGTCAGGCCAAAGGCGGTGCGGCGTTCGCGCGCGAAGCCGCCGAGGATGAATTCCTGCTGCTGCTCGGGCGTGCCGAAATGCTCGAACATCGCGACGAAGGGGAAGTTGCCGACGATCGAGTGCTCGTTCTGCAGGTCGTTGTGCAGGCCCAGCCCCTTGGCGGCAAAGCGATCGCGGATCACTGCCATCCAAAGATTCGAGCCGTCCTTGCCGCCGTACTTCTTGGGCGCGGAAAAGCGCCAGTGGCCGGCCGCATCGGCGCGGCGGGTCGCCTCGACCAGCAGCTGCTCCCATTCGTGGCGCGGCAGGCCCTGGTTCTCGAAATCGGTCCGGGCATATTCGCGGCGGTGATCGAAGAAGCGGATGTTGTCATCCTGCTGCTCCAGCGGCTTGATCTCGGCCGCGATGAAGGCGTCAAGCTCGTCCAGGTAGGCGAGCAGGTCGGCGGGGAGCGCAAAGTCCATCAGGCGGTTCCTCTCTCAGGTTTCCCATTTGGCGCGCGCGGCGGCGAGCGCTGGGTATTTCGGCATGTCGGCAGAAAGTTTGCTGAGCGCCATGCGGCGCAGGCGGGCGAGCAGGCCCGGCGTGGTGAGGTCGGCTTGGCCCGCCATGATCTCGGCTGTCAGCGCGGCATCAGTCGCGACCGGGCGCTGTTCAAGCTCGCGCGCGACGATGCCGAGCGCATTGCGGGCGACGGCGAGGTCGAACTTGCCGCGCCCGGAAACGAGCGGCTTGATATCGGCAGCCAGCCATTCGGAGATGGCGGTGAGGATTTCAGCCCCGCTGGGCTCGCCGGTGCCGGGCTGGAGCGGTTCGGTCGCCGGGGGGAGCGGACGCTGGCGCTCTTCCTCGGGCGCGAGGTCTTCGAGCAGCAGCAAGAGGTCGAGCTCCTGCTCCGCCGTGCGGCGGGCGACGACCACGCGTTCGACCGAGCGGTCATGCCCATCGCGCCAATAGCCGCCCATCTGCAGGCAGCCCAATGCCCACCAGAAGGTGCGGTAGATCGTCCAGAAGCGGAAGCGGGCGGGGTCGAACCTGTCGCCGCCGGCCTCCTCGTAAGCCTGCGCCAGTTCCGCAATCGAGGTCAGGCCATAGCCGGGCCGGTCAGGGCGCGAGAAGCGCCAGACGGTCATGCAGCCGAACGCCAGGTCCTCATGCCAGTCGCCCAGATGGGCCAGCTCCCAGTCGAGCACGCCGGTCAGGCGGCCATGCTCGAACATCAGGTTGCCGAGGCGGAAATCGCCGTGGACCAGCTTGGGCGTGACCGGCGGCGGCAGGTTGGCCTCCAGCCACTTGAGCGCGAGCGCGAGGATCGGCCGATCGCCGCCGTATTCAAGGAACCGGCGGCGCAGTTCACCCAGCGCCACGGCGGTGTCCATCACGGGCGGGGGCAGGCCGGCGGTGTCAGTCCGGTGCACCGCCACCAGCTCGCGGGCGATATCGCGGATCCCGACGGCCGGATCGGCTTCGGCCAGAAAGGCGTTGGGATCGGGCGAACCGGAAATGGCCCGCATGACATAGCCCGAACCGATCCCGTCTTCCGGCGCCAGTTCGACCAGTACCTCGGGCGCCATGACCCCGGCAGCGCGGGCGGCGCGGACCACCATGGCTTCACCGGCATGGTCCATCGGCCGGCCAGCCATCATCTCGAGCGAAGGGGCGCGGCGCAGGACGCAGGTGGCAGTGCCGGCCTGGAAGCGCCATGATTCCATATTGGCCCCGCCCGAGAGCCGTTCCAGCCCCTCCGGCGCGGGCAGGCCGATCCGCGCCAGCGCGGTGGTCAGGCCTTGTGTCAGTTCATCCAGCCCCGTCATGCCGGCAAGGTGCCGAGGGCGTGGCGGCAAGGCAAGGACAAATTTAATCGATCGCTTAAACGGGCGGCAAAAGAAAAGGGCGCGGAGGTTGCCCCCCGCGCCCCGATCTTTTGCCGTGCGGCGAAGATTACATCTTCTTGGCAGCGTCCGAAGCAGCAGCAGCAGCGTCCGAAGCAGCGGCAGTCGCGGCGTCCGAAGCAGCGGCAGCAGCGTCGGTGGCGGCTTCCGAAGCGGCACCAGCGGCGTCGGTGGCGGCAGCAGCGGCGTCCGAAGCAGCGGCGGTGGCAGCGTCCGAAGCGGCGGCAGCGGCGTCGTCAGCCTTTTCCTGCGAGCAAGCGGCGAGAGCGAGAGCGGCGCCAGCGGCGAGAATGATCTTGCGCATGAATGGTATTCCTTGAACAGCGAGTGGACCACGCGCGGTCGCCGGAATTACTCCGGGCAGCCGAACGGAAAGCCAACCTTATCGGTAGACTTCGCGGGCACAATTAGTGCGCTTCGCGAAGCGATGCAAGAGATTGTCGCATCAGCCCGCCGAAGGCTGTGCATTTCCTGCGCTTTGCCGAGTTAAACGCCGAATGTGGCAGGCTTGTGACCGGCTCGAATCGCGCGCCGGGGATGGCTCGATTCGCGCGCTACCGCCCTGCCCGTCGCGCTGCTAGGGTGCCACAATGGAGCCCAAGCAGCATCTCTACCTGGTCGACGGATCGGCCTATATCTTCCGCGCCTATCACCGCCTGCCGCCGCTGACGAACCCGCAGGGCGTGCCGGTTGGCGCGGTCTATGGCTATACCACCATGCTGTGGAAGCTGGCCGACGATCTGCACAAGGCCGATGGTCCGACGCACCTGGCGGTGATCCTCGATGCCAGCGGCAAGAGCTTTCGCAATGACATTTACGACCAGTACAAGGCCAACCGCCCGCCCCCGCCGGAGGACCTGAAGCCGCAGTTCCCGCTGATCCGCGATGCCACCCGCGCCTTCAGCCTGCCCTGCATCGAGGAGCAGGGGCTGGAAGCCGATGACCTGATCGCCTCCTACGCCCGCGCCGCCACGGAACGCGGCTGGGACGTGACCATCGTCTCTTCCGACAAGGACCTGATGCAGCTGGTCGGCGCTGACGGCGCGGCCAGCATCGACATGCTCGACACGATGAAGAACGTCCGCATCGGCATTCCGGAGGTCGAGGAAAAGTTCGGCGTCCCGCCCGAGCTGGTCGGCGATGTGCTGGCGCTGATGGGCGATGCGGTCGACAATGTTCCCGGCATCCGCGGGATCGGGCCGAAGACGGCGACCAAGCTGATCCAGGAGCATGGCAGCCTGGAGGCCGCGCTTGCTGCTGCGCCGGAGATGAAGCCCTCTAAGCTGCGCGACAGCTTGATCGAACAGGCCGAAATGGCGCGGCTCAGCCGGGTGCTGGTGGCGCTGAAGGAAGATTGTGCGCTGCCGATGGCGCTTGACGATTTCAAGCTCGACACGATCCCGCCCGATCCGCTGGCCGCCTTCCTCGAGGAGCACGGCTTCAATTCGCTGCTCAAGCGGCTGGGTGACGGGCGCGGCAGCCCGGAGCGGCGGGTCGATCTCAATCCGGCCAAGGCGGTTACGGCTGCCGCCGCGCCAGTGGCCGGCAGCAACCGCCAGCCCCTGCCTGAACTGCCGCCGATCGATCGCAGTCAATATGTCTGCGTGCAGGACGAGGCGACGCTGGCCGCCTGGATCGAGCGGGCCATGGCGACGCGGGTGGTGGCCTTCGATACCGAAACCAGCGCGCTCGATGCGATCCGCGCCGACCTGACCGGGGTCAGCCTCGCGCTCGGCCCGGGGGACGCTTGCTATATCCCGCTGGGCCACGGCGGGACCGACATGTTTGCCGAGCGGCCGGTGCAGGTCGACAAGGCCCGCGCCATCGCCCTGCTGAAGCCGCTGCTGGAAAGCGAGGCCGTGCTCAAGATCGGCCAGAACGCCAAGTACGATCTCAACGTCCTGGCCCGCCACGGCATCGCGGTTGCCCCGATCGACGATACCATGGTGATGAGCTTCGATCTCGACGCCGGCCGTTCGATCGACGGGATCGGCGGCGGCCACGGGATGGATGAGCTTGCCACGCGCCACCTGGGCCACACCACGCTGGCCTTCAAGGACCTGTGCGGCACCGGCAAGAAGGCCATTCCCTTTGGCGAAGTGCCGCTTGACCGGGCGACCGAATATGCCGCCGAGGATGCCGAGGTAACCTGGCGGCTGCACCGCCTGCTCAAGCCGCGCCTGGCCGAAGAGGCCGCGACGCGGGTCTATGAGCGGGTCGACCGCCCGCTGGTTCCGGTGGTGGCCCAAATGGAGCGCCACGGCATCCGCGTCGACCGCGAGAAGCTGGCCGGCCTCTCCGCCACTTTCGCCGAGGAAATCGCCAAGCTGGAGGGCCAGATCCACGAATTGGCTGGCCAGCCCTTCACCATCGGCAGCCCCAAGCAGCTCGGCGAAATCCTGTTCGACAAGCTGGGCTTCAAGGGCGGCAAGAAGGGCAAGACCGGGCAATATTCGACCGACCAGGGCATCCTCGAGCGGTTGTCCGGCGAAGGCGCGGTGATTGCCGACAAGGTGCTCGAATGGCGCCAGCTCTCGAAACTGCGCTCGACCTATACCGAGGCGCTGCAGGCGGCGATCAATCCGGAGACCGGTCGGGTCCACACCAGCTACAGCCTGGTCGGGGCGCAGACCGGGCGGCTGTCCTCAACCGAGCCGAACCTGCAGAACATCCCGATCCGCACCGAGCTTGGCCGCCAGATCCGCGAGGCCTTTGTGGCCGAACCCGGCAACGTCCTGCTCGCCGCCGACTATAGCCAGATCGAACTGCGCCTGGCCGCGCATATGGCTGATGTCCCGGCACTCAAGGAGGCCTTCGCGGGAGGCGAGGACATCCATGCTCGCACCGCGATGGAGATGTTCGGCGAGGTCAACCGCGACACCCGCGGCCGGGCCAAGACGATCAACTTCGCGATCCTTTATGGCATCTCGCGCTGGGGGCTGGCCGGGCGGCTGGGCGTCTCCTCGGACGAGGCCCAGGCGATGATCGACCGCTATTTCGAACGCTTCCCGGGCATCCGTCACTATATTCACTCGACGCTCGAGAGCGTGCGGACCAATGGCTATTCGGAGACACTGTTCGGCCGCAAGTGCTGGTTCCCGCGGATCAGCTCCAATAACCCCAACGAGCGTGCCGGCTCCGAACGCGCCGCGATCAACGCGCCGATCCAGGGCACCAGCGCTGACATCATCAAGCGGGCCATGGTGCGAATGATGCCCGCGCTGGAAGCGGCCGGCCTCGGCCATGTCCGCATGCTGCTGCAGGTCCACGACGAACTGGTGTTCGAACTGCCCGAGTCGGATGTCCCGGCGGCGAGCAAGGTGATCGAAGCAGTAATGTCGAGCGCAGCCGAGCCGGCCGTGCCGTTGTCAGTACCTCTCGGCGTCGAGATCGGCACGGGTCTGAGCTGGGGCGCCGCGCACTAAGGCTGGGTCAACGCGACAGCAGCCAGATCGCCAGGATCCCGACCACAATCCGGTACCACGCGAACGGCGCGAAGCCGGCGCGGCTGACGAAGGCGACGAAGGCCTTGATCACCGCCAGGGCGACCACGAACGAGACCGCAAAGCCGACCGCAATCTCGGTCCAGCCGACCGGGCCCATCCCGCCCGCCAGGCTGGCGCGGGCGTCCCACAGTTCCAGCGTGGTGGCGCCCATCATCGTCGGGATGGCGAGGAAGAAGCTGAACTCGGCCGCGGTGCGCCGCTCGATCCCCATGGCCAGCGCGCCCATGATCGTCGCGCCCGAACGGCTGACGCCCGGGATCATCGACAGGCACTGGATGAAGCCGACGCCGAGCGCCTGCTTCGCGGGCAATTGCGCGACGCCGCTGGCCGGGCCGGGCTTGGCCACCTTTTCGATCGCCAGGATCGCGATGCCGCCAATCAACAGCGCCCAGGCCACCACCATCGGGCTACCCAGCATGATGTCGATATAGTCCTTGAGCGCAAAGCCCAGCACCGCCGAGGGCAGGAAGCCGAGCAGGATATTGCGCAGGAAGGCTACACTTTCCGGGCGCCAGCGCAGCAAGCCCATGCCGACCGCCCAGAAGGTCCGCCAGTAAAGCACCACCACGGCGAGGATCGCGCCGAGCTGGATCACCACGTTGAACACCTTCCAGACCTCGGCATCATAGCCGAAAATCTCGGCGGCCAGGATCAGGTGGCCGGTCGAGGAGACCGGAATGAATTCGGTCAGGCCTTCGACAATGCCGAGCAGGATGGCGGTAACGATCGTGTCCATGGAAACGCGATCAACGCGGCGGGCGCAGCCAAGTCAAGCCGCGCCCGCGCTTTATGGCCGTTTTTTACCAGATCCGGACGCGCTGTTCGGGCGGCAGGTACATCTTGTCGCCCGGCTGGACGTCGAAGGCCTTGTGCCATTCATCGAAGTTCCGGACCACGCCGAGGATCCGGTACATGCCCGGCGAGTGCGGCCCGGTCTGCAGCTGGCGGCGCAGCGCCGCCTCGCGGAACTTGGTGCGCCAGACCTGGGCCCAGGCCATGAAGAACCGCTGATCACCGGTAAAGCCGTCGATCACCGGGGCTTCCTTGCCGCCGAGCGACAGCTTGTAAGCGCGGTAGGCCAGGCTCAGGCCGCCGACATCGCCGATGTTTTCACCCAGGGAAAGCCGGCCGTTGATGCAGGTCTTGCCATCGTCGAGCGGGCAAAGCTTGCTGTACTGATCGGCCAGCGCCCCGGTCAGCTTTTCGAAGTTGGCCTTGTCAGCCGGGGTCCACCAGTCGCGCAGGTTGCCATCGCCATCGGACTTGGAGCCCTGGTCGTCGAAGCCGTGGCCGATTTCATGGCCGATCACCGCACCGATCGCGCCATAATTGACCGCATCGTCAGCGCCCAGCGCGAAGAACGGCGGCTGCAGGATCGCGGCCGGGAAGACGATTTCGTTGCCGGTCGGGTTGTAATAGGCGTTCACCGTTTGCGGGGTCATGAACCATTCGGTCCGGTCGACGGCTTGCCAAGCCGCCGCACGCGGTCAGCCTGGAACCAGCGCCCGGCCGCCTCGGCATTGGCAAAGGCGCTGGTCGGGGTGACGTTGAGCCCCTTGTAATCCTTGAACTTGGCCGGGTGACCGATCTTCAGCGAGAAGGCATCGAGCTTGGCCTTGGCCGCGACCTTGGTTTCCGCACCCATCCAGGTCAGGTTCTCAAGGTTATAGGCCATGGCCGTGCGCAGGTTGCCGACCAGCTTGTCCATCGCCGCCTTGTGCGTCGCGGGGAAGTGGCGCTCGACATAGAGCTTGCCGGTCAGTTCGCCCAACGTGCCTTCGGCGGCGCTGATCGCGCGCTTCCAGCGCGGGCGCTGTTCCAGCTGGCCGGCCAGGAACTTGTTGTAGAAATTGAACTGCGCCTCGTCGAAGCGCTTGGGCAGCACGGCGGCGCGGTTCGAGACGTAGATGACCGAGAGCCAGGCCTGCCAGGCTTCGAGCGGCTCGGTGCCGATCATCCGCGCCAGGGCCGGCACCCCGCCGCCCAGCTTGGCGGCCATTTCGGGCGTATACTTGGCGGCAGCCAGCTCTTCCGCGGTCGGCGGGAGCTGGGCAACGATGATATCCTTGGCCTGACCCACGCCTTGCGAATCCAGCGCCGCTTTCAGCGGCACATCGGGCGCCAAGGCCAGGAAATCGGCCATCGACATCTTGTTATAGGTCAGATCACGGTTGCGGCCGAGCGCACGGTCCCAGTTCTGGGCGGCCATCTTCTTTTCAAGGTTGAAGATCATCGTCGCGGTCGCAGCCGGATCAGTATAGCCCAGTTCACCCGCCACAAAGGTCAGGTATTCCTTGTACTTGGTGACGATCTCCTGGTTGCGCGGGCTGTCGACCAGGTAGTAGTCGCGGTCGGGCAGGCCAAGCTGGGCCTGACGGCATAGAGCGCGTTGACCCGGCTGGTCCTTGGCATCGGGGCGAAATCCCGATCCCGACGGCGAGGGCAGGC